>DATEPN010000495.1:0-5341 GCA_035273225.1 Acidobacteriaceae bacterium | reverse complement strand
CAATTCGTTCTGGGTTCTCGTGGGGCTGGGAATCCTCTCCCAAGCCGATTCCCGCTTCGATGTGTCTGGGCGAACAGTATGTCTGGAGGTTGCAGCTTGGTTCGTGGGACAAATTGCCGCTGGAGTGTGGCTGAACCGATTCCGTTGTCCTCGATGCGGAAAGTACTTCTATTGGAAATGGGACTGGAAGATCGAAGGACGGAGAGGATGGCGTTGCTGCCGCCACTGCGGGTTGAGCCAGGATTCGGCCCCGGCATAGATTCTGGCCGAATTACCGGCAACTCGGACATATCGCGACCTATCCCCTACACCCTATCGCCTATCCCCTCGCTTTTCCCGTCAAGCCTTACTTTCGTGTTCCCTAACATTCCATGTAACTTCGCCGCCAGGAAAGCTGAGAGAAAATCCCCCTGAACCAGATATCCTGAAGTTAGAGTAGAAAAAGCGCCAAAAGCCCGCCTCGGCGGGCTTTTCCTTTTTGCGTTGTCATCCTGAGCGCAGGTCGTCCGCCACGCGGACGACCGCAGTCGAAGTACCTGCATTTTCTTTTTCGTTCTGTACCCCACCCGCAACAGGAACAAGGGGGGTACTCCGAACAGCTAACTGCCCCCGGATTGAATAACTTCCCGGGGGATCAAGGGGATCTTTTTAAAAAAGGAATTCTATGAACGAAACGCTCCAGCAACCCGAACCCGCCAACCGCGGCGGCCTGGCCCCCGAAGACCGCCAGTGCCGCTACGTCCTCGGCCACGGACGCCACTGCCGCAGCTGGGCCCTCCGCGGCCACGAATTCTGCCATAAGCATCTGCGCTGGGACGAGACCCGCCACGATGGCCCGATCACCGTCCTCCTCGTCGAAGACGCCTCCGCCATCCAGCTCGTCGCCTCCCAAACCATCCGCGCCCTCGCCTGGGGACACATGCCGCCTGAGAACGGACGCGGCATCCTCTACGGCTGCCGCCTCATGCAGATCGCCCAGGCCCACCAGCTCGCCGAAGCCAAATTCCGCCTCAAATGCCACCAGCTCGGCCTCGACCCCAACCTCTTCCTCCCCACCGGAGACCCCGCCTCCGCCGCTCCCACACAGTCGGCTCCCGAAGCTCAGCAGAGCAGAGATACTGTCATCCTGAGCGAAGCGCGCAGCGCGGAGTCGAAGGACCTGCATTTATCCCTTGACGACACCGCCCCTGCCTCCGTCCAGAGCGACGCGTCCGGGTGCCCCATGTCTCCCGTTGTTGCAGACCTGGACGAGCGCGGCAGCGCTCCCACCGCCGAACCCCGGGTGCCCGATGTCTGGCCTCCTTTGGCAGACCTGGGCCAGCGCGACAGCGCTCCCGCTCCCGAACTCGCGCACCTCTCCGCCGCCGCCGACGTCCCTGCCCCCTACCGCCTCTCCCCTACCCCCTCGTCCCACCCTCTCGACGACCTCCCGCCCGCACCCATCCCCAAATCCGTCTGCGAACCCTGCGTCGCCGCCCTCGCCCAGGGAGCCGACGAGTCCCTCCTCGGCTGCAAAGTCTGCCCCGCCAGCAAGGCCGGCAACCTCCGCGCCCCGCGCCTCCCCGATCCCCGCAACCCGCCCGAAACCCCGCACGAGCCCACACCCATTCCGCCCATCGGCCAGGCCGCCTTCCGCGACCTCAAAACCAAATGGGAAGACGCCCTCGATCGCCTCGGACACACGCGCGCCGATGTGCGCTTCCCCCGCTACTGCGAACCCCGCGAAGACTTCCGCGCCGCCCGCCGCCAACGCCCCTTCGCCGACTTCCTCCACCACTACGCCACCGCTCCTCCGCCGCCGATCCCGCCGCAGCCGGCAGCGCCGCCCCTCGCAACGCCTGCGCCGGAGCCTCACAAACAATGCTGAAATGTCGTTCTCCGGAGCGCGGAATCGTCTGCTGCGGACGCGCTTGTATCAGGGCACGACTTCAGTCGTGCCGTAACGCGCTCAGTAAATGTTCGGGCTTTAGCCCCTGAGTCCTTGAACCGATGGCTTCCCAGCAAATTCGCTGCTTTGAAAGGGCACGGCTTCAGCCGTGCCGTAACGTGCCACCATGGTCCCGGGCTTTAGCCCCTGAGGGATGCGCTTCCGGACCGCACAGCCCCGGTGCGCAGAAACTCAACGAGCTTTGGTATCAGGGCACGACTTCAGTCGTGCCGCAAACCCAGCAATACATCCGGCTTGAGCCGGTGAGGGAAAATCAAACAAGCCGCCTCCGCCAACTTGCACGGAGCCTTCGCCAGCGACCACGAGTAACGCACCACGCTCGTGATTGCCCGCACTGAAAGCCAGTTTCTCTGAGAGGATTTCGAGAGGGGACCGGCCCCACCGCAGAACCCACAGGAGCGCTGTCGAAAAGCAGGATCGACCCTGATATGAACCACCCTTTTCGAAGACTCTTCCCCGCGATCGTCTTTCTCGCGGCCATTGCCGTCATCGGAGTTCTGGGATACGTCGTTATCGAGAAATGGACGCTCCTCGATTCCGTCTACATGGTCGTGACCACGCTCTTTACCGTCGGATTCGGTGAAGTCCACCCTCTTTCGCCGGCAGGCAAGATCTTCACCATGTTCATTGTTGTGGGCGGGGTCGGCAGCGCCATCTATGCTGCCGGACAGGTCGTGGAGATCATCGTCGCAGGCGAGATGACCGGCTATCGCAAGAGGAGAAACATGGACAGGAAGATCAGGGAGATGACGGATCACTACATCATCTGCGGCTTCGGCAGAGTCGGCCATCAGGTAGCGCAGGTCTTTCTCACGCGGCAGGTTCCCTTCGTCGTCATCGACCCCAAAAAGGAATCTCTCGATGAGCTCGAGGCGAAGGGCGTTCCGGTTCTCATTGGCGATGCCACCGACGATGCCGTTCTCATGGCCGCCGGCATCGATTGCGCCCGCGGCCTCATCGCCTGCTCCGACTCCGACGTCGCCAACGTCTACATCACCCTCTCGGCGCGCCAGCTCAATGCGAGTCTCAACATCGTCGCCCGGGCCGGCCTCAAGGAGACCGAGAAGAAGCTGACCATGGCCGGCGCCAACCGAGTCATCTCGCCTTATTTCCTCTCCGGCATTCGCATGGCGGCCATGGCCACCCAGCCCGTAGCGGTCGACTTTCTCGACTTGGTGACGCACGGCGGCCTCGTCGATTTCAGCCTCTTTCAAATCGGCATTTCCAGCGGCTCGCCGCTCAGTGGAAAGACCATCGCCGAGGCCGACATCCGCAACACCTCAGGTGCTTTGGTCTTAGCCATCCGAAAGTCCGATGGCTCCTTCGATCTGCACCCGAAGGAAACGTCGAAAATCGACGCAAACGATGTGCTGGTTGTGCTCGGAACCCAGGAGCAATTTGATTTGCTGGAGAAGATGATCCAGCGCTAAGCAAGCCCGCTGGCCGGACCTGAACTGGACACGCTTTAGCCTTCAGCGAACCGCTTTCCCAGGACTTTACGCCGCCGCTTCCGCCGACTTGCACGGAGCCGTCGCCCGCGACAGCGAATACCCCCACGTCGGCGTATGCTCCACGTGCCAGAAGTCCTTGTACCGCTCGTCGCCGCGCAGCATATCGATGACCTCGACGCCCTCCTCGGCGGCCTCTTCGATCGCCAGCGCCAGCAGCAGCGTCCCCGGGCTCAGCTCCGCATGCCGCGTCGAGTGCGCCGTCAGATAGAAGTATTCGGTCCGGTCCCTCCGCTCCGGAGGATCGACCAAGGCGTACAGCGTCGCAAGCGGCTCGTGATCGAGACGCAGGCAGCACATCCGCAGCAGCCCGGCCTGGAGCAGCAGCGGCAGCGACTCCCGATGCCAGGCCACCATCCGCCGGTCGGCCAGCACCCCGCGCTCCCCCCGCGCGTCCCACCGCTCCGCATGGAACTTCTCCAGCATGTCGAAGCAATCCAGGTAATTGCTCTCATCCGCCAGCGTCAGCCGCAGCTCACCTTTCGCCGCAGCGCGCCGCTGGTAGTAGGCCACATTGCGCCGCAGCTTCGTCGGCAGCTCGTCGATCCGCAGAGCCCGCATCCGCGAACAGCTCTCCGCCTCAAACCGCGTGCCCTGTCCCTCCTGCTCTTCCAGCGCCAGCCGCAGCTTCGACTCCCGCCGCAGCTGCGTCACGGTGATCGCGTCCCACTCCCCGTCGGAGCAGAGCCGCCGCATCGCCTCGCGCACGTCGTGCACTTCGCACTCGCGCGCAAAGACCCCGTCGAGGTAATCGGTCGTGCCCACGCCGAGCAGCAGAAGCTGCCGCAGCCCGCTGCGCCAGTCGTGATAGAGGTAGAACGGCAGCAGCCCGACCAGACGCGCCCCGTGCCGGATCGTCACCGCCCGCAGCTCGCCGCCAAACTGCCGCCACCACGGCAGCAGCCACTCCGGACTCTGAAACGGCGTGGCCATGGGATCGTCCTGCCACAGAGCCTTCCACTCCGGCTCGAGCGTCACCAGCTGCGCCTCGTCCCGCAGCATCTCGAACTCGGTCTGTTCAGGCATGCGCCACCTTCGCCGCTCTCCGCGCCATCTGCCCATACAGGTTCAGATACGCGCCCACCATTCGCTCTCTTGAGAACCGCCGCTCCGCGCTGCTGCGACATGCGGAGGGGGAAATATGGCCCACGTTTCCGATAGCCTCTGCCATCTCGCGCACGTTGTCCACCAGAAAACCCGTCACCCCGTGCTCAACGATGTCCTCCAGCGCGCCCGACCGGTATGCAATCACCGGCGTGCCCGCTGCCATCGCCTCCATGGCCACCAGCGAACTGGTCTCCGGCGCCCGCGTCGGATGCAGCAGACACCTCGCCCGGCTCAGCAGCTCTCGTTTGTCGTGTGGGGGAACGGAATCCAGAAACCGGTGCTGCGGCCCTGCACCGTTAGACTGCAGCCGCGGCGCAATCTTATCACTGAAGTACTCCTGGTGTTCGCGATACGGAAAGGTGTGCCCGCCAATCCACACAGCAACGCCCGCCATGCTTCCCGCGTCGAGCGCCTCATGCTGGTTCTTCTCCGGACAGATCCGCCCCAGCACCACCGCGAAGGGCTCACGCTCGCCCTGGTTCCATCGCTCCGGAATGGCCACGCCGTTCTCCACCACGACCACCTCATCCGCCAATCCCGCCAGCGCCGCGCCTCCCGTCCGCCGCTGCGACTCCGACACGCAGGCGAAGACCGCGCGCCCTCTCCATCGCGCCAGCGCCTCCTGCCGATACCAGGCGAGCGGCAGATGCAGCGTCACCAGCACCGGAACGTCTTCCGGCACCCGGTACGCATCGAAGTCCATGCCATGCAGATGCACCAGGTCCACGGAATACGCCTCCAGCGCCCGATCGATGGCCGCCTGGCACCGCCGCTGCAC
>DATEPN010000494.1:0-6697 GCA_035273225.1 Acidobacteriaceae bacterium | reverse complement strand
CCTGCACCGCCTTACGGCTCGGCTGCAGCACGCGGAAGCGCTGGTCATAGCTCTGTTTCGCATTCTGCCCAGCGAGATCGACGAGCGATCTCTTCTCGCCGCGCTGTGGAACAGCAATATCTACCCGGTGCTTCGTCTGCTCCGCCAGCAGTCCAGAGAGCGTCGGACGATCGCTGAACTCAACCGGTACGAACACGCTCTTTGGCACGTACTGCTGATCGATATAGAGCTGCTTCAGCAGCGCGGAGAAGAACGCTCCGGGATCGAACGCAGCCTCCGCAACAACACTCGCTTGCCCCTGCTCCTCGGCCTCGCCACTCTCCACGACAAACTCCGGCAGGTCCTCCCAGAAAAACTCCCGCCGGTCGACGATCTTCCCGCCGCGCAGGTGAAACAAATTCACCGCAATCATGCTGTTCTCGTAATGAAAGCCGAACACATCGGCATCGTCGTCTTCCGCGGACGCGATCCGCTGCTTCTCCTGCAGCTGATCCACCGTGATCAGCAAATCACGATACTTTCCGGCCAGCTCGAACTGTTCCGCTGCGGCCGCCGCCGCCATGCGCTCGTGCAATGACTTATTCAGCTCCGAGGTGCGCCCCTCCAGGAACAGCTGTGTATCCCGCACCGCTTCTGCATACGCTTCCGGCGTTGTCAGCCCCGGCACGCATGGTCCCAGGCACCGATGAATGTAGTACTGCAGGCACGGCCGCAGATGATCCCGCGACAGATCCACCTTGCAGCTGGGCAGCAGAAAGCTGCGATGGATCAGCTCCACCACGCGGTACGCGAGATTCCCGGGAAAATACGGGCCGTAGTAGGCGCTGCCGTCGCGCCGCAGCCGCCGCGTGACAAAGACCTTCGGATAGCGATCCGTGAGGGTCAGCTTCACGTACGGATACGTCTTGTCGTCCCGCAGCAGGATGTTGAACCGCGGCTTCCGCTGCTTGATCAGATTGTTTTCGAGCGCCAGCGCCTCGTGTTCGTTATCGACCAGGATGTAGTCGACATCGACCGCCTCGCGCATCAGCGATCCGGTCTTGGCGTTTGCTTGTGACGCTTCCAGCAGGTACGAGCGCACCCGCGAGCGCAGGTTTTTCGCCTTGCCGACGTAGATCACCTCGTCGTCGGCATTCTTGTACAGATACACGCCGGGCCGCGTCGGCAAAGTGCGAATCTTTTCATGCAAATCCATACGGCCCTGTTTCTATTCTACGGTGCCGATTCCTGGCCTATACTGGCTCCGATCCGGAGACATACCATGCTTTCGAATCAGAAACTTGTAGCCTTCGTGCCGGTCCGCAACGCCGACACGGCCCGCGCTTTCTACCGCGACAAGCTCGGTCTCCACCTGTTTTATGAAGACAACTTCGCGCTTGTCTTCGAGATCGGCGGTGTCCGCCTGCGCGCGACTATCATCCCGGACTTCCAGCCGCAAAAATTCACCGTGCTGGGCTGGGAGGTTCCCGACGCCGACGGCTTTGCCCGTCAGCTCGCGGCGGCCGGCATTCCGCTGGAGCGCTATCCCGGTCTTGAGCAGGATGCGCTCGGCGTCTGGCACGCGCCCGGAGGCGCGAAAGTGGCGTGGTTCCGCGATCCCGATGGCAACGTGCTCTCCATCAGTCAGCACCCCTAGCGCACCGGCTCCGCGGACTCTGTGTTCTCAGCATCCTCTGGGTGAGCGCAACGCGTGGCGTGCAGCGGGACTAATCTGAAGAGTCATGCGCGCCGCTGTTCTCCATCAACCTGCTCCCGTCGCCACGCGTCCGCTCGCGATTGAAGACCTGCCGATCCCGGAGCCAGGCCCCGGCGAAGTCCTGCTCAAAGTTGAAGCATGTGGCGTCTGCCGCACGGACCTGCACATCGCCGCCGGAGAACTCCGGCCGCTGCATCCGGCCATCACGCCGGGCCACCAGATCGTCGGCCGCGTGCAGAAGCTGGGCCAGGGAATCACGGAACCCCGCATCGGGGAGCGCTACGGCGTCTCCTGGGTCGGCGGCGTCGATGGCACCTGCCTGCTTTGTCAGAAAGGCCGCGAAAACCTATGCGATCACCCCACGTTCACCGGCTATTCCGTGAATGGGGGATACGCCGAGTACGCAGTCGCCCGCGCCGACTTTCTTATCCTGCTCCCCGGACAGGCGAACCCCACCGATCTCGCCCCGCTGCTCTGTGCCGGCATCATTGGCTTCCGTAGCCTGCGTGTCGCCGAAGTGCACCCGGGAGACCGCGTCGGCCTCTTCGGCTTCGGAGCCTCCGCGCATCTCGCCATCGAAGTACTCCGGCACTGGAATTGCGAAGTGTACGTCTCCACCCGCGGCGCATCCCACCAGAAACTGGCGCATACGCTCGGCGCAAAGTGGGTCGGCGATGCCACCGCGATCCCGCCGGAGCCTCTCGACTCGGCCATCACATTCGCGCCCAGCGGCGACGTGGTCCTCGCCGCACTCGCTTCGCTGCGCAAAGGCGGCATCGTTGCCATCAATGCGATTCACCTCGACCGCATCCCGCAGTTCGACTACGATTCGCTGCTCTGGGGCGAGCGCCAGCTGCGCAGCGTCGCCAACATGACCCGGCAGGACGGGCGCGATTTCGTCGCCATCGCAACGCAGATCGGCATCCGCCCGCACACCACCGTGTTTCCACTGGAGAGAGTGAATGACGCCCTGCTCGCCGTCGCTGAGGACCGTATCGACGGGGCCGCCATCGTCGTGCCCTGAACTCCGAAAATCGGGGGCGGCTCGCTCCGCGGCTGGAAGAGAAGGGGATTACTGCACGATCATCGCCAGCGTGAACCCGTCGTATCCCTTGCTGCCCACTGTTTGAATCGTCGTCGCCGTCACGCGTGGCTCGGCCGCCAGCACCTCGAAAAAGCGGCGCATTCCCTGCACGCGCGGATCGTCCGCCTCCGGCTCGGCCACCTTGCCCTCGCGGATCACGTTGTCTACCACGATGAGCGCGCCCACGCGCGACAGTCGCAGCGCCCACCGGAAGTAGGCCTCCGTGTTTTCTTTGTCGGCATCGATGAAAACGAGATCGAACGGCTCCAGCCCTTCAGCCCCGAGTTCCGGCAGCACGTCGAGAGCATTGCCCTCGCGAACCTCCACCAGGGCGCTCAGGTCCGCTCGGGCCACATTCGAACGCGCCACTTCGCAATGGTGCTTATCCGCCTCGATCGTGACCACGGATCCGTCGTCCGGGAGCGCCCGCGCCAGCCAGATCGTGCTGTACCCGCCCAGCGTCCCCAGCTCCAGAATCCGCTGCGCGCCCAGCATGCGCGCCAGCAGATAGAGCAGCTTGCCCTGGCTCGGCGTCACCGCAATCTCCGGCAGCCCCGCCGCCTCGCTGGCGGCCACAGCCGCGTCCAGCACCGGATCGGCCGGAATCAGCAGGCCATCGACATAGCTTTCAACAGACGCCCAGATTTCTTCGGACACACGTACTCCCGGGTTTCATCGAACATGTTGCAGGTGAAGGGCTCTGTACCGTCGCGTGTTGCAGGGCATCATGCCGAAACCAACTCCGAAAAATCCGCAATCGACGAAAACCCGCCGAGCACAATAGCAATCAGCGCCAGCCGATTCCGCCGCAGCGGCTCATCCTCGACCATCACCATCACCTTATCGAAGAACAAGTCCACCTGCGGACGCAGCGTTGCGATCTTCTCCAGCGCCGGCTGGTATTCCCGCCGTCCACGCAGTGTCTCGACCTCCGGAGCCAGATTCGCCGCCGCTGCAAACAAGGCCCTTTCTCCGTCGTCCGTCAGCATGGTTTGTCGCACCGGTCCTGCTGCCCCATCCTTCGGCAGCACGCCCTTCTCCACCGCCTGTCGCAGGAGGTTCTTGATGCGCTTGAACGCCGCGGCAATCGCCGCCAGGTCCTCCGACCCCCGCACTGCGGTCAGCGCCTCAGCGCGGGCAATCGCGTCGCGCACATCGTTCGAATCCGCAGCGAGCACAGCGTTGACCACGTCGTACGCGAAGCCGCGCACCTCGCGCAGCCAGAACTCCAGCCGCTCACGGAAGAACGCCGTCAGCTTTTCGCTCGTCGCTGCGCTGGTCTCGCCCGGCGCGCTGGCGAGCAGATCGGAAATGCTCAGCGGCAGCCCCGTCTCGGCCAGAATCTTCACAATCGCGTTCGCCGCCCGGCGCAACGCATACGGATCCTTCGATCCTGTGGGCTCCAGTCCAATGCCGAACATCGCCACAATCGTCTGGATACGATCCGCAATTCCCAGCACCTGGCCTTCGATCGTCGGCGGAATCGCATCCTCCATCGCCGCCGGCGAATACTGCCAGTAGATCGCCTGCGCCACGGCTTCTCCGAGTCCCTGCGCCCGCGCATACAGGCCGCCGATCACGCCCTGCAACTCGGTGAATTCCTTCACCAGCTCTGTCGTCAGGTCAGTCTTGGCCAGTGTCGTCGCTTGCCGCACCGCAGCTTCATCCAGTGCCGTTCCGCGCTCACGCAGCACCGCCGCAATCCTCTGTGCCGTCTCCAGATTGGCCTGTGTCTTGTCCCAGTAGTTGCCCAGCTCTTTGTGGAATGTGACGGACTTCAGCTTCTCGACCCGATCCTCCAGCGTCGTCTTCTGATCCACGTCCCAGAAGAACCGAGCATCGTTGAAGCGCGCCCGCAGCACGCGTTCGTTGCCGTGCCGGATGACCGCCGCTCCGTTCTCGTCGGGCTCCGTGTTGAGCACGGCCAGGAAAAACGGCGCCAGCTTCCGCTCCGCTGTCTCGACAGCAAAATACTTCTGGTGATCGCGCATGACCGTCACCAGAACCTCATCCGGCAGCTCGAGAAATTCGCCATCGAAGACGCCCAGCACGACCGCAGGCCACTCCGTCAGGTGCGTCACCGTGTCGATCAGCGCCTCGTCCTCGCGCCACCGCGCTCCGGGAATCCGCTCCCGCGCCTTGTCCAGCGCCTTGCGGATGCGATGACGCCGGAACTCCACGTCCGCGATGACATTCGCCGCTTCCAGAGCCTTCAGGTAGTCCTCGGGCCGATGGACCGCCACCGGAACATTCCCGTACAGAATCCGATGGCCGTAAGTTTGAGTCCCGGCACGGACGCCGCCAAACTCCACCGGCAGCACAACCTGTCCCAGCAGAGCCACCATCCATCGCACCGGCCGCACAAAGCGCTCCGGCTTCTGCGGACGCCAGTACATATTCTTCGGCCAATAGAGCGCCGCCAGTTCCGCCGCCAGCAGAGCGCCCAGAATCTCCGTCGCCTCGCGCCCTTTGTGGACGGCTGTCGCGCCGACGTAATCGCCCTTCGCGGTCGTCACTTTTTTCAGCGCGCCGACCTCCACGCCCGCCTTGCGCGCAAAGGCCTGTGCCGCTGCCGTAGGCTGTCCATCTTTGAAGGCGACTCCCCAGGCCGGTCCGGTCATCTCCTGCGTCGCATCCGGCTGCTGCCCGAGGACGCCGTTCACCTGCACCGCCAGCCGTCGCGCTGTTGAGTAGCTCCGCACTTCATGCTCCGTGGCCAGCAGCCGCTCGCGACGCAGCAACTCCACGACCCTATCCCGCAATTCCGTCTGCGCCGCCGTGATCATGCGCGCCGGAATCTCTTCCATCCCCACTTCAAAGAGCAAATTCGGCATGGCTATGCGGCCCCCAATCCCAGCTTCTGTGCCGCATAGGCTTTCGCCACGCCGACCACCATGTTGCGAATCCGCGCCATCACCGCCACGCGCTCCGTCACCGAAATTGCCCCCCGCGCGTCCAGCAGATTAAACAGCTGCGAGCACTTCAGGCACAGTTCATACGCGCCCAGGAGAGGGAAGCGCCGCAGCGCCCAGCGCACATCCTCGTCCGGCGGAACCTCGCCGTCATGGACGAGCCGCCCGTGAATCTTCTCGTGCCGCTCGGATTTCTTCTCCGTCCTGAAGCTCTGATGGAATGCATCGAGCAGCGCCTGGCACTCGGCCTCGTAGAGCCGCAGGTGTTCCCACAGCTTGCCAATGTCCGCCGCCTCGAAGTTGTAGACGGATAGCTGCAACTCCTCCTGCAGCCGAATATCGCGGTAAGTCACCTCGCGTCCCGTCTTCGGGTCGCGCGCCCACACGATGTCGTAGATCGAGTCCACATCCTGCAGGAACGCCGCAATACGCTCCAGTCCGTACGTGATCTCGCCCGAAATCGGGTCCAGATCCATCCCGCCGCACTGCTGAAAATAGGTGAACTGCGTAATCTCCAGCCCGTCGAGCATCACCTGCCAGCCCACGCCCCACGCGCCGCCCACCGGCCACTCCCAGTTGTCTTCCTCAAACTTGATGTCGTGCTCGCGCAGCTTGATCCCGATTGCCTCCAGCGACTGGAGGTAAACATCCTGAATATCATCCGGCGGCGGCTTCAGGATCACCTGCAACTGCGTGTGTTTGTAGAGCCGGTTCGGATTTTCGCCGTACCGTCCGTCCGCTGGACGGCGCGAAGGTTGCGTATACGCGATCGAAACCGGGTCCGGCCCCAACACCCGCAGGAAGGTATCCGGCGACATCGTCCCCGCACCTACCTCCACGTCATAGGGCTGCGCCAGCACGCAACCGCGCTCGGCCCAGAACCCCTGCAGCCGCAACAGCAATTCCTGAAAGGTCAGCGCTTTCGGGGCGCTTTCCAGGCTCGATGCACTCAAAGAAGACACCTGTGTGGGTTAGATCAACGCTGTCCCGATTCTATCGGCACCG
>DATEPN010000493.1:0-3285 GCA_035273225.1 Acidobacteriaceae bacterium | reverse complement strand
GCACCTGCTCATTCCCTGGCAGGACGGCGCGGCCTGGTTCCTCGACACCCTCGTCGACGCCGACCTGGCGAACAACAACACCATGGGCTGGCAATGGGTCGCCGGTTGCGGCGTCGATGCCGCCCCCTGGTTCCGCATCTTCAATCCGGTGCTGCAGGGTGAAAAGTTCGATTCCGATGGGCACTATGTCCGCCGCTGGGTTCCCGAACTGGCTGCCTTGCCCACCCGCTTCATTCACCAGCCCTGGAATGCCCCGCCGCTGATGCTCGCCGCAGCCGGGGTTCGCCTGGGCGAGAACCATCCACGCCCGATCGTCGATCACGCCGAGGCACGCCAGGGCGCGCTCTCTGCCTTTGAGGAGATGAAGCGGACCGCAGCCCGCTCCACAGACTAGCTGCGCTGCTTATCTTTCAGCCGATCGATCACGAATTTCGGCACCAGCCCGTCGATCGACCCGCCCAGTTCAAAAACTTCCTTCACCAGGCGCGAGCTGACGAAGGAATACTTCGCGTCCGGCATCAGGAAGATGGTCTCGACGTCCGGCGAAAGCCGCCGGTTCATCAGGGCCATCTGAAATTCGTATTCGTAGTCGCTGATGGCTCGAATCCCACGCACGACGGCATGCGCGCGCTGCTCCCGGGCAAACTCCACCAGCAGCCCGTCGAACGTGGAGATCGACACGTTGTCGAACTCAGCGATACCTTCCGAGAGCATCGCCACCCGCTCCTCAACAGTGAAAAGCGGATTCTTCGAGGAATTGCGCAGAATGGCGACCACCAAATGATCGAAGATCTTCGCCGCACGCGCAATCAGGTCCAGATGACCGTTCGTGAGCGGATCGAAGCTGCCCGGGTAAATCGCCTTGACGATATTCACGCCAGTTGCATTCTAACTGGTTCCCTCACCGGCCCTGCAGCGGGAACCTGATCACGAGACCGCGCGTTTCGGCACAGTGCTGCGTGCGCCCGGCACAGGCATCCGCCCAGCCAGCTCCGGCGCGGGCCCGGTGGATTCGCGCACCACCAGTTCCGGTTCCATAACAAGTTCGGCCGGGAACTCCTTCTCCGGATTCGCGATGCGCTCCAGCAGGACCTCCGCCGCCTTCGTTCCCATCTGCCGCAGTGGCTGCTTCACGGTTGTGAGGCTCGGCTGGCTGAATGCAGCCGTGATGATGTCGTCGAAACCCATCACCGACACGTCTTCCGGCACGCGCAGGCCGACGTCGGTCAACGCGCGTACCGCGCCAATCGCGGCAATGTCGTTGAAGCAGAACACCGCGGTGAAATCCCGCCGGTGCTCCAGCAGATCCCGTGTCAGGCGATATCCCAGTTCCGGCGACTGATCGGACTCGTGCATGTACATGCACAGCCCCTGGTCGACAGCAATGCCCATCTCCTTCGCCACCGACATGATCGCGTTCCAGCGATACTTTGCATCGGTGATCGACTCCGGGCCCTGCATGAACGCAATGTGCTCGTGCCCAAATTCGCGCAGATGCGTTAACGCCAGCCGGGCCGCCCGATCATGATCGAGCACGATGTTCGTCACGCCAGGGCCCGAGTGGTGCGACGAAACCGCAACCGCCGGAACCGGCACGTGCAGTTCCGCGGGCGTGTCCAGCAGCAGAAGCCCATCAACCGCGCGTTCCATCAGACGCCGCGAATACTCCTCCACCAGTTCCGGACGCCGGTAATGGCTCGCCGTCACGTAGAAGTAGTGAGACTGCAGCAGATGCGCCTCGATTGCGTTCATCACGACCGGGAAGTAGCCGTCGCTCAGGTCCGGCACAATCACGCCGATCGACATGCTGCGGCTGTTGCGCAGCGATCGCGCAAAGTAGTTCGGCCGGTACTGGAATTTTCGCGCCGCTTCGAAGACGCGGTCCCGCGTGTGCTGCGGAATGGACTTCCCCGCCGGCGAATTATTCAGAACGAGCGAGACTGTCGTTTGCGACAGGTGCAGATGCTCGGCAAGTTGTTTCAGGTTCAGTGGCCGACCTTCCGGAGTGGGTTCCGGCTTTCCCTGACTCATGATTGTCCCAGAGCCCCGCGGTTTCCTCGCGCCGCATTGCGCGATGGCATCAAGTTTCGGGGTCCAAAAAATTGATACCCGAACGATAGCAGAGTCCGGGCTGTTCCCGCTCCTTCAGGATTCTTCCCAGCCGCCGAATACATCTCCGAGAGCGGAACAAATCTCCCCCAGTGTGGCATACGCCGCGACGCAGTCAAGGATGCAAGGCATCGTGTTGGCGTCGCAAATACCATTTTGTGCCGGTTGGGGCTGCGTCTCCGCCGCGTGCCGCAGCGCATCCAGAGTCCGCTGCACTCGCTCGCCCGACCGTTCAGCGCGCAGTCTCTTCAGCTTGCGCGTTTGCGCCTCGCGCACGCTCTCGTCGATATACAGGATTTCCGGCGGCGGCTCCTCGATGGCATACCGGTTGACGCCCACGATGATCTTCTCTCCGGCCTCAACCGCCCGTTGATAGGCATAGCTCGCCTCCGCAATCTCCTTCTGCGGATAGCCCGCCTCAATCGCCCTCACCATTCCGCCCATCTCGTCAAGCTTCTCGAAATAGCGGAACGCGCCCTGTTCCATCTCCAGCGTCGACTTCTCGACAAAGTACGACCCGCCCAGCGGATCAATCGTCGCCGCCACGCCCGATTCGTACGCAAGGATCTGCTGCGTCCGCAGCGCGATCCTTGCAGCGTCCTCCGTCGGCAGCGCCAGCGCCTCGTCGAACGCGTCGGTGTGCAGCGACTGCGTCCCGCCCAGCACCGCCGCCAGTGCCTGGATCGCCACCCTTGCGATGTTGTTCATCGGCTGCTGCGCCGTCAGCGATACCCCCGCAGTCTGGGTGTGGAAGCGCATCCACGCCGACCGCGGATTCTTCGCGCCGAAGCGCCCCGTCATCAGGCGATACCAAACTTTGCGCGCGGCCCGATACTTTGCGATCTCCTCAAAAAAGTCGTTGTGCGCGTTGAAAAAGAAGCTCAGCCGCGGAGCGAAATCGTCGACCGCCAGCCCCCGCCGCAGCGCCCATTCCACGTACTCAATGCCGTCGTACAGCGTGAACGCCAGTTCCTGGAGCGCCGTCGAGCCCGCCTCGCGAATGTGGTAGCCCGAAATCGAAATCGGGTTGAACTTCGGCGTCTCCCGTGCGCCGAACTCAAACGTATCGATCACCAGCCGCATCGAGGGAGCCGGCGGATACAGGTACTCCTTCTGCGCGATGTACTCCTTCAGGATGTCGTTCTGCAGCGTACCGGAGACCTGCTTCCAGTCCGC
>DATEPN010000492.1:0-15106 GCA_035273225.1 Acidobacteriaceae bacterium | reverse complement strand
AGCAGCAGGCCCACGAGGACCGCGAGCACCAGAACGACAGCGGGGGCTGTCAACACTGATTTGCGGTGCCGTAGGACGGCCCAGCCCAGGCTTACCGAAGGCGCCGGCTGCGATTGAAGTGACACTGCAGAACTCCAGACTGGGATTACTTAGGCGGAAGCACGATTGCCGGCTCGTGATGGCGAATGTGCTGATCACGGTGCGCATACCGCCGCATGAGGCTAGCGAATCCCCAGCAGTACAGTACGAAACCGAGCGCCGCAAGCATCGTGGCGGTGTAGAAGAAAATGCTGACAGAGAAGCTGGTGAGTGCGAATGCAAATATCAGGGTGAGCGCTCCAACCCATCGTGCGTCGCCGGATCGAACTCGGGCAAACGCCGATCGTGCCACAAAGCCGTACACGAACAGGAAAATCAGTGCGCCCACGGAGCCGAAGTCTTCGATCAGGTCGCGAAGTACTGTATAGATGTTGGACGAAGTGAAGCCAACGTCGATACTCGGGAGGGGCGGTTTCGCGATTCCGACGATAGCGACAACCCGTCGAAACGCACGCGCGCCCAACGTGAATTGCGAGAACTGCCATCCGGCCTTATCGAACCAGATGCCGAATGCTGCCAGGAAGCCGAACGGATCGGCAATCATCCGATACAAAGGTACTTCATGAGACTCCGTCGAGTAACGGAGCATCTGAACCGCTAATTGCAGACCGAGGAGCACGGACACTGCCAGTGCACCAATGCGCAAGAGAAAGCGAACGTCGCTAGACGCTTTTGATCGGCCCTTGAGGACGTGGACCGATATATACGATGAGACCCAGAAGCTACCTCCGTAGAGGACACCCATTCGAGAACCGTACAGCGCCATGACGATTGTCGGCATCAGCAGGTTGAGCGCAGCCAGAACCCGCTCACACCTCGTTGTCGCCAGTTTGAAGAACGCTCCGCCGCCGAGCGCGCCGAAATACAGACAAAGAAAACCCAGCTGCTCCGCGAGCGTCTGCTGTTGATCACCGTAGATGAATTCACCTCTGTTGGCCGCCGTCAGCTGGCCGATCGCAGCAAACGAGAGCACGCTCCGCACGGAGTAGCCCTGGCGAGCGAACAAGAAGAGAATCTGCACGAGTCCGATCACAACCGTTGTCACGAGGACGGGTCGGAGCAGGGAAAGGTTGGGTGCTTCTGGCGCGTCCGAAGGCGTCGCTCCATGTACGGCCGGGTTGAGGTGGCCGAATAGCGTTCCGAGATAGACCGCGCCGCAGCCTAGAGTGATCCACAGAATACCTCCGATCATCTGCTGCGGGTCGACGAAGAAGTACGTGGCTGATAGAACGTAGAAGCCCCATACGAGGCTAAAGAAGACCGAGGGAGCCGTCCACGTCCCTTCGGTGCTCCGCGCCAAGCCGCCGCAGAGCAGCATCGTCAACACCAGTGCAAAAATGCGCAGCATGGCTAGGCGGCCCATCCCTGCCGTGCTGAGAGTGACGCGCGGTTCGCACGAAGAAGACGATGTGCATCCCACGCCGACAGCACTCCAAGTAGAACTACGGCGGTTCCGAGAGACACGGGCACCGAGCTCGCCGTCCCTAGCGTAAGTGCCAGCAGCAGGAACGCGCAGAGCGAAATGCTGATATTCTTGGCGTTCAGAGGTCGGACGTGCAGCGCATCCAGAACGTTCCGGAGGACGACGTACACGACATACGCGGGCGCGCTGAGCGCCACCGTCCGAACCACGGGAATCGCCGCCGCGAAGCCGGATCCGACCACCAATCGCAGGATCGGTCCGGTGAAAAGTTCCACGACCAGGACGAAGCAGGCCGTCAATCCAAGGCAGATTGACAGCAGCTTTGCGAGCGATGCTCGAACCCGCAGCAGTCCAGGCCTCGCCGAGAGGCCACTGATTGCCGGCAAGAGGATCTGCCCCAGTGGGCTGAAGACGGAACCGACCATGGATAGCACCGAGATCGCAAGACCCACGTGCCCGGCGACGACGATCCCTCCCATGTGCGCAGCAATGGTCACCGGCAGTGCGAACAGGGCGCCGAGCGCGAGCTCTCCCGGGACACGCGGGCCGCCGTAGACGAGCAATTCACGGCTCACATCGCGCAGTTCCCTCCAACTCGTGTTTGCGGGCGTCGAGTGCGCGATGATGTCCGCGAGCGCGACCACCGCCACCGTGCACCAGAGCGCGCCGATGACTGTGATGACACCGGTGGGGGTCAGCCCCGGTATCAGGAAGCTCGTCAGGGGAACGAGAGCCAGGTTGACGAACTGGACCGTGTTGGCGCGGCCCATCGCAAGCCGGCCGCGCAGAATCCCGTACGCCAGGCCGTGAAGGGCGCTCCCGACGATCGCGAGAGAGACGGCACGAACCAGCGGGACGTACGTGGCGGAGCTGAAAAGCACAGCCGCGAGGCCACGCGAAAAGATGTTGAATCCCATCAGGGTGGCCATGCACATCCCCGACACGATGCCCAGCGCGCCGACGACATAGGTGCGCTCGTTGTGTCGCGCACTTCCCGCGCGCGCAGCGGCAACGTAGCGAGTGACCGCCAGCGCCATCCCGAGCAGGACGGGCAGGGCGAACATGCCCAGTGTCCGACGCGCCAGTATGTACTCGCCGAATCCAGCGGGTCCCCAGTAGGTGGCGGCCAACCGCAACACCAGAAGCCCTGCGCCAAGGGCGGCAAGCTCCGTGGCGAACGTGAGCACGTAGTCACGTCCGCGTCCGATCCCACGGACGACCACGAACTCGGGCAGACGCCGCCCCCGCGCACGCTTCGCTGTCACGGTGCGCTCTTCCGGTGCCATCGGTGCGAAGTGCGTCACGACGACCGCCGGCATGCTGACGATCTCAGAACGATCGACCGAGCGGCCCGAAACGCGGCGCAGCGCGGCCCTCGGTCGATCACGGGGGAAGGCGTATCCGCAGGCACGCGAACGACGTCGGGACGGCTAAGCGGGAAGGGTGCTCGGATGATCATACGGTACTGCAAGGCCTCGAAAAGACACGCCCCTACCCAGGCTCGAGTGGCTGTCGGGCTCCGGCAAACGCAATCCACCGCTGCCGTTCGGGCAGCAATCTAGGCTGATGTTTCTCGTATGACTACTCAATGACCGACCCGAAACGGGCGCTCCGACCAGGCTGCGCGAGGATGCCCGGCAACGTGAGGCAGGGGCGCTGGCATACGCTACCAGCTCCACCGAGTACCGATGATCGCATTCAGATTGAAGCGATCCGATGCAAAATATCGGTTGAATTCGTACATGGCACTGAGGCCAGTATGAAGGTCAACTGGCCCGCAAAAGAACAGGGCGTCGAACCCCAACGCATGCTGAACCTCGGGGGATTTCAGCGGCCGCACCCCGGTCCGGCTGTAATCGCCGGCGGTATCCACCAGTGTGCGAGTCCACGCGATGCTCCACCGACCCTTTCTTCGGTAGCCCTCGAGAGCGAGCGTCGCGCCAGCGCCACTCCCGGCGGTGACGTTCGCACCAAGCAGCTGGCCATCCTCCGTGTGCCCCTGTCGAATCTGCGCGTGGATGTAATATCCGCCCCCGATGTCACGCGTTCGTGTCAGCGTGTTGAACCGCATGTCGATCATCTCTCCTCGGAGGGCCAACATCCGCGACGAATCGGAGGCCCAGACCTTCCGGAATCCAAACATGTGCGTTGCCGCATGATCGGGATCCAGGATCAGATCGCGGAGATCCCAGTTGTGATCCTCCTTGCCGAATTCGCCATAAACCTCGAAGCCACTATGCGGCAGCACCCAGCGAAAAAAGATGGACGCCAGTTGATTCCGCAGATCATCCGTCATACCGGTTGCATCAATGAGCGACTTCTTACCCACCGGTTCGAGTGGAATGCGTAGGTCACTCCAGTCTGGACCGCCTTCAGGCCACATACTATGAAAGAAACGTGAGGCGCCGAGTTCGAGCCCGGGTATTCCTCGAGGTTCCACCACCGCGATGGCACCGGACATGAAGCGTCGCGCGGAGTCCTTGGGCATGCTGGAGAACGCGGTCTGATCCAGCCGACCGTACACCAGGCGGGCGTGCACCCGCGCCACCCACACGTTGAGCGGCATCCCCGTGCCGAGGAACACATGCGGAAATCCCGCGGCGTTGTTCCCGAGAATGTAAGGATAAGTATCCGCCGGACCCCAGCCCTGGTCAGCCGTAGATATCCCAGCGGCAATCAGGCGCGTATCGACCCGAAAGGAGCTCTCACCTGGGTCGAACACGTCGTACGGAGAGTCGCCAAAGCGCTGCGGACGATCGACGCCGTTCGGATTCGAGCCATCCGCAAACCGAAAGCTGCCGGTCTCGCCGTTGGACATCAGTGGAAAGACCCGGTTCTGTGCGTGAAACGCTATGGGAGCCAGCTTCAGCGAGAACCAGCGCCAGCGCACGGCGACCCCGGCCTGAATGGACGTGGTGAAGCCGCGCCCCGCCCAGATCGGACCATCGTTGCTGCCGTACGGGTATGCTGAATTGAACCGCGTGGTGGCGGTCGGGCGCACATAGTCCAGCGTCAGGCTGCCGCGGTGTTTCCGGCGAATGTCGTATCGCGCGGACCAGGGGTGGGCGTTGGTGATCGGGAGCAGACTATCGAGCTCTCGCGGCGAGAAGTCTCGAATCGACCAGGGATACAGCCCCACCCGACCTTCTGTCTGCAAATAGCGAAGATAGCGCTCCAGGTCGCTGTTGACGAAAACCTCGCTACGGCCACCGGCGTTCCACGTACTCTGCGCAGTCGCCGGCCAGGCGATGCAGAGGAGCGGCCCGAAAGACAGCGCGAGCTGGCGCGCGGTCCGCCTGAAATCCAGCCTCATGACTGATCCGACGTGAACTAGCGGGCCATTCGGAGGATGACCGCCGAGCCGCTCTTGTCGGGCATCGGGACGGGCAGCTCGGGTTTGTCGGCGAAGAACTCGTCCACCGCCTGGCGCGCACCCTCCCAGGCGTTGTAGTCGTGGATTACCAACACGCCGCCGCGCGAAAGGCGGGGATAGAAGAACTCGAGCCCCGATCTGATCGGGGCGTAGAGATCCGCATCCAGGTGCACGAAAGCGAAGGATCGACTCGACAACTCGGGCGGGATGCTATCCGGAAAACGGCCAGGGTGAGTGAGGACAGTGTGGCGCGGCTCTCCGACCACGTCGACCACCTTCGCGAGACTGGTGTTGGAGAAGTACGCCGGCGTGCCGCGCGGGGATTCCGCTGCGCGCTCGAGGGCCACATCTGCGCGATCGAAGCCGGTGAACGTATCGAAAAGATGCAGGATACGCGCAGGCGCGTACCGATGTATGAGTCGCGCCGTCGAGCCGCGGTATACTCCGAGTTCCGCGAAGTCTCCCGAGACCTGGCGCTCCTCCACGCCTCGCAACAGGAGCACGAGCATGTCTCTGCGCACGCAGTCCCACGGCTGAAGATTCATCACCGCGCGTTGGGATGTATCGGACTTCGGAGAGAAGCCGCCGAAGCGACGCACGAATGGCTCGTTATACCATCGCGATGCAGGGTGGATGTCCATCTGTCCCTGCAAATAGAACGCTGCCCGCGAGAACAGCCCCGTCAGTGCCTGCGCCGGCAGCTTCCGCGCGACGCGCAGCTTGCGACGGAGGGCACTCATCTCCCGCCGCTCCTGTGGCGTGGCGGACGCCTGGATTCACCGCTCACGCCGCCGCCCGGGCATGCATCTGATCGTGGATCCACCGGTACGTCCGCTCCATCCCATCCCGCAGCGCAATGCTCGGCTCCCAGCCCAACCGCGCACGGATCAGGGCATTGTCGCTGTTCCGGCCGTTCACACCCTTGGGGGCGCTGAGATTGTACTGCCGTCGCAGCCGCACCCCGGCGATCTCCTCCACGATCCCTACCAGACCATTGATCGTCACCAACTCGCTGCTGCCGAGATTGATCGGCTCGAGAACGTCGCTCGCCAGGATGCGCTGCGTGCCCAGGATGCAGTCGTCGATGAACATGAAGCTGCGCGTCTGCTCCCCGTCGCCCCAGATCTCGATCACGCCGCTCCCGCTCCGCTTGGCCTCGATCACCTTGCGGCAGATCGCCGCCGGGGCCTTCTCACGGCCTCCGTCGTACGTGCCGTGCGGCCCGTACACGTTGTGATATCTCGCGACCCGCGTGGCCAGGCCGAAATCCTCCCGGAAGTGGCGGCACATGCGCTCGCTGAAGAGCTTCTCCCAGCCATAGCCGTCCTCGGGCATCGCCGGATACGCGTCTGCCTCACACAGCGGGACAACCTGGGGGCTCCGCTGCTTGTCGGCATTGTACACGCAGGCCGAGGACGAGAAGAAGAAGCGCTCGACGCCCGCCGCCCGCGCGGCCACCAGCAGATGCGTGTTGATGAGCACACTCAACATGCAGAGCGCCTTGTTGTTCTCGATGAACCCCATGCCCCCCATGTCGGCGGCGAGGTTGTACACCACCCGCGCACGCCGCAGCGCTCGGACGCAGGCCTCCTTCTCCGAAAGGTCGAGCTGCAGGTTCTCGACGTCCGCGAAGCGCTGGTGCCAGTCGTTGAGCGGCTTGACGTCCACCGCGCGAACCGCCTGCCCCTGGCGCCGCAGCGCGGCCACAAGATGCCCTCCGATGAAGCCGCCCGCACCGCAGACGACCGTCAACTCCGATTGCCGCATGACTGACTGTGAATTTCTGGTGCGGGAGGAAATGCACACACGTCCCGGGTCCGCTCCCGAACGTCGTGCCTGCCGGGAGAGGGTGCGGGCTCCGCGCGCCACGTTCGTGTGGACGCTTCAAGGTTGGTTAACACACTAGTATCACCGGGCGGCGCGGGCTTTGGCAAGACCGACTGCTGGCTCGCGGCGCGCTCGAGCGCGGCGACCGCCGCGTCCGCGGGACTTGCGGCACTCGTTCACCGTACATAGGGTTAAGCGGCGCTGGCTGCCGTGATCGAGCGTCGCCTCTCCGCGGCACCGGCACACAATTCCGCGCGCCGCATCCCCTGCCGTTCCCGCCGGGACCATGTCGAAACCTCCCTCGAGCCGCCGCCCCACCGCCGGGAGTGCCCGCGCCACGTGCACGGAAGCCATGGGAGCCTGGAGCACGCCGACGCCGGCGCTCGTGATTCGGACCAGGGTGCACCTCGGTAGATGACCAGAGGCGCGGGGAATGGAGAGCTCCTGACGCGAAGAGCGGCCACCTCCAGGCAGCTCTTCGATCCGCGGTACGCGAGTCCGTTGCCCGGGCGCCTCCAGACGCGGCTCCAGCGCGGGCGGCCTCGCGCCATGCGGCGTCACGCCGCCCGTAAGATGGTGCGCTTTGCCGTCATGGCGGGGATCGACTGTCTTGCGGCACTTGCGGTCGCCGCGCTGCGTCACGGCATCGGCATCTCGTGGCTCACACGGCTCACCGGCGCCCCGCCAGCACTCGATCCCTGGTCAGCCGGCCCCGTCTTCATCGTGATGGCCGTGTTCCTCAGCCTCCTCGCGAGCGGCGGCTACGTGCGCGGCAGTCAGGCACAGGGTTCCGTACGGCTGCTGCGCGGGGCATCACTCGCCGGTGCGCTGGTCGCTCTCGGTACGGTGCACGCCAGCCACGTGGGGCCCATCGCGCTCTCCTTCGTCTTCTGGACCGCGTTGCTCTGGATCGCGCTCGCGTGTGGTCGCGTGGTGGGCGAGCGCATCATGGTCGGCGTGCTGGCGCGCGCACGTCTGGCGGCGCCGGCGCTTCTCGTCGGCTCCCGCAGTACGAATACCGTGCCTGGCGAGGAGGAGACGCCTCATTCCGAGCGCTACTACCACGTGGTGTGCACGCTGGCCGACGACTGGTTCGGCGCCGCCGATCCGCTCTCGGCGATCGACCGGCTCGGCGCGTTGATCCACGACCAGCAGATCGAGGCCATCATCGTTCCGCGCAAGCTCCCCGAGGCGCAACTCGAGCTGCTGCTCGACGTCTCGTGCACAGCGGGATGCGAGTTTCTGCATTCGGCGCGCGCCATCGAGATCGCAGGCGTGCGGCCGAGCATCGTCTGGCGCGGCCAGGAGCCGTTCTTCGAGTTCGCCACGCCGGAGTTGGAAGCGCAGCAACTGCTGGTGAAGCGCTGCCTGGATGTGATTGGCGCGACGGTGGGGCTGGTGCTGCTCGCGCCGGTCTTTCTGGCCATCGCGGTGGCCGTGAAGCTGGAGCGCGCCGGCCCGATCTTCTTCTCCCAGGACCGTGCCGGTCTGGGCGGACGACGCTTCCGGATGCACAAGTTCCGCACGATGGAGGTAGGGGCCGAGACCGAGAAGCCGCAGCTCGTCTCGCTGAATCACACGGGCGATCCCAGATTGTTCAAAATTCCGAACGATCCGCGCGTCACGCGCGTCGGCCGCTTTCTACGGCGCTGGAGCCTGGACGAGCTGCCGCAGATCTGGAACGTGCTCTGTGGGGACATGTCACTCGTCGGCCCGCGACCGTTCTTCGAGTCCGATCTGGAGGATTACGAGGCGCACCATTTCCGGCGGCTCGGTGCCAAGCCCGGTGTCACAGGACTCTGGCAGGTGAGCGGCCGCAGCCGCGTGGTGGACTTCGAGGAGGTGGTCCGGCTGGACCGCGAGTACATCGAGAACTGGTCCATCTGGCTGGATGTCAGCATCCTGCTGCGCACCATTCCTGCCGTCTTCGGCCGCGACGGTGCGTACTGAGGAGGCGGCACCCCCTGCCGCAGCGGCCGACACGCCTCGTCCCCGTGTGAACGTGCTCGGCGTGGGAATCGATGCTGTCGATCTGCCCCGGGCCGTCGAGGCGATAGCCTCCAGCATCGCGCGACGCGATGGCGGGTACGTCTGCGTCACGGGCGTGCACGGTGTGATGGAGTCCCAGCGCGACCCGACGTTTCGCCGCATCCTCAATGAGTCGCTGGTCACGACCCCGGACGGCATGCCGATGGTATGGGTGGGACGTGCGCGCGGGTTTACACGGATGCGGCGTGTCTACGGGCCCGACCTGATGCTGGAACTCTGCCGCCGCTCGCGCGACGCGGGCTTTTCACATTTTCTGTACGGCGGAATTCCTGGCGTTGCGGGTCAGCTTGCGCAGCGGCTCATCGAGCGCTTTCCGGGACTGCGCGTGCTGGGGACGTACACGCCGCCCTTTCGCCCGTTGACGGATGCGGAGGAGGATGCCCTGGTGCAGCACATAACAGCGTTGCGACCGGACATCATATGGGTCGGACTCTCGACGCCCAGGCAGGAACGATTCATGGCGCGCCTGGCGCCGCGAGTCGCTCCGGCCGTGATGATCGGTGTGGGCGCCGCGTTCGACTTCCACACTGGCCGCGTACGGCAGGCGCCGCGCTGGATGCAGCAGTGTGGGCTGGAGTGGCTCTTTCGCGCCATCCAGGAGCCGCGCCGCCTGGGTCCCCGCTATGCTCGAAACAACGTCCCATTCATCTTTCGGATACTGCTCCAGAGCCTTGGCGTTGGCCGGTATTCGCTGGAATGAGCACCCGCACGCGGGAACGAATCCTCTTCGTCGAGCTCTGGCGGCTCGGTGATGCGGTCTCGGCGACCGCGGGGCTGCGCACCCTGCGCCAGGCCCGGCCGGAAGCGGAGATCGCGGTGCTGGCGCACTCCCGCCATGGGGAGCCGCTCTTTCGATCCCCTGACGCCGACCGGCAGTTGCGATTCGACGCATTCTGGACGCGCGGGAGGACACCGCGCGACAAGTATCTCCCGTGGACGATCGATTTCCGGGAGCTGACCCGCGCCGCCAGAGCCATTCGCGAATTTCGCGCGGATCACGTGCTCCTCTTCCGCGGTGACATCCGCGAACAGCTCCTTTTTCGCGCGCTCGGCCTGCGCAACATCGTCGACCTGCGCGGGCCGCACCCCGTGCTTCCCGGAACGACGATGCATCGTCGGCCGACCAGCGTGCCGCGCTGGCGGGAGTACGTGTTCCACGTTCAGCAGTGGGCACGCTCCAGTGCCGCGGCAGAGCCGCACATTGCGGGAGTCGTTCGGCGTTCGCCGGCGCTCCCATACGTACTGTTGCATCCCGGCGCGAGCTGGCGGTTCAAGCAGTGGAGCGCAGACAATGTCGCGGCTCTCCTCGAATGGCTCCAGCCGCACGGCACCCCGGTGCGGCTCGTCGCCGGCCCGGAGGATCGGGAATTCGTGGAGTCGCTCCGGCGTGCGACAGGACACGATCTTCGGGTGGAGTACCCCTCACTCCCGGAGTTGTACGCGCTCGCGGCAGGTGCGCAGCTCGTGATCTGCAACAACTCCGGGATGCTGCACATCGCGGAGGCGCTGGGCACGCCGTGTGTCGCGCTCACCGGGCCCTCCGATCCGGTTCGATGGGGAACCTATCGCCGGCATTCACGGACGCTGGTACGCAGTACGACGCTTCCATGCCATCCGTGCGGGGACAAGCGCTGTGTCCTTCCGCGGACGCCCTGCATCGACCGCATCGGGCTCATCGACGTGATCGAGGCCATCCAGGAGATGGAGCTCCCGGGTGTACCGCTCCGGTTGGCGGCGAGCATCTGATCGGCCGACCACCGCCGGATGGATGTCAGCGCGAGCGACTCGAAGGCAAAGCCCCGCGTGCCGCCGCGCGTTCAGGGGCGGCAGGGAGCGCCAGCTGCTCGCGATTGCGGTAGATGATATCGGCGGCAATGCCAAGGCCAAAAATGGTCCAGAACCAGATCCCGCCGGCGGGACCTTCGATGTAAACGTCGAACGTGCCGTTCACGAGCAGCGCAAGCCAGTACGCCAGGAGGAAGGTGAACAGCGCATACCACTCCCTCGCGCCCTGACGCCGCGCATCGCGAATGCCCCGTACGATGCCAAGCAACCATGCGCCCTGAAGCAGGAGCCAGAGGCCGAGTCCGATCAGGCCGGATCTCGCGAGCACGGTCATGTGCACGTTGTGCGGACTTCGGAGCGAATCGTCGTCCGTCACCTGGAATCCATCGTCATCCGCCAGGTTGACGCCGTATCCCTTGCCGGTCCAGCGATAGTCGCCGAGGATCGTGTAGTTGACGATCTCCGCCCACCAGGCCAGCCGCCACGCCTTGGTGTTCTGCTGGTCCTGGCCAGCGCTGCTCCCGACGCTCTCCCCGCCCGCGGTCGTCTCTACCTGCTGCACGAGCTGCTGGAACGAGATCTCGCGATCGTTCCCAGGGAAGCGCAGCCTCAGCCCCGTGATGGCCAGTAGCGCGCTCGCGGCGAATACGAGGCTCGTGGTCTGCCAACCGCTCCGGCCCCGAGGCCGCGAGGCCATGGCGACGCCGTAGCACAGAGAAAAGGCGAGAAGCCCGCCGCGGCTCATGCTCGTGACGGCAACTCCGGCCACCAGCAGGACGCTCCGCCAGGGTCTTGCCCTTCCGGCGAGCCCCACGCACATGAAGGCACCGACGCCACCCAGGTGGACCAACAGATCCCCAGCCTTCACGCTGAGGAGCGGGACGTCACTTCCTGGCCACGTGGGAACGCTCGATCCCGCCAGCCGTGACAGCTGCGCCACGAGAATGGTGCCGATCCACGCGAGGGGTGCCGCAATGAGAAACATCGGCACGAACCGCCGATATCGAGCAACCAGTTGCGATAGCCGCTCGGGCCGACTGAGAATCACACCCGCGACGATGATGCTGAACGTGCCGTAGCCCCACAGCACTCCGTCCCGCAGCGCGTCCAACCCGTACTGGCGAACATACGGGAGCGTGCGAGCGGCGCCGAAGAGCATGAATACTCCAAGCAGCCGGATCGTCGGGTATTGCAGCAATGCAAGCTTCGCCCTCGTGTGCCACAGGGCCACCAGTCCGAACAGCAGGCTGAGCTCGCCGATGTACAGCGGCGCTACTCCCAGATATGCGAACCCCTTGCTGCCAATGGCATAGCCGCCCAGGACAACAGAGAAAAATGCCAGGAACTGATCGACTATCGCCTGCTCGCGCGCCCTCTCGCGATCGAGGGGCTCTACCCGTGGGCCGGCGATGCTGGTCACAGCGCCAACCTCGGCTCGCTCCGGTGCTGGCGCGAGCTATCGTGGGATGCACTGGCTGCGACGGTTGGCATCGGGAAGGTGACTTCGACGGGGAGGGGCATCAGGGCATCCGGTGGGTTGCTTCTGCCCACTCCACAGCGTAAAGTGCGGACGCACCAACGGACCGGTAAACTCGAGATCGCGGTCCGCAACTCACCCGGCGCATCTCGGCCGCCCGCAATAACATCTGTCGCGCGCCATCGCACAAGAGGTATCCCCGTGCGCCACCTGCACGCGTCGACTGACCCAATTCGATGAGCACTCAGGTCACACCTGGCGCCCGGGGCGCGGGGTACTTGCCCCTGCAGCCATGGGAGGTCGCCGAGGACGAGGTCGACCTGGCAAAGCTCTCGTCCTTCTTCCAGCGACATCGGCGACTGCTGCTAGCCTGTTTGTTGGCAGGAATGCTGGTGGGTGCCGGTATTGCGCTGATCTGGCCGCGCAGCTACACGGCCAGGGCGTCGTTCCTCCCACAGGGCAGCACCCAGATGTCCTCCCTGGCCTCGCTGGCGTCGCAGTTCGGCGTGTCGGTCCCGGTCTCCGATGCCAGCCGCTCGCCGGGATTCTACGCCGCCCTGCTCGTGAGTCCCAACCTGCTGGCGGACGTAGTGGGCCGAAGCTTCCGGCTATCGGCCGATAACGGCGGGTCGCTCGTCCCATTAATGGACTACCTGCGCGCCAATGGTCGAACCCCAGACCTTCGCCGGCAGGTTGCAATCGAGAAGTTGGGCCGCAAGATGGCCGTTTCGGTGGACCAGAAAGCCGGCCTCGTACGACTGGAGGTCCGGCTCCACGATCCGCTCGTGAGCCGGGATGTGGCGAGAGCACTCATCGCCGAAGTCGATTCTTTCAATCTCAAATCCCGACAGTCCCAGGCGTCGTCCGAGCGTCGCTTTACGGAGCAACGCATGGCCGAAGCGCGCGGCGAGGCGCGTCAGGCCGACGACGAGCTGCAGGCCTTTCTGCAGCGTAATCGTGACTTCCGTACGTCGCCGCAGCTGGTCTTCACGTACGATCGGCTGTCTGCCAACTCGACGCTGCGCCAGCAGATTTACACCAGCGTGGCCGAGGCGTACGAAAAGGCCCGTATCGAGGAAGCGCGAGACACGCCGGTGATCACCGTGGTGGAGTCCCCGATGCTCCCCGCACGAGCCGATCGAGCGCCGTACGCGCGGATGATGCTGGCCGGAGCGATGCTCGCGTTTCTGGTGGCAGGGCTCCTGGGCAAGCGCGCCGACCATCGCGAGGCGCTCGGCGCTTGACGAGTCCTCGCCGGGCTGGCTTGGCAGTGGTCCGCCTGGTTGCGCCGCTGCTCGTCCTGGCGGGGACGACTGCTGTAGGCGTTCGGGCTCAGGCGCCGGCCAGCGGAATCTGGTCCCGCCTGGGGGCGGGGGCATTGCTAGCGCCGCAACTTGCCGGTTTGCCCGGCATTGGCGGCACCGCCGAGGACCTCTGGCGGCTCGCACAGCTGAGGGGAGGGAGCACCGCCGGATTTCTGCTACGTACTCCCTCCTCGATGATGTTGCCGCTGGCCGACTCCGGCTCGCCGCCAGGGGGCCTGCTTGGCCGCTGGGCATTGCTGCTCCCATCGGTGCAGTACACGGACAACAGCGCCGTGCCCTTCTCGATGAACGATGGTGCCATGTGGGCCGGCAAGGGCGCGAACCTCGGCGTCGCGGCGGGAATTCGATGGGAGTCGGGTCCGGTGCAGCTTGTCCTGAGTCCACAGGTGCATTACGAGGCGAATCGGCCGCTTCCCTTCTTCGACAATTTGCATTCGGGACTTCCGTATCCCCTTCCGCCGTATCGGAGCGAGTATTCCACGCTCTGGAACATCTGGCCGCACGGCATGGACATCCCGTTTCGCTTCGGCGACGAGCGGCGGCTGTACGGGGATCCAGGAGAGTCGTCCGCGAGCATTCGCCTTGGTCCCATCCGCACCGGCTTCAGCACGGAGCACGAATGGTGGGGACCCGGCATCCAGAACGCGCTCCTGCTGAGCAACAACGCCGCCGGCGTGCCACGTCTGTTCGTGCGCTCCGCCCGACCGCTGCACACTGCCGCTGGCGACCTCGAATTCTCCACCTTCCTTGGGCGACTCCATGAGTCGCCGTTCTTCCGAACAGCCGCGGCGCAGACGACCCCGGACGCATTGGTCCACGTGGGCACCGAAACGCGTCTGCTCTCGGCGGCCGCTCTGGTCTGGCGTCCACGGTGGGATCCACACGTCTCGCTGGGAGTCGCACGATCGGTGTACGCACCCCGGATCTACCGCGGACCGATCCTGATGCGGTGGTTCGACGTATTCGCGAATACTGGTCAACCGGACGATCGCCCGGCGAGCGACTCCACCGCACGGCTTGGCCGCGATCAGCTCGTCTCGATCTTCGGCAGGTGGGTGCTGCCGGACGACGGCTTCGAGGTGTACTTCGAGTGGCTGCGCGCCACGATGCCGGTGTCGCTGCGCGACTTCCTGGTAGATCCCAGCCACAGTCGCGGGTACACCGTCGGGCTCCAGTGGTTGGGACCGCCCAACTCGCGCGGAGGCGCCGTGCGCCTGCAGGGCGAGGCAACCAACCTCGAACAGGACCCCAGCTTCCGGTATCGGCCCATCGGTTCGATCTACACCAGCCGTGTGGTGCCTCAGGGCTACACCCAGCGGGGACAGTCGCTCGGCGCCGCCATCGGCCCGGGCTCGTCCAGTCAGTGGCTGGCTGCGGACTACGTGGCCACCAGCTGGTCGCTGGGTGTGTTCGCCCAACGGATTCGATGGAATGAGGATGCCCACGCGCAGACACCGTATCCCGACTTCAAGGGCTGGTGCGAGAATGATGTCACACTCCTGAGCGGCGTCCGTGCCAGGTGGGAGAACCGCCTGAGCGCCGTCAGCGCCTCGCTCAGCAGCGGCCGACGATACAACGTGTTCTTCCAGAGCTTTGCCGCGTGTCCGCTTGTGCCGACCGACCCCGGGCGCGTGGTGAACCTTCAGAACGTCACGCTGCGGTTGAGCCTCGAACCGCTCGTGCGCCGGCTCCGCTGATGGTCGCGCCGCGAACTGCGCCGGCTGGCGACGGGGAATATACGGCACCGA
>DATEPN010000491.1:0-3894 GCA_035273225.1 Acidobacteriaceae bacterium | reverse complement strand
TATACCCCCTCCCCCCGGGGTATGGTTCACGGATTCATTTCATTCCATGCGAGTTGCGAGGTAATACCCTGAGGGTATTACCATCCCGCCGCCGTTCTAACTGGCAATCGGCCGCTGCATGGCGGCTCAGCGCGTACGATGTCGCCGGTGTGCATCGCTCCTCAACACACGAAACGCCCAGCCATGGCTGAGCGTTTTCCCCCTATTCTCAGAATATCTGGTGGCGGGCAGAAATCGTTCAGCTTTCCTGGCGCGAAACGCCTCTGGAATGTGCGACAACACGAAAGTAAGGATTGACAGGGTCCTGCACTCACTGCTGCCGCTCGATCGTCCAGCCTAAAAGCTCGGTGGCGCGTTCGGTTACGGGGCGATGACGCCAATCCTCCAGAGTGATTCGCTGGCTCTGCGCAAGATCCGCCGTGAAATCCGCGCTGAGACGCTGCGCCACGGCGCGATCGCGTATGGCCAGGTTGACCTCGTCATTGATACCGAACGAGCGATTATCGAAGTTCGTCGAGCCTACGACCGCCCAAAGCTCATCCACGATGAGAACCTTGGCGTGGATCATCGAGGGCTGGTACTCGTATACCTCGGCGCCGGCCTTCAACAGCTCACCGTAGGCGCCGCGGCTGGTGCTCCGCGTCAGCAGATGATCGCTCTTCATGCCGGGGACAAGAATTTGCACGGTGGCGCCACGTTCCAGCGCGCGGCAAAGCTCGCGCATCAGCGTCCTGTCCGGCAGGAAATAGGGCGTGGTGATCGCGATCCTGCGCTTCGCGGAGGCAATCAACAACTGCATCAGGATGCGCGCGCGCGTTGAGCCGCCCACGGTGGGCGTGCTGTTGATGACCAGGGACGTCAGAGCGTCGGGGCACTGGATATCAGGAAAGTAAGCGCTGCCCACAAGAAGTTCGCCCGCGGCCTGGAGCCAGTTCTCGGAGAAGGTGGCCTGCAGGTTCGCGACGGCTTCGCCTTCGACCCGAATCATGGTGTCGCGCCAGCGTGGCCGCGAGTGAACGCCGGTAAACCACTGGTCGGCCACTCCCGCGCCGCCGATAAATCCAAGCTTTCCATCCACGATCACAAGTTCTCGATGGGTGCGGCTGTCCATGCGCAGCATGTGGTACCAGGAGAGGCGGTTGTAACGGACCACGCGGCCGCCGGCCTGCAACAGCGGTCGAAAGAACCTCTGCGGCGCGCCCATGCTGCCGAAGGCGTCGAGAACCAGATTCACCTGAACGCCGGCGCGCGCGCGTTCCGCGAGTACCTCGACATACTGACGCGCGATTTCGCCTTTCTGGAATACGTAAGCTTCCAGATTGATGCTCCGTTGCGCGGAACGGAAAGCGTCCAGGATGGCCGGATAGAAAGCCGAGCCATTCGTGAGGACTTCGAGCCGCCCGGTGCGATTCATGGCGGCATCGACGAGCGAGCCGAGCAGAAGCAGAAATGGATCCGTATCGTTGGCCGGAATCTGATCCTCATCCCTGATCTCATAGCGGGGCATGGGCCCGATGATTCCCGCCAGAAAGTAGCCTGTGAGCAACACAAGCGCGATCAGGCCAAGGACAAACCAGCCGGTCGAGACCCTGACAGCGAAAAAGAGAAACAGACAAAGATGCATGACGAGCGACCCGGAGCCTCCGGGAGAGGAGCCGCGGCGATTTTCCGTACCACCGGAGATTTAGATGCGCCGGGAGAACGGAGAGGACGAGAGGAGTGGCGAGCAAGCCGCATACCCCATTGACATCGGACCTTAGACATCTATATAAAGACATCTAAGTATGGCCAGGACCGATGCTCTGCAAGGCTCGCTCGATTTGCTCGTCCTCAAAATATTGTCGCGGCGCCCGCGACTCCACGGCTACGCCATCATGGCGGCGATCGCCAGCACGTCCGGCGAAGTGCTGCGCGCGGAGGAGGGTTCCCTCTACCCCGCGCTGTATCGGATGGAGGAAGCGGGCTGGATTCGCGCCGAGTGGATCAAAAAGGAGACGGGCCGCCGCGCCCGCGTTTACGAACTGACCGCCGCCGGCAAAAAGCAACTCGGTCTGGAGGAGTCGCGCTGGCAGTCTGTCAGCCTGGCCATCAACCGGGTTCTCCGGGAGGCATGACATGTCCTGGTGGTCGCGCATTGCGAATGCCGTGCACGGTGAGCGCCTGAATCGCGAGATCGACGAAGAGCTGCAGGCGCACATCGAAGAAGCCATCGCCGCAGGGCGCGATCCCGGCGAAGCGCGCCGCGCATTCGGCCCTGCCCTGCGTGCCCGGGAAGCGAGCCACAGCATCCGTGCTGCCGGATGGCTGGAGTCTCTGGTTGCCGATCTGCGTTTCGGCTGGCGGCAGCTCTGCCGCAACAAGGTCACGTCCGCAGCCGCGGTGCTTTCCCTCGCCCTCGGCATCGGCTCCTGCGTCGCCGCCTTCCGTATGATCGACGCGCTGCTCTGGCGGCCGCTGCCCGTCTCCGGTTCCAGCAGGCTCTATGTGCTCACCCGCAAGCTGACCGGCCCCGAGGGCAAGCCGATCGAGGACAGCTACTGGGCCACGCCGGACTTCAGGCTGATGCGCGATGCCGTGAGCGACCAGGCCGACCTCATCGCCATCAGCTCCGCCGACCGTACGGACATCACCTGGTCCACCGACGACGAGATGGAGAAGGCCCACATCGTCTGGGCCTCCGGCAACATGTTCCCGCTCTTCGGCCTGAAGCCCGCGGTCGGCCGCCTGCTCCTCCCCTCCGATGACCGCGGCCCAGGGCTTGCTCCGTATGCGGTCCTATCGTGGGATTACTGGAATCAGCGCTTCGGCCGCGATCCCCGCGTGCTGGGCCGCTCGCTCCACATCGCCGACCAGACCTTCGAGATCATCGGTGTGGGACCGCGCGACTTCACCGGAACCGAAAAGGGGACGGTCACCGACATCTTTCTGCCCCTCAGCATGAACAAACTCGCCACGCGGGATAACGTCTCCTGGCACCAGACCTTCCTGATGCTGAAGCCGGACGTGAACCCGGCCACCGCGCTCGAGCCGCTCCGGCAACACCTCTCCGCCGTCAGCCGCGCCTTCGAGCTCGGCTGCTCGACGTGCCTCCGTGGCATGACGCAGGCGACCGTCGATCGACATCTGAATGCGACCCTCGTCGTCACTCCGGCCGGCGCGGGCATCTCCGATCTCCAGAAGGACTATCGTCGATTACTCGGCGTCCTCGGTCTGCTTGTCGCTCTCGTCCTGCTCATCGCCTGCGTGAATGTCGCGAACATGATGACCGCCCAGGCTGCCGCACGTACCCAGGAGATGGCTCTCCGCGTCTCGATCGGCGCGGGCCGCCGTCGCCTCGTGCAGCTCATCCTGTCGCAGAGCGCGCTCCTCGCTCTCCTCGCTTTCGTTCTGGGCGCATTCTTTGCCGCGTGGGCAGCGCCCTTTGTGCTCAGCCTCGTCAATCCTCCGGACAACCCCGCGCGCCTCGCGCTTCCCGCCGACTGGCGTGTGCTTCTCTTCGGCGTCGGGCTGATTTTCGTCGTCGTTTTGCTGCTGGGCTTGCTTCCGGCTCTCCGGGCGTCTGCCGTGCGGCCCGTCGCCGCGCTCAAGGGCGGTGAAGATCCGCACGCGTCGCGCCGGCTCATGCGCGGAGCCATCGGTCTGCAGGTCGCTTTCTGTTTCCTGGTCCTGTTTCTCTCTTCGCTCTTTGTCGCATCGTTTCAGAGCCTCGAGAGCCGCCCGCTGGGTTTCTCCACCGACCGTCTGCTCCTGCTGGAATCGGTTGCGGGCAAGGGCCAGCTGCCCGTCATCTGGAAGCAAACGGCCGAGGCGCTCCGTGCGGCCCCGGGCGTCGACTCCGTGGCTATCTCAGGCTGGCCGCTTCTTGGGCGCATTCGCATCAACAGCGACGTCTCG
>DATEPN010000490.1:0-4321 GCA_035273225.1 Acidobacteriaceae bacterium | reverse complement strand
TCATCCCAAAGGCGTTGTCGCCGGATACTCCGGCCTCTGCGTCTGCCGCAAGCCCTCCCCCTGGTTTCTGCTGCGTGCCCGCGACGACTTCGGCTACGCGCTCGCTGACAGCTGGATGATCGGCGATCAGCCCACCGACATGCACTGCGCCCAGGCCGCCGGCGTCCGCAGCATTCGCATCGCGCCCGATGCCAGCGCAGCCATGCCCGAGGCCGACTACGTCGTCCCCACTCTCTCCGGAGCCGCCGCCATCATTCTCGGCCAGAACCACTCAGCCAGTTCGCATTCACTCTAGTCGCAGCAAATCACCGGCGGCGAAGCAGCCGAGCCGCCTGCTCGCGGGATCGGTGTTTACCTAACTTTACTTTTCTTGACCAACCTTTATCGCGTGCGCCCCCACCCGATGCTGGAATCGAAATGTCGCCGTTCTTCACGACGTTCAGCGTGAAAGGGCATCGATGCAGTCGCCCAGAGGGGGAGAACGCATGACCCGGTTTACGTCACTCTTTGCTAAGTCGCTCTTCGCAGTGTTGATTGCCGCCGGAAGCTTCGCAACCAGCGCGCAGGCACAAAACGATGCGATCACGGTCAGCGTACCGTTTCCGTTTGCCGTGGCCTCGCAAACCATTGCGCCCGGAACGTATCACTTCAGCCTCGATTCCAGTGACCTGGGGTCCTCTGGATTCCTGCTCTCCATCACCAATGTGAGATCCGGCGTAACAGAAATGGTTGAAGTGCTTCCTGAACAGCAGCACGCAATCGAAGAGCGCGGGCGTCTCACCTTCCGCAAGTCCGCAGGTCGCCCCGTCCTGACCGCCGTTCATTTCTCCGGGACCAATATGTTCAGTCAGGTGATCCAGCGGCATCGCGCCGGAAGCACCGAGACCCCTTAACACGACAACAGCCGCAAAGCGCCGAGAGGTATTCCCAATGAAACCGAATCTATCCGCTTTGACCTTCCCAACCCGGTTGACGGTCGCCGGTCTGGTCGCGTGCGCATGTGCGATCTGGATCCAGTGGTTATCCGGCGATCCTGCCTATCCAAAATTTCCGCCGGGACCGGTCTTCTTCATCGCAGTCGCTGCGATTGTCGCCCTGGCAAGGCGCTGGTGGTGGACGCCGCTGATGGGTTCCATGATTGCGCTGCTTGTCACGTCAGGATGGCTCGCGAGGCTTCCGAGACAGATGCAACGCCTGACCCATCCCGGCAGCATCGGGCACTTCGCTCCGGGGATATTCCTGGGCACGCTTGGGATGATTCTCTTCCTGCTCCTTACCGACGTGGCGGGCGTGGTCGCCACCGTCCTGAATTACCGGAGCAGAGATCATGTGACCGAAAGTTCAAAGTTGGTGCTGCGCTTTTTCGGCGCCATTTTTGTCGGGATGGGTGTGCTGGTTATTGTCAGCGGACTCCACGCCGACCGCTATCACAACCTGATGCACATGCTATGGGGAGCGCTGGCACTCGGAGCGAGTTTCCTGACGGTGAGAGCAGCGAAGCTCTTCTGCATCGGTTCAGGTCTCTTCTATCTGACGCTTGCGGTTCTCGGGTTGACGCTCGGCGATTCCGCCATGGGCAGAGCGTGGCAAGCCGGACCGATGCTGCTGCACACCGGAGATCATGTTTTCCATCTGGTGTTGGGCTCGCTGTTCCTGGGCTTCGGTTTGCTCTCGGGGAGAGAGCGGCGCTATCAGGAAAACCCTTCATGAGACGATGGCGTGTGCGGTGCCCTCCCTTCACGAGTGTCGGACGAATCGCGCACCACCGGGCGAGCCCTCGCCTGTTCGGAAGCGACCCGTGCGAAACACAACTGATGCCCTAGGCGGGCCGCACCCGCGCGACCCGCTCCCGAACGGCGGTCACCTTCTGCGCCGACCATTGCCGCGCCACCAGCAGAATGAACTCCGTATTCCCAAACAGATACCGCCGCCACAGCCGCCGCGGCTCCATCATCATCCGAAACAGCCACTCCAGATGAATTCGCTGCACCCACTGCGGCGCCCGCCGCCGCAGGCCAGCGACCACGTCAAACGCGCCGCCTACCGGTAGAATCGCCCCGACATTCAGATGATCGCGATTCTCCTGCATCCAAATCTCCTGCTTCGGCGCACCGAAGGCGACGCACAGCAGATCCGGAGCTGCTTCATTCACCCGATCGCGCACCCGCTCCATCTCGACCGGACTCGTCTCAAATCCCATCGGCGGGCAATACGTCCCGCAGATGTTCAGCCCCGGATAGCGCTCCCGCAGATTGAAAGCCGCCATCATCGCAGCGCCTGGCAGGCCTCCCAGCAGGAAAACGCTGAACCCGTACTGCGCCGCCTCCGCGCACAGCCGCTCCATCAGATCGCCGCCCGTAACCCGCTCCGGAATTGGCGCGCCCAGAATGCGCGACGCCATCACCACCGAAATGCCGTCCGGCACCGCCAGATCCGCCGCCTGCATCGCCTCCGCAAAAGCTGCATTCTTCTCCGCCAGCGTCACCAGCTGCGCATTCGGCCCCACAATCGTCAGCGGCGGAATCTCTCCGCGGTGCAGCAGCGCTTCCGTGGCGAGGATCGCGGCGTACTCCATCTCGATGCGATCCACCGGTACCTTGCCCAAAATAAACCGCGGCGGCAGCGGCACGAGAGTTGCCGGATGCACTTTCTCCTGCTCCCCGACGCACACGTCCTCCACTTCGATCATGACCACAAGGCTTCCTTTCTTTCGAGAAACAATCGTGGGGGCACGCCGTTGGCGATTGCGGCGTGTCGAAATTCATCACGGATGCGACGCGCAACGTAGGCCGGCGAAAGCGTCAATGAGCGCAACAGGGCAGCGCCGCCCTTCGCGAATCGCCGCTCCGCAAGATGCATATTGAAATCCCGCAGCAACTCCTTCGCGGCGATGCGCGACGGCTGCAGCAGCCCCGCAAGCACCCGCGCCACCTCCTCGAGCGGCTTTGCATCGAGATGCCACAGCTCCGAGAGCAGCAGATACTGCACATACAATCCCGCGAGTTCCTGCTGATTGAGGTTGCGCGAGCTGACGCTCTCCGCATTCTGCCGAAAGCCGACCAGCGCCTGCGGGATGAAACAGACCGGATATCTCCTGGCCATCCGCCACCATAAGTCGGCATCTTCCGCATGGATATCCATGCGATAACCTCCGGCTGCGACCGCCTTTTCCACATGCAGCGCCGCCGTCGAGTGGCAGATAGACAGCAGATATCCGCGTTCCACAATGGAACGAAGCTCTCCCGGCGTTCCCCGCGAGCAGCGAAACCGCCCGGCGCACCGCTCCCGCGGATGATAGTCGGCCAGCGAGTAGATCAGGCCCGCATCAGGATGCCGGCGAATCTCCTCCAGCAGCCGCTCGATCCGCTGCGGATACGAGACGTCGTCGGCATCCTGCCGCACCATCCACGGCGTGCGCGTCTCGCGCAGCAAACGGTTCAGCGTCGCCGTCACGCCTGCATTCGGCTGTTCCAGCACGCGCAGGCGCGGGTCGCGCAGGCCGCGCAGATAGGCGAGGCTGCTGTCGCTTCCACCATCCACGATGACGAGGATTTCGAAATCGCTGACCGTCTGCCGCAGCAGACTCTCCATCGCTTCCGGCAGCCAGGGCATGCCGTTACAAACCGGCATAGCCACCGTCACCGCTGGTTTGTGGCCGAATATCACGAATGCAGGCTGCCTTGCGCCGGAGTCATGGACGATAACAGTGCCTATAGTCGAGTTATTGCGAACCGGATACTTGCGGTCAATCACACGAATCGTGATTCTCCTCACGCAGGTAACCCCTGACTTCCGTAACGATGATGGCTACGGATTTCTTTGCGTCTCCTCCTTTGCGCAGCCCAGCATAAGGTTTAGTTCCGAAAACCAGATCACCGTCGTCATCATGCTGGCAACCGGAACATCCGCGGGGACTCCCCCAACCTGGGATCGAACGAATGCTGTTGTGCGAGTGCAGTTATTTCATTGTCGGAGGCGCCGGTTTCATCGGCAGCCATTTTGTGGACACGCTGCTCGCGTCTCCTCTCACGCGCCGCGTCACGCTCTTCGACAATTTCTCCTCCGGCCGCGAATGGCACTACGCTCATCACGCCGGCGATCCCCGCCTGACCATCATTCGCGCCGATGCCAGCGACGTCTGCGCGCTCACCGCGACGATCAAGGGCCATGACTGGGTCATCCATCTCGCCTCGAATCCCGACATCGCGCTCGCCGCGCAACATCCTGAGATCGACCTCTACCGCGGCACCCTGCTCACCAACAATGTCGTCGAAGCCATGCGCCGCGCGCACGTACGTCGCCTCCTCTACGCCTCGGGCAG
>DATEPN010000489.1:0-7773 GCA_035273225.1 Acidobacteriaceae bacterium | reverse complement strand
ATCGCGCATGGACCGCTGCCGGCCACGACGGTGTGCCAGCTGACGATGCGGCACTTCAAGGACGGCGATGAGCTGGTGCTGGAGCCGTGGCGCTCGGTCGCGTTTCCGTTCATCAAGGACCTGTGTGTCGACCGGCGTTCGCTGGACCGGATTATTCAGTCGGGCGGATATATCTCGGTCTCGACCGGCAATGCGCCGGACGGGAACGCGATCCCGGTGGGCAAGGAATGCGCGGATCGGGCGATGGATGCGGCCGCGTGCATTGGCTGCGGTGCATGCGTCGCGGCGTGTCCAAATGGATCGGCGGCGCTGTTTACTGGCGCGAAGATCGCCCATCTGGGCATCTTGCCGCAGGGCGAGCCGGAGAAGTCCCGGCGCGCGGTGCGGATGGTGAGCCAGGCTTATGTCGAGGGCTTTGGCAGCTGCACCAACATCGGCGAGTGCGTGGGCGTCTGCCCGAAGGAGATTCAGCTGGAGGTGATCGCGAAGATGAATGGCGATTACCTCGGCGGCATCTGGAAGGAGCGCAAGGAGATCGCGTCGCCCATCGCTCCGGCCAGGGACTGGGAGTTCGAGCGGAAGTAATCCCTACTGCTTCGACTCCCCTGCTTCGACGACCTTCTGTTTCGCGTTCTTCGGGATCGTCACCGACCATGGGGTGGAGGCTTCGCTCTCGTGCCCTTTCGCGTCCACGCTCCGGACGGAATACGAGTACGAGTGGCCCCGCTGGACCGATTCATCCTTATAGGCCGGCGTGGGCACCGGCTTCTGGTTGATCTTCACCCAGTCGGACGAACCGGCATTGGCCCGGTAGACGTTGTAGCCGACCACGGCTTCGGAAGAATTCTCCGGTGCGTGCCAGTTGAGCTGCACGCTCACCGTTTGCAGCGCCAGGGCTGCGGCGAAGAGGATGGACAGCCTCATCGTCAGGCCTCCTGAACATTGGCAGCCATTGTAATCTCCGGCGAATCCGGGTGGGTTACTGCTCGAGCCGGATTTCACTCACCTGAATGACCGGGGCGATGTCGGTGTACTTCGGAATGTCGCTCTGGATGATGTCCGCATTGGGCAGAAAGGCATCGGTGAATGCCTGGACGGTCTCGCAGGTGAATCCGCAGATGGCGGCAAAGGGCGGCGGCTGGTTGGGGTTTCCACCGACCATTCCGATCTCCACCGAGACCGCTTTGACTGCGGCGCCAAGGAGGCCGAGCGCGAGCGGCATGTGCGTGGTGAGGTAGTAGTCGACGTCGAAGTGGGCGCCGGGCTTGCTCGGGTAGAAGATCGAGACCTTGACCATGCTCCCAGGATACGACACCTGTCTGCCTATACCCCCTCCCCCCGGCATGGGTGTGCGGCAAACGCCTGATCCGGCACGTGTTGCGGAGGTACCCTTCCGGGGTGTGGCAAAAGGCTGAAAAGAAACCGCTTATGCGAGGGCCTGCGGGGGAAGGTTGATGCGTTCGCGACCTCCTTTCATCATCTCGGCCGTAAGTGTGGTCATAAGAGACCTTCTCTCCAGGGCTAACGCCTGCTTTGGTTGCGGCCTTCATCGGCGCGACTGAAGTCGGGCGGATGAAGCCGTTATTCCGAATGCCGACTCCGCATGCGACCTGAAAGGTCGCACCTGCCTCGTATCTCAAATGAAAAAGCCTCGCGCGCAGGGGCGAGGCTTTCTCTCTACTTTCTCTCTATTTTTAGAATACCAAGTTGAGGGTAGTCATCGATCAGGTTTCCTGGCGCGCAAGCTGTTTGCAGTGTTGAAGAACACGAAAGTAAGGGTTGACACAAAGCGAAAGCGTGGCGACCAAGTGCGGTAATTCAAGCAGCCGGCTTTATGTCAAACACGAGATGCCGAGCAAAGAACGGCAGGACTTCCGTAGTGATCCTGCCCTGGGTTCCCCAGTACGATTCCCCCCACGCACCGTTGTACTCCTCCGCCTCATGGACGATGCCAAACTCGTTGAGCTTACGCGTGAAGGACTGATTGGCATAGACGTGGTCAAAATTGGAGTCACTGCGGTTCCAGTCCAACTTCAAGCCACGCAATGACCGTAAGTTCTCCGCACAACGGGGAATCATCGTCTCCAGGTAGAAGTTATTGCGGAACCGCTCCATGAGTTGTGCATCAATCATCAGCTGATCCCCTGCCTGGCGCGCCAGCAGATCGATGAACAGAGGCGGATTGTCGGGATTGGGCAAATGAGCCTGGAACATGGTGGTGAAGATCTGCGTCCTGGCATCCTTTTTCACGTCGTCCGCTGACTTGGCCTTCGCCAGGATGTCCCAGTTCGGTATCGCTGCGCTGACGCTGACGCCCGTGCCAGTCCCGACTGGATGCATCGCATAAACAGTGCCAAAGACATCCGGATGCCGCATACCGAAGCGGATGGCTCCGTATCCTCCGATGAAGATTCCGGCGATGCCTCGTGAGTCTCGGTTCGATATGGTTTTAAAGTTCGCATCGACATAGGGCACCAGTTCCTGGACCATGAAATCTTCCCAGTTGCCAGTCGCTGGAGAGTTGACGTACCAGGAGCTTCCCAGCGGCGTATTCATATCAACCGCAACGAGAATGAATTTGCCGATCACGCCATCCGCAATGGCGCGATCAAAGAGGCCGTTAGCATTTCTGTGATCGAAGTCGAAACGATAGCTCTCCTCAAAGGGATTGGGAAGGAAGTAGATGACTGGATATCTGCCCGAGGATGCGTCGTACCCGGGAGGCAAATAGATCGCCATTTGTCGCAAGGGGCTAATGCCGAGCTTGTTTCCGGAGAAGTTTGTGGATGTGATTTGCCGATACAACACCTGGCCCTGCGCCGTTTGTGCCAACGCAGGCCTGAATGCGATGGGCAGCAGGGCACTTGCTGCCAAAAGCCAATGCCATTTCACAGGATCGCCCCCTCGTTCTCGGGAGCCGGCGTGACGCCGCCGGGCCGAACCACCAGATACCACGCTGGTCCAACCAGCACCCAATTCAGGATCCAGACGTTACCGTGAGCGGCCAGAACAGCGAGGGAGATTGTCGCTGCGCCCGCCAGAGTGACGGCCCAGCGCCGTTTGATTGCGCCGGTGCGTCTGCTGAAGCGAATCCCTGCTATCGCCGGAGGCAGAAAGAGAAACAGGCAAAGCCGTGGCAGCGACTGGTGATGGAATCTCAGCAAACAAAACAAGCACGGCAGAAAACAACAGACCGCGCTGACCACGAAGCTTCGGCGTGAGAGCGAGTCCACCGTGAAGCCGATCGTCCATGAGCAAATCAGCAGCACGAATATTTGAGAGAGAGCCGTCACCGCTTCCGCCGGCGCAGCCAGGGAGTGGCTCAAGTTTGTGCCGGGTACGAAGTGATCTCGAAGCTCCGAACTGATAGCGAAGGAGAACCCCATCAGCATCAAGCTGCATGGGAATGCAAGTCCGGCAGCCGCCAGCCAGGGTTCGAAGCTCTTCCATAGCTGCAGCTGCCGTCGGACGAGCAGCCCCCCTATCTCGCAGATGGATCGACCCGCGCTTGTTTGCGTCTCGATGAGGTCGCCGAGGACGGCCTCGCGTTCCACGGGAGCGAGTTGCAGAGCCAGAGCATCTACGAGTCTCCACATGATGTTCGTCATCCGGCGTCCTCCGTCTGTTGAGCCCACGGCGCCTGGTCGCTGATGCGGATAATGGCGTCGTAGAAACTTCTCGCGGCCGCTTTGCCGGCGGACGTCACACGGACCATCCTTCTTGATCGGCCGCCTCGCTGAGGCGTACCCTCCGCCATCCAGGTCCGAACCAATCCTTTGGCTTCGAGCCGATCGAGCGTTGTGTACAGCGCGCCGATTGAACAGCCCCGGCCGGTTGCCTGCATGATCGCTTCACGCATCGCAGCGCCGTAGGCGTTCTCTCCAAGAGTGGCCGCCGCGGTGATCAGCAGGTATTCAAATTCGCCGAGCATCATTAGAACTACATTGTGATTGTAATCGCATTTTCTGTCAATGACGGATTTGCGTTGAGCTTGACGGCTCTGGGGAGGCGCAGCGTTGTTACAAGCCGCGTAGCGGATTTTTGGCCAATGCGATGTTTTTCTCGTTACTACAAACCAAAGATCGCGCTCATGTTCGCGAAATATTGCTCGCCGTCCATGCGCGCCAGCATGGTAGCCCACGCCTTCGCGTCTTCACCGACCAGATACCGCAGGCGGTCGTTGCCATCGGTTGCCGCCTGGTAGATCGTCTCTGCGGCTACGTGGACTTCCGTGCCATGCTTCCAAATCTCCTCGATCGCAGCGCCGAACTTTTGCACCATCGTCTGGTACTCCGTTAGCGACTCATCATTGTTGAATTCGGTCGCCCTGGAAAAGTTTGTATAGACGATCCCCGGCTCAATCAGCTTCACCCGCACGCCGATCTCGCGCAGCTCAAACCGCAGCGCCTCGGATATCCCTTCCACAGCGAACTTCGTGCCGTTGTACATCGTACCCAGCGGATAGGTCATCTTCCCGGCAATCGAGCCTACATTGACGACCACACCCGACCGCCTCTTTCGCATCCCGGGCACCACGGCGCGCGTCGTCGCCAGCAAGCCCACGACGTTCGTTTCGAACTGTTTGCGGATACTCTCCACCGAGGTTGCTTCCAGTAACCCGTACAGCCCAAAACCGGCATTGTTCACCAGGACGTCAATCGCCCCGAACCGCTCCTCGGCGTGCTTCACCGCTACGGCAATCGAATCCTCATTCGTCACATCGAGTGCAGTCACCAGGACGTTCTTCTTTTCCGCCAATTCGCCCGCCGCCTGTGGCGACCGCATCGTCGCCACCACATTCCACCCTCTCTCTGCAAACAACTCCGCCGCAGCTCGCCCGATCCCCGCCGAACAACCCGTAATCAAAACTGTCTGCGCCATAGCAAAGCCTCACTTCTGTTTTCGGTTGTGTTCAACACTCTATCTCACGGGACTGTCGACCGCGCGATAACCGGAGATCCAACCGATGGCGATACTGACACCACTGGTCAAGGCCAGTGTCAGCCACCCCCATCGGTTTGGCCGTCAACCGCGTCGTGTGCTTCAGCCCGGCTGCGTCGATGCATCTGGTGCGGCGTTCTGTTGCTACAATCCGCGTACCGGAATTTTCGCCAATGCGATGAAAACTGTGCCTGCTGCTGTGCTGGTGATTGCGGCTGCGATGCCGCCCGTTCTGACTGCTCAATCCCACCCTTCTCATAAGCCTGTGACGCATAAAACTGCTTCTGCCAGTCCTGCGGCCGTGCATGCTTCGGCCATCGTGATCGACACGCATGCGGATACGACGCAGCGGATGCTCGACGAGAATTACGACCTGACCGAGCCGCTGAACGGCGGGTATCTGAACTTTGCGTCGGCGAAGGAAGGCAATCTGGGCGCGGAGTTCTTCTCGATCTGGGTGGAACCGACGCTCTACAAGGGCGAGTATGCGCGGCGCACGCTGGACCTGATCGATGCGGTGCAGCGGCAGGCGGCGAAGCATCCGGACAAGATGATGATGGCGTATTCGCCGGGGGACATCGAGCGGGCGCATCGGGAACATAAACTGGCGGCGCTGATGGGCATCGAGGGCGGGCACTCGATTGAGGACTCGCTGGGGCTGCTGCGCGACTACTATCGGCTGGGCGTGCGGTACATGACGCTGACCTGGTCGAATTCGAATGACTGGGCGGATTCGTCGGGGGATATCAACGACGAGAAGGTGAAGCACACGCACGATGGGCTGACGGATTTCGGCAAGGACGTGGTGTACGAGATGAACCGGCTGGGGATGATGGTGGACATCTCGCATGTGGCGGACAAGACGTTCTACCGGGCGGTGATCACGTCGCGAGCGCCGGTGTTCGCGTCGCACTCGTCGGCGCGGGCGCTGACCGATGCTCCGCGGAACATGACGGACGACATGCTGCGGGCAGTGGCGCGGAGCGGCGGGCCGAACAGCAAGGGCGGCGTGGTGATGGTGAACTTCTACTCGGCGTTCATCAGCGATGCGTGGCGGAAGGCGTGGACGGCGCAGGCTCCGGAGCGAAACGCGGCGGAAGAAAAACAGATCGCGGAGTGGAAGGCGGAGGGCAAGACGGTCACGTACGCGATGACGGACGGCCTGGACCGGCAGTGGGCGGCGAAGATTCCGCGTCCGCCGCTGAGTATGCTGATCGACCACATCGATCATGTCGCGAAGGTGGCGGGGATTGATCATGTAGGGCTGGGGTCGGACTTCGACGGGATTCCGTCGTCGCCGGAGGGGATGGATTCGGCGGCGGATCTGCCGAAGATTACGGCGGCGCTGATGGCGCGGGGGTATTCGGCGGAGGATTGCCGGAAGATTCTGGGCGGAAATTTTCTGCGGTTCTTCCGGGAGGTGCAGGCGACGGCGAAGCAGTTGCAGAAGGAGTCGCCGGAGCGGCCGGAGATCGGGAAAGAGCAGCCGTTTCACAAAGACTGAGGTCGGGACGGATGGCGGTCTATATTGCGCTGCTGCGGGGGATCAACGTCGGCGGCTCGGGCATGCTGGCGATGAAGGACCTTGCAGCGATGTGCGCGCAGTGCGGGTTTGGGAATGCGCGGACGTACATCCAGAGCGGGAATGTGGTCTTCGAGAGCAGCCTGAAGGAAGCTGGCGTGCGAGCGGCGCTGGAAAAGGCTCTTGCAGCGAAGATGGGCAAGCCGGTGGACGCGATGGTGCGGACGGCGGCGGAGATGCGGGCGGTGCTGGAGGCGAATCCGTTTGCGGAGAAGGAGCCGAACAAGACGGCTGTCTTCTTTCTGAACGGGAAGCCGCCTGCCGATGCGCTGCGGGGGTTGACGGGGCCGGCGGGTGAGCAGGTGCAGGCGGGCAAGCGGGAGATCTATGTCTATTATCTGGAAGGACAGGGGCGGTCGAAGCTGAGGCTTCCGCTGAAGGAATCCGCGACGGCACGCAACATGAATACGGTGGCGAAGCTGGTGGCGCTGGCTGAAGGTTAATTGCCGAAGCGGTTCGTGATGGACTGCGCGGCGGCGAGTTGCTGCAGGGTTTCGCGCAGGTAGCGGTGCGGATTCACCGGCGTGCTGTGGATGCGGACCTCATAGTGGAGGTGGGGGCCGGTGGTGCGGCCGCTCATGCCGACGTAGCCGATGACCTGTCCCTCCGTGACCTGCTGCCCGGCGGTGACGGCGAAGCCGGAGAGGTGGCCGTACATGGTGTCGATGCCGTTGCCATGGTCGATCTGGACCTCGCGTCCATAGCCGGATTCCATGCCCGCGCTGATCACAGTGCCGTCGGCGGTTGCGTGCACCGGAGTGCCGAATGGGGAAGAGATGTCGATGCCGGCGTGGAAGGCGCCTTCACCGTTGAACGGGTCTTCGCGTTCACCGAAGGAGCTGGTGATGGGGCCGATCACGGGCCAGATGGCGGGAGCGCCGGCGATGCTGGCCCAGTCCGTGAGCGTGGAGGGGCGAGCGGGTGAGTCGAAGGAGTGAATGTGGCCGGTGAGGGCGGTGGTGCGGAGGAGGCTGAATTCGCTCAGCGATTGCGTGTAGGCCTGCTCGGTGAAGGTGCCGGAGTTCGCGGCGCTGTCGGTCGTGGGCACAGAAGCGGTGGCGGCTTTGGCGATCCGGTTCTGGCGCAGGCCGTAAAGGGCGGTCACTTCACTGGCGAGCGAGCCGAGCGAGGCGGCCTGGACGTCCTTCTCCTGGACGACAAGCTGCAGGCGCTGATAGTCGCGGCGGAGAGCTTCGCGCTGGGAGCGAACCTGATTGAAGGTGGCGGTCTTGAGGAGCATGCGCGTGTAG
>DATEPN010000488.1:0-2405 GCA_035273225.1 Acidobacteriaceae bacterium | reverse complement strand
GCGGCGGCTCGTCAAAAATCCGCGCTGGTTTGCGCTGGATGAGCGCGCTCTGGCGCGCGGACGCGAAATTCTCTGCGCATGGCTACCGGAGGTGACCGATGCACTCTGCAGCTGACCCGAACCTGATCGTCTGTCTCAACGGCGAATTCATCCCGCTGGCCGAAGCCCGCGTCGGCATTCTCACGCACGCACTCCACTACGGCACCGGCGTGTTTGAGGGCATCCGCGCCTACTGGAGCGACGCAGAGCACCAGCTTTTCCTCCTGCGCCCGCTCGAGCACTACCGCCGCTGGAAGCAGAACTGCGGCATCCTCCGCATCGACGTTCCGATGACGGCCGAGAGCGTCACCGACATCACCCTCGAACTGCTGCGCCGCAATCGGTTCCGCACCAGCGTGTACATCCGGCCGCTCGCGTTCAAATCCGCCGAGCGGGTTGGCGTGGCCACCGATGCCGAGGACTCCTTCGCGATCATCGCTATGCCTTTCGGCGAATATCTGCGCAGCGACAAGGGCCTGCATGCAGGTGTAAGCTCCTGGCGCCGGATCGACGACAACGCCATTCCGGCGCGAGCCAAAATATGCGGCGCCTACGTCAACAGCGCGCTGGCAAGCGACGATGCCCGGCGCAGCGGATTCGATGAGGCGATCCTGCTGAACGAAACCGGCCATGTCGCCGAAGGCGCGACCTGCAACCTGTTCATGGTCCGCGACCGGAAGCTGATCACCCCGCCCGTGACAGAAAACGTGCTTGAGGGCATTACGCGCGACTGCGTGATGACCCTGGCGCGGCGGGAAGTGGGCCTCGATGTGATCGAGCGCCCCATCGACCGCAGCGAACTCTACATCTGCGACGAGCTGTTCCTCACCGGAACAGCCGTCGGCATTGCGCCGGTCGTTCGTGTGGACCATCGCCCGGTCCGGGATGCCGCCATCGGCTCCCTGACTCAGACGATCCGGCAGCTCTACTTCGACGCGGCGCTCGGACGTCTGCGAGCCTACCGGAACTGGGTCGTCCCGGTGGTCTCGCTCGAACTGGAAGAAGAACCGCACGCCTCTTCGCTGGCAGGCAGCCATGGTCGCTAAGCGAACGTCCCGCGAATCGACGCGCGAATCGGAGGGTAAGAAGATGATGCCTGCGACAGCAGTGCAGGACAATGCCTACGACGTCGCCCTGACGAATTTCGATACAGCAGCCGATGCGCTGGAACTCAGCCCCGACATTCGGGAGATGATCAAATACCCCGAACGCGTCCTGACCGTCAGCGTGCCGGTGCGCATGGACGACGGCCACATCCACCGATTCGAGGCCTACCGCGTCCAGCACAGCTCGGTGCGCGGCCCCGCGAAAGGCGGCATCCGCTATCACCCGCAGGTCACGCTCGACGAGGTGAAAGCCCTCGCCACCTGGATGACGTGGAAATGCGCGGTGGTGAACATTCCCTTCGGCGGCGCGAAGGGCGGCATCACCTGCGATCCGAAACACATGTCTAACGGCGAACTGGAGCGGATGACGCGCCGCTACACCAGCGCGATCCTGCCGCTCATCGGGCCCGAGCAGGACATCCCCGCTCCCGACGTCTACACGAACTCGCAGACGATGGCCTGGATCATGGACACCTACAGCATGACCAAGGGGTATCCGATTCCCGGTGTCGTGACGGGCAAACCTATCAGCCTTGGCGGCTCCCTGGGCCGCAACGAAGCCACCGGCCGCGGCGTCTTCTACACCGTGCTGAGCGCCTGCGAACATCTTGGCCTGCCGCTGCAGGGATCGCGCGTGGTCGTGCAGGGCTTCGGCAATGCCGGTTCTGTCGCTGCCCAGTTGCTCTATGAATCGGGCGCGATCGTGATCGGAGTTTGCGACTCCAGCGCCTGCGTGTACAGCCCGAAGGGGCTGAACATCCGCGAACTGATTCACATGAAGACGCTCACCGGACATGTCGGCGGATTCCCTGAGGGCGAAGCCATTGAGCCCGGCGATCTGCTGGCGCTTCGCTGCGAGGTGCTCGTGCCGGCCGCGCTGGAAAATGCGATTCACGCCGGCAATGCGGGAAACGTGAACGCCAGAATTGTCGCTGAAGCCGCCAACGGCCCCGTCACCCCGGCTGCCGACCGCATCCTCGAAGGCAAAGGCGTGTTCGTGATCCCGGACATCCTCTGCAATGCCGGCGGCGTCACCGTCTCCTACTTCGAATGGGTGCAGGACGAGCAGCATCTCTTCTGGGAGGCGCAGGACGTCTACAGCCGGCTCGAGCGCGTGATGAAGACGTCGTTCCGCGACGTGCTCAAGATCCACCAGGACCGCAAGGTCCCGATGCGCATCGCCGCCAACATGCTGGGCATCGGACGCGTGGCCGAAGCCGTCCAGATCCGCGGGATATATCCGTAGCTGAATCACAGAGG
>DATEPN010000487.1:0-2520 GCA_035273225.1 Acidobacteriaceae bacterium | reverse complement strand
TGGAGGCGAGCGCGATGATGCGGTCGTTGCCGACCTGATGGATGTGCTCGGCGGGGTCGAGGACATTGCCGGCGGAGACGCTGGTGCGTGCTTTCGGGTCGGTGGTCTGGTCGCAGGTGTAACGGTAGGCGGGGAGGCCGTGCTCGTCTTCGAACCATTCACCGAAGTAGCCGGAGCCGAAGGGCTTTGTGGCAGCGCTTTCCGGGAGCAAACCGGCGCTGATTGAGAAGAGGCGAGGGGCGGCGAAGACGGATCCGAGAGAGCCGAGCATAAAGCGTCTGCGGGTGAAGGGCATGATCGCTGTCCAGTATCGGACTGGAGCAGTATCGCGTCCAGAAGAGCATGACGAAAGTGCAAACGCTCACGGCCGAAAGATGACATTTGTCATTGGTGCGCCGCGCGGTGGCGGGATAGATTGCGCACAGGAACGGGGAGTGTGATGACGAATCCTGTGCGCTGGCTGATGCGGGTTCCGGTGCCGTGGGTCTTTGTGCTGGCCTTTGTGGCTGGGCTGATCGTGAAAAGAACTACCGGCATTGGGGTGCTGAGCGGACGCAGCGATCTGATCGGCCGGATTGCCGGGATGGTCCTCTTCACAGCGGGTGCGGTGATCGCGGGCTGGGGGCTGACGATCTTTCATGGGCTGCGGACAACGACGGTGCCGGGACAGTGTTCGCGCGAACTGGTGACGTGGGGTCCGTATCGATTCACACGGAATCCGATGTATGTGGGTCTGACGCTGGCGTATCTGGGAGAGGCGGGAATCCTGGGGCATTTGTGGCCGCTGGCGGCGCTCCCGCTGGTGCTGGCGTATCTGAACTGGATGGTGATTCCGGTGGAAGAGGCGCGGCTGACGGAGACGTTCGGCGCGGTGTACGACGAGTATTGCGGGCGTGTGCGGCGCTGGATCTGAGCGGCGCGATTCAGCGCCGGAAGAGCGAAAGCTGGGGATCGGCGGGGGCTTTGGGCCGGCGGGATTGCGTAACGCTGCGGCCGTTCAGGGATTGGGAGATGGCGTGCTCGTGGTCGACGACGGCGTCGAAGTCGGCGAGAGGCTGACGGCGCTGCTCGACTTCGCGGGTGAGGCGATCGAGGCGGCGGAAGCCTTCCACTTTTTCGGTGTGCCCCAGGCGCGCGGCTTCGAGGGAGCGGCGCAGGACGCCGAGCGATTCATCGTAGGTGGTGAGCGGGACGGGGAAGGGGTGGCCGTCTTTCCCGCCATGCGCGAAGGAGAAGCGAGCCGGATCGGAGAAGCGGCTGGGCGCGCCGTGGACGACTTCGGCGATGAGCGCGAGAGATTGCAAGGTGCGCGGGCCGAGTCCTTCGACGAGAAGGAATGAGGCGAAGTCGCGGAGGTCCTGGTCGTGGGCGACGGCGAGGACGGCGCCGAGTCGTTTCAGGTCGACATCGGCGGGGCGGACGTCGTGGTGCGCGGGCATCACGAGGCGGCGGTCGTTCACAAGGCCGCGGGCGCTGGCCAGCGAGGCGTCGACGGGCTCGTGCGCGATGGTGAGCAGGGCGGATTGTGCAGCGGAGGCGCGCGCGTCCACGAGGTTGAGGATGGTGCCTCGCGGCTTACCGAGGATTGCGGTGTGCGGGTCGGAGACGAAGCTGCGGACGGTGGCCGAGTGCCAGTGGTAGCGGCGGGCGGAGCGTTCTTCGGGGTTCATGCCCTGCTGGATGACGGTCCATTGGCCGGACTGGTGGATCACAAAGGAGTGCAGGTAGAGCTGGAATCCGTCGGCGACGGCGTTATTGTCGATGCGGGCGGTGAGGCGGCTGGTGCGGGCGAGGTTTTCGCCGTCGAGGCCTGTGCGCGCAGAGAAGGCGCGGAGTTCGTCGGGGGTGCGGGTGGAGTGCTGTCCGCGTCCGCCGCAGACGGTGAGGCCGAGGTCGGCGCATCGCGGGTTCAGTCCGCGCTTGAGGGCTCCCATGACGGAGGTGGTGATGCCGGAGGAGTGCCAGTCCATGCCCATGACGCAGCCGAGGGCCTGAAACCAGAAGGGGTCGCTGAGGCGGCTGAGGAATCCGGAAGGACCGTAGGAGAGGATGACGTGCTCGGCGATGGCGGTGCCGAGTTGCGTCATGCGCTCGGCCAGCCAGGCGGGAACGCGTCCACCGTGGAGGGGGAGATCGGCTGTGCCGGAGCGGTGCATGTTTCTATGGTAGCGGGCAGGCGGTAGCTGACAGCAGGCAGTCGGCAGTCAGCAGCAGGCGGCCATGGAAAGCGCACGCGCAATTACTTGCGAAGCTTGCGTTTGGCGGCCTGGCGGGGCCAGTACTGGAAGGGGTCGGCGAAGAGTTCGCCATCGAGGTCGGACACGCGTTGGTGCAGGCGCTGCTGGGCGTCGGAGATGGCTTTGTTGTAGATGGCGGGGCCGATCTCCTCGAGGAAATAGTCGAGGAGGAGTCCGGCGGCGAGATCCCCAATGGGCTCGGGCAGGTTCTGTTCGAAGTACTGCTGGAGGGACTTGATGGCGTCGGCGCGGGTCTGCTGCGGGAGTTCGATGGTGACCATGC
>DATEPN010000486.1:0-7735 GCA_035273225.1 Acidobacteriaceae bacterium | reverse complement strand
GTCGTCGGAGCCCTGGAACTCGATTTCGTAGCGGCCGCGCGTCATCACCGCGAAGAGGCCATATTGGTTGGCGATGCGCAGGGGCTCGAGCGCGACGATGGGCGCGGTGGGTACGGGCGCGTCGCGCCAGGGCATGTGGATTAGCTCGGCGGTCGTGTCGTAGGCGATCCAGGTGAGGAGGACGGCAGTTACGGCCACGCGGAATGCGGCGAAGTGGCGGCGGAAGGCGTGCTCCGCTCGGGCCGGACGCGTCGGTTGCGGGGCTGGCTCTGGCGCTGGCTCTGTGTCGGGCTCTGGCTCAGGGGCGATGGAGAGGGGCTTCTCCGCTGGGACTGGATGCTCCACTTCGATGGCAGCCGAGTCGAGTTGGCTGCGGAAGCGAGCCGGCACGAGCCAGCGGACGCTGCGGTCGTCGAGCAGGAGAAAGCCGAGGAAGAGGACCAGGTAATTCAGGAAGGCGTAATTCGCGGTCAGGATGACGCCGATCTCCCAGGGCGTGACGATGAAGAAGCAGATGAGGCGCAGGCGTCGGGGGAGGAAGAGCATCCACACGATGCCGATTTCCATGACCAGCGTGCCTGCGGCTGTGGCCACATGGAACCAGTGCGGCAGGTGCTCGACGTAACAGCCGATCCAGGTCGGCAGCGGACCGTTCTGGTATTACTCGTCCATCGCGGTCAGGTGGCGCCATTCGGGATCGCCGGAGAGCAGCTTGACGATGCCGGATTCGAAGTAGATCCGGAACCATTCCCACAGGAGCAGGAAGAGGCTCGCGCGCACGGGAGGCGAGTTGATGCCCAGTCCTGGCCAAAGGCCGCGCGGTACGAAGAAGAGAGCGATGAAGCCAGCTTCGAGGAGCATGCCGTCGGATTGGTATCCGGAGAAGTCACCGGCAGCCGTGACGAACGACAGAAAGCAAAGGAAGCACAGGAAGAAGCTGAGGCGCGGCCAGGCGTCCAGGAAGGCCGCCACGGACGCCAGCAGGCCGATCCAGGTGACGGCCATCATGGCGTGATTGCCGGCCGAGATCCAGAAGAGCGTCGGCGCGTACCAGAAGCGGAGCGCGCCGAGCTGGGTGATCGAGTGCAGGAACTGTTGAGCCGGGAGGATGCCTTCTGGGCCGATCAGGCCATTGATTTGGTACGCGAGCGCCAGAAAGGCCGAGAAGTAGATGGCTGCCAGCGCGCGCAGGAAGAACCACCGCGGCACAAAGCGGTCGCGCGGACCGGCGTCAGCGGCAAACAACCAGCGGACGAGATTGCGAGGCGTGCGCTCCATCCCATCGAGCGGCCGGAGAGATGCCGCCGCTTTGTACTGGGATGATAAGACGTTGCGCGGCTAAGCGGTTCGGCGCCTGACAAAAAGCGCCACGAACGCAAGCAGCGTGATGATGGCGATGAGCGTTTGCGAGATGACGCAGTACAGACACCAGACCTCGAGCACATGCGCCTCGATATGGCTGAGGTAGAGGGCGACGCCGAGTCCGCCGAGGGCGAAGACGACGGTCAGCGCACGCTGGCGGAGAAACGCGAAGAGCGCAATCAGCGCGTATCCGATGATGCCGAGCGTCGCGACCGGGAAGCCAGTCCTCGGTGCGGGGCCGGTGACATCGTCGGGGTGACGCGCGGCGCGGATGTGCCAGAGGATGCCATCGACGGTTGCGTAGGAACTGCGATTGACCGTTCCACAATCCCAATGGGAATTGATGTCGCAGGGCTCGGTCCCGGTGGTGTAGTGGACGCGCAGGGCAAGCGCAGACACGACGACGCCCAACAAAGCAAGGACCACGATCGCATATCGCATGACTGCGATCAGTCTAAACGGACCTGTACGGCCGAGGTGCGCTCACGCTCTTCGAAGAAGGCTGGAGTGGGACAGACAGGAGGCGTGCCGCTAGTGCTGCGAGCACACCAGCAGCACGAAGATGAATCCCCAGAAGACACCCATGGCGTGCCAGTACCAGCTGGAGCAGTCGACTGCGATCTGGCGCAGCTCAACGCGCTTGAAGTGGAACATGGCGCCCATGGCGAAGAGAAGCGCGAGGAGCCCGAGCAGCAAATGGAAGCCGTGCGCAATGGTGACCAGGTAGAAGAAATTGCTGTTGGGATTCGTGGAGAACGTAAGGCCTTGCAGCGCGAGCTGATGCCACGCGATCCACTGCCCGGAGAGGAACAGGACTCCGAGGCCGATCGTCGCCAGCAGCCAGGGAGCTGCGCGACGGACGGCGGGTCGTCCAAGGCCGAGCCATTCTTCCATGACGTCAATTTCATGAAAGAGCTGTCGGCGCGCGATTTCTGCCGTGATGGCCGAGAGCAGCAGGACGGCGGTGTTGAGCCAGAGGATGGGAGGAATCGAGAGAGGGTGCCAGTCGGAGACGAAGCTTTCAGTCGCGTCGATGTGCCCGGCGCTGGGGCGCACGAAGAAGACGCTGATCAGCACGGCAAAGAAGACGAAGTCGGCGGTCAGGACGGAAAGAACGGCCAGACGGTAGCGGATGAGCATCTCGCGCGGGCCGCGGCGGCCGGATGGACGCGAATCCCAGTTGTCGTCGCCCCCGCCGCCGCCGGTCGGACGGCGGTCGAGCGGTGGTTTGCCCCCGTACCCGGTGTCCTTGCGCTCAATTTCAACCGTGTGACGGGTAAAGGTGGCGGGCATAGCGGGACTCCGTTTGAGTTCTAAAAGCTTACTCCGGATTGGCTGTGGGCGTCCTCTCCGGCTGACAACCTCTTAGGATGACGAAGGCTGCCCCTGCGGGCAACTCGCCTCTGTTTCCATGCCTGGTCCGTAATCGTACGGGCCGCTGCTGGTTATGAGATGCGTGTTTGGCAACCACTCGAAGGTGGTTGCGCTCCACGGATTTTCGCCGGCCGGAGCGCCGCGGCGGATGCTCCAGAAAATGTTGAAGAGAAAGACGAACTGCACGGCGGCAAGCGTCAGCGCCGACCAGGTGATGCCACGCTCGACGGGGATGAGGCTGGCGAAGGACTCCACCGGGCCGGTGAGCTGAGCATAGTGACGTGGCTCTCCGGCAAGGCCGGCGTAGTGCATCGGGAAAAACGTTCCGTACGCGGCGATCACGGAGACCCAGAAGTGCAGCTTGCCCAGCATTTCGTTCATTCGGCGCCCCGTGAGCAATGGATACCAGTAGTAGATGCCCGCGAAAATGGTGAAGACTCCGGCCATTGCCATAACAAGATGAAAATGCGCCACGACAAAGAAGGTGTTGTGCAGATAGCTGTCGAGCGCGGGCTGCGCCAGGACCGGTCCGGTGAGGCCTCCGGCGATGAAGAATGAGATGAAGCCCAGCGTGAAAAGCATGGGCGTGTCGAGGCGCATGCGTCCACGGAAGAGCATCGCCAGCCAGGTGAGAACCTCGGCCGAACTGGGGACCGCAATGGCGATGGTCGTCAGGCCGAAGGCCGTTCCGGCGTACGGATTCATGCCGGAGACGAAGATGTGGTGTCCCCACACTCCGAGGCCCAGGAAGCCGATTGCCAGTGTCGCTCCGACCATCAGTCCATAGGCGGGCACGGGACGCCGGGTGAAGTTGGCGAGGATCGAGGAGGCCAGACCCATGCCGGGAAGGATGGAGATGTAGACCTCCGGGTGTCCGAAGAACCAGAAGAGGTGCAGCCACAGCATGGGACTGCCCGTTCCGGAGCGCTGGCGGATGCCGTTGATGACCTCGCCGGCGGGCAGGAAGAAGCTTGTGCCGAGATGCCGGTCCGCCAGCAGCATCACCGCCGCAGCGAACAGAACGATGAACGCGGTGACGGTGAGCCCTGAGCTGGCGATCCAGGACCAGACGGTCAGCGGCAGCCGGCTGAAGCGTAGTCCCTGGGCGCGGCGGAAGAAGATGGTCGCGAGGAAGCTGATGGACGACGCCATGGCCGCGACGCAGAACAGGGCAATGCTGACCAGCCAAAGGTCCATACCGGTGCCCTGGCCAGGACCGGCGGCGGCAAAGGCGCTGAGCGGGGGATAGCTGGTCCAGCCGGAGATCGGAGCGCCCTGGGGCACGGCAAAGGCTGCGAGCAGAACGAGCAGGGAAATCAAGCTGATCCAGAACGCTGCGGCGTTCAGGCGCGGCAGAGCCATGCGCGCTGCGCCGATCTGGTCGGGCAGAACGAGATTCGGGAAGGCGGATTGCGGCACCACGGTCAGCACGAAGAAGACCATCAGCGTGCCATGCATCGTGACGAGCGCAAGGTACTGTTCCGGGCTCGGCACGCCGAACAGGGGAAACACGTAGGCGGGCCAGATGCGATGGATGCGCATGGCGAGCGACAGCAGCGTGCCGAGAATCACTGCAGCGAGCGCGAGCAGCAGATACAGGGTGGCAAGGCTGCGGTGATCCGTGGTGAAGACGCGGAAGCGCCAGCGGTCGCTGGTCGGCGTAGTCATCGCGTCGCCTCCGCTGCGTGGAGCGCCTGCTCGCGTGCGGTGAGCCATCGGTCGTAGTTTGCCTGGGAGAGAACGCGCAGGCGCGCCTGCATCCGCGCGTGGCCCAGGCCACAAACCTGGGTGCAGAGGATCGGATAATCGCCCGCGATCGCCGGCGTGAAGGTCAGGTGGCTGGGCATGCCGGGAATCGTGTCCTGCTTGAGGCGCATGCCGGGAATGAAGAAGCCGTGGATCACGTCCTGAGAGCGCAGGCTCAGATTGACGGGGCGGTCCGCGGGAAGCATGAGGATGGACGAAACCACATCGTCGGCGCTGTGCGGGTCCTGCGGGTCGAGGCCCAACGGATTTCCTGCGGGCGCGTTGACCAGGTCCGGATGGAGCGTACCGTAAACGCCGTCTGCTCCGGGATAGCGGAAGTACCACTGAAACTGCACGCCGGTGACCTCGACCTGGAGCGCCTGGGGTCCGGCTGCGTGCTCGCGGCGCGCCGCCCACAAATGGTGGCTGGTGAAGATCATCCAGGCATACAGCCCGGAGATGGCCAGCAGCGGCAGCAGCTCGGCGACGAGAAAGACACGCGTGGATTGGCCGCGGTTCGCGGCGCCGGAACTTCTGGTCGATCGGCGGCGGAACATCGCTGCAAGGATCAGCACCTGCGCTGCGATGAACAGCCAGAACATGATCGACAGGTAGCGCTGCAGGAGATGATCCAGGGCGATGCCCTGCAGCGCGCCATTGGGCGGGAGCCAGTGCATGGGGACGAAGTAACAGCTTAGCGGTTTTGCGGATGGTTGCGCTTGTGCTGCCGGACGAGGTCCAGGAAATGCTGGTGCACGCGGCGGTCGTCGGAGAGCTCCGGGTGGAAGGTGGCCGCCATGAGGTGTGCCTGCTCGACGAGCACCGGGAAGCCGTCGCGCTCGGCGAGCACCTGGACCTGGTCGCCGGCTTTGACGATGCGCGGGGCGCGGATGTAGACCATTTCCAGCGGGCCGCCGGGAAGCTGCGTCTCGGCGGTCTGGATCGAAGAGTCGATCTGGCGTCCGTACGCGTTGCGCTGCACGGTGGCGTCGAGTACACCCAGGCTGGCCTGTGCCGGATGCGTCACTTCCTTCGCCAGCAGAATGCACCCGGCGCAGGTGCCGAAGGTGGGTCTTGTGCGGACGAAGTCCTGCAGCGAGGTGAGGAAGCCGTCGCGCTCGAGAAATTTCAGGAAGGTGGTCGATTCGCCGCCGGGAATGATCAGGCCGTCGAGGTCGGCGAGCTGTTCCGGCTTGCGCACGAGCACCGGCTCCGCGCCGATGTCACGCAGCGCGCGCGCGTGCGCATCGTAGTCGCCCTGGATGGCGAGCACGCCGATGCGTGTGGAGGCCGAACCTTTCATTTCTTTTTCGACCGATCAATGATGCTCTTACGGAATGCTGGAGACATTCGGAAGTTTGTCTGTGCAAGTTCCCAGAATGCGCCATCGAAATCCAGAAGCCCGGACGCGGCGGCGCGCTGGAGGATGCCAATGGTGCCGATGACGACCAGTTGCTGGCGCTCTGCCTCGATCCGTGCTCGAAGATCGTCGGCAAGCAAATAATCAGCCCTCATTTCCCTTGCAAGGCTTATTGCTTCCCGCTCTCCCTTATCAAGACTGATCAGAGCGTCCGGAAATTTCGAAGATGCCAGGCGAATTTCCAACCATTGCGGAGGGTTCCTGATCCATTGATCCACAGAGATAGGGGCGAAGCGATCAGTCAACTCAGACCGAACCGCGTCTGGAATAACGACCCGGTTGAAGAGTATTGGCAGGACGTCGGTTTGGCCGATGAGGATGAGGTAATGGAGTGGACTTGAATCGGCGACGACGATCATGCACTTCGCTTCGCCGGAGAATCCAGTTTACTGAGCGTCGCAACGTCTTCTTCAAACTCGGCGAGCCCGTAACTTCCTCCCTCGATCTGGTGCTCCTTCACGTAGGCATCGAATGCGAACTTCGATTCAAGGCCAAGCAGAACTCGCGCCTGATACGCGCTCAACGTGCCTGATGAGAAGCCCGCGATCACAAGCGCCTCCAGCGCTTCGCGATCCGGATTCTCGTGGGCCTGAATGTCATCCGGTAACTGAACTGTGATCTGCATCGCGATTCTCCTTCCCCGCCCGCATTTGCGCCGAAGCCGCGTCCGCCGGTGCGGCTTCGACCTACCAGCCGCGCGTTTGCAGCATCTGCGCCTGATCCATCGCGGCGACAGCCAAACCCTTCATCGCGCCGGTGCACTCTTCACTGCACTCTGCCAGGACCTTCGGGTCGTCGAAGTGCGTGGTTGCGCGCACGATCGCGCGTGCCCGGATCTCAGCTTCTTCGGGTTCGGCGAACGTGTAGCTGTCCTTCATAAAGATGCCCGAGCCGACGAAGACCGCCTCGGCGCCCAGCTGGCGCACCAGAGCAGCGTCGGCCGGCGTGGCAATGCCGCCCGCAGAGAAGTTCGGCACCGGCAGCTTGCCGTCGCGGGCCACCATGCGAATCAACTCATAGGGCGCGCGGAAATCCTTCGCGGCGGCGTAGAGCTCTTCTTCGCCCAGCACCGTGAGGGAGCGAATGTCCTTCACGATCTGCCGCATGTGCTTCACCGCGTGGACCACGTCGCCGGTGCCCGCCTCGCCCTTGGTGCGGATCATGGCTGCGCCTTCCGCGATCCGCCGCAGTGCTTCGCCCAGATCGCGCGCGCCACAGACGAAGGGCGTGGTGAAGGCGTGCTTGTCGACGTGATGAAGCTCGTCGGCGGGCGTCAGGACTTCGGATTCGTCAATGAAGTCGACGCCGACCTCCTGCAGCACCTGCGCTTCGGCAAAGTGGCCGATGCGGCACTTCGCCATGACCGGGATGGAGACGGCTTCCTCGATTTCGCGAATCTTCTTAATGGAAGCCATGCGGGCCACGCCGCCTTCGGCACGAATCTGCGCCGGCACGCGCTCGAGCGCCATCACGGCGACGGCCCCGGCCTTTTCGGCAATGATCGCCTGCTCGGCACTGGTGACGTCCATGATGACGCCGCCCTTCAGCATCTCGGCCAGACCAATCTTGAGGCGGAGGGTCGTGCCGGAACCAGGGTTGCTGCCGTTGCCATTGTGGGTGTTCGCCATGATGAATCTCCTCGGGTGCGCTCAGCAGGATCGCGAGCCAGGCTGCGCGGAGCAGGGCTGGCCAGACGCGAGCGGAAAAATCTCTCGTGAAACTCTCATTTTACCAGTATTGGCGGGCGCACTCCGCGGCACGGCAAGTGGCTGCGGGCGGCATTGCAACGGCACTACGTTACGGTTTCGGCGGGGGGAAGCGCTGCGGGTCCAC
>DATEPN010000485.1:0-8389 GCA_035273225.1 Acidobacteriaceae bacterium | reverse complement strand
TGCCATCTGGACGGCAAAATGATCGAGCGCGCGCTCGAGCCGTGGCCGCTCGAAAACCTCGACGTCCTCTTCATCGAGAACGTCGGCAATCTCGTCTGTCCCTCCAGCTACGATCTGGGAGAAGAAGCCAAGATCGTGCTGCTCAGCGTCACCGAAGGCGAAGACAAGCCGCTGAAGTACCCGTCCATCTTCCACAAATCGTCGCTGCTGATCCTGACGAAGCTCGACCTCCTCCCCTACGTCCCGTTCGACATCGAGGCGGCGGAGGCGAATGCGCGCCAGGTCAATCCGAACATCGAGATTCTGCGCGTCTCCTGCACGACCGGCGAAGGCATGGAGCGCTGGCGTCACTGGATCGCGAATCGCCGCTCCGCATCCCGGCGACAGAGCGCAGCCGAACGCGTTACTGTGCTGTAACTGCGGCCCTCCCCAAAAAACGCGGAAACCTTCCAAACCGAAGTAACGTGCGAGACGGCCTGGCGAGCGTGCCTTCTGCGCCTTCCCTGAGGATTTTCTCGAATATTGTTATCCTCCCCGGGGCTTCAGACCCCTTTAATCCACAGGTAACCGTCTCCTGAAGTGGCGCCTCGGCTGTAACTCGTTATGCATGAGCGAACTTATTGGGCGAATTGCTCCAAAAGTAACTCCGGCATGTGAGCTTTATCACAGTGACGGCTTTCGTCCGGTCCCTATGCTCAGAGCATGTCTACAGAAGTCATTTCAGCCAGGTCGAGGTACTCGAGTTCATCGACTGCCCGGCTTACTGTGCGAGGTGAGTCCGCATGCGTCGTTTAGTAACCAGCATGGCATGTCTTCTGCTCCTGACCGGCTTCGCGGGAACCCGGATGGCGCTGGCCGCAGGTCCGGGTCAGCAGTCTGCCGCTGCGGCCACAGAGAAGGCGGCAGCGCAGCCCTCCGACTTTGTCGGGCAGGACACCTGCGCCACCTGCCACGAAGATGTCGTGAAGAAATTTGGAACCAACCCTCACTCCCGGCTCACGCTCGAGCACGCCGGTAAAGGCGTCACCTGCGAAAGCTGCCATGGTCCGGGCAAGGCGCACGTCGAGGGCGGTGGCGACGTCACGAAGATTCGCCGCTTCACCAAAATGACGACCACGCAGATCGACGCGACCTGCCTGGGCTGCCACGGCGGGGCGCACGCCAACTTCCCGCGCTCGGAGCATGCAAAGCAGGGCGTCGGCTGCACCAGTTGCCACAGCGTCCATGCCGCCGAAACGCCGGAGCATCTGCTCAAGGCCGAGCAGCCGAAGCTGTGCTTTACGTGCCACACCGACGTCAAGCCCGCGTTTTCGCAGCCCTTCCATCACCGCGTCGAGGAAGGCCTGATCGCCTGCAGCGACTGCCACGATCCGCATGGCACGTTTAACCGCAAGAATCTTCGCTCTACCGCCGACCAGAATGCGATCTGCACGAAATGCCACAGCGAGACGGCCGGCCCGTTTGCCTATGAGCACCCGGTCGTGAAGGCCGAAGGCTGCGTCAGCTGCCACTCGCCGCACGGTTCGCCCAACGCGCGCCTGCTGAACGTGGGCAACGTGAACACGCTCTGCCTGCAATGCCATTCGGAGACGAATACTGCAGCGTTCCCGCATGCGGTATCGCCGACCGGCCCGGTCCACAACCAGGCAGCGCAGTACGTCTCCTGCACCAGCTGCCATACGCAAATCCACGGCTCGAATGCCAGTGACGTTTTCTTCAAGTAACGGAAAGGAGAGAGACATGAAAAGCGTTCGCTCAGTACAAGCACTTGTTCACGCCGCTCCTCGCGTTTCCGTTGCGTTGCTCGCGGGAATGCTTGGATTTGCAGCTGTGGCGGCGGCCCAGGATGCGAATCCGAAGGGAACCGTCAAGGACGGCTACGCCATTCACCAGACCATCGATGTCGGTGGTCATATCGCCGAACATTCAGGCAGTAACGCCGTGTGGAACACGATGGTCAACCTGCACACCGGCCCGCGCATTCTGAACCAGACCCTCGACATGCGCGCTCTGCCCGGCTCGCAGCACTTCCTGTTCGACACGCTGTTCACCGGCAGCGCGGGCTACGGCGGCGATCCCAACAACTTCTCCACGATCCGGATGTCCAAAGGGAAGCTCTACGATTTCAATGGCCTCTTCCGGCGGGATCGCCAGTACTTCGATTACAACCTCTTCGGCAATCCTTTGGTTCGCCCGACCACGTACACGAACGCCACCGGGACATACGCGTTCCCGGTCGTCAATGATGCGCAGCACTTGTTTAATACCGTGCGGCGCATGACCGATACCACGCTGACGCTGTTTCCGCTCTCGAAGGTCAGCATCCGCGCCGGCTACTCGCAGAACATCATGGAGGGCCCGACGTACAGTTCGATTCATCAGGGCGCCGATGCTCTGCTCTTTCAGGCGTGGCGGAACAGTACCGATACCTGGCTGGCCGGGATTGACTGGAAGCCGTGGGCGCACACCATCTTCACCTATGACGAGATCATCAATCACTTCAAGGGAAATACGACCTGGCAGCTGACCGGCTTCAATGCGCAGCTGGCCAACGGCACGCCCGTGAGCCTCGGATTCAACGCGGCTCCTGCGGCAAGCTGCTATAAGACGCTGGCTACCAATCCGCCAACGACGACGGGCGCCTGCAATGGCTATCTGCAGGACACCCGGCTCGAGCCGACGCGCACTCTGTCTCCGACCGAAGAGTTCCGGTTCCAGACCTCGGATATTCCGAATTTCATCATGAATGGACGCATCAGCTACACCGATGCGAATATGCACCTGCCGAACTACTTCGAGCATTTCAACGGACTGGAAACCAGAACCCGCGATCGCGAGTTCACCATTAATGGGAACGCATGGGCGGCCCGGTTCAACGTCTCGGCAGACTATGGTTTCGACTGGACGCTGACCGACAAAGTCCACCTGACCGAGCAGTTCGATTTCCAGAACTTCCGCCAGCCGGCGACGAACTTCCTCGAACAGGTCAGTCACGCCGGAACCAACCTGAACACAGCGCCGGGGCCGGCGGAGGAGCCGGACATCACCCTGGCCGGCAACTTCCTTGGCCAAAAAATCGAGCAGAATACGGTTGCCTTTGAGATCGAGGCCTCCACATGGGCCGACGTCTCCCTTGGCTACCGCTATCGCTCCCGCAACCTGGGCTTCATCGTGTCGACTGGACCGGAGGCTTACACCTATAACGACCACGAGAGTGCTTTGCTGATCGGATCCGCGCTGCGGCCCACCGCAAACTGGAAGGTGAACGGCAGCCTCGAAATCGGGTACGCCAGCAATGCCTACGTACAGATCGCCCCGAAAAACTTCCAGCACTATCAGCTGCGCAGCAGCTGGAAGCCGAAGAGTTGGGCGACCATCGCCGGAACCTTCAACGACCTGGAGAGGCGAGACAACCAGATCAATGTGGGCTACAGGGCGCATAACCGGAGCTTTACGGCTGCGGCCTCGCTGGCTCCCAACGTCCGCTATGGCGTGGATCTCAGCTATGGGTACACGGACGTCTTCTCGGTGGTGCAGAACTGCTACGCCGACGTGGGCTTTGTTCCTGCTGGTGCGACGCCGCTGGCGGTGGGCGTGCCCTGCGGCAATGCCGTGAACACCGCGACAACGACGACCGCGTTCTATGGCAACAGCTATTACAACGCCCCGACGCAGTTCGGCTCCGCCGGACTCGTCTACAGCCCGGTGACGAAGCTGCGCACTGGCCTCGGTTACCGCATGAGCGCGGTCAGCGGCCGCACGGAGTTTCTGAATCCGCGGCAGGTACCCGGATCGCTCAAGTCCGAATACCAGACACCGTACGCCAGCGTTGCCTACACGGTGGCCGCGGGATGGGGCTTCAGCGGCAATTGGGACTACTACGGATACGGCGAGGGAGGCGGTGTCGCACCCATCGCCCCCCGCAACTTCCATGGCAACGTCGTCACGCTCGGGATGCACTACGAGTTCTGAGCCCTCATCTCTACCACACGATGGCCGGGGTACCCCCCGGCCATCTTCTTTCTGCTCGGGTTCCCGGGCACGATCGTAACCTTCCGCCGTTGGCTCCTGTGCCTGCCATCACTGCTTTCCTGCGTCTCCGGGTTTCTGATGGGACTGGGAAATTCCCGAGCTTTCCATACCCGGGAACAGGAGGCCTTATGACATTTCGTTCGGCTGCCGCAGCGTTTCTGCTGGCTCTTCTTACGGCCGCTCCCGCCTTCGCGCAGGACGGCGGTGCGGCAATTTACAAGACAAAGTGCGCCATGTGCCACGGCGCAGACGGAACCGGCAACACTCCGGTCGGCAAGAGCATGAAGGTGCGCTCCTTCAAATCCGACGAGGACGTGAAGGCGACCGACGCCAAGCTGATCAAGGACACCACCGACGGCGTCGGCAAAATGCCTGCCTATAAAGGCAAGCTGACCGACGCGCAGATTCAGGACGTGGTCGCTTACATCCGCACGCTGCAAAAATAGCCGTTCGCGACGCCTGAGCAGGGCATTCCAGAGGGATCCCGCTCAGGCGCCGCAGCACGCGCAAGTGATCTCTCCGGCGATGCCGGAGGCTTCCCGGCGAAAACCCCAGCCTCGCCACGGAAGCAGGAAGAAGGTTGTCATGGGGACCCCTGCGCAACGACAGGTTCTTCTGCAAGGCGAAAATCGCAGCGTCTGCCTCTCGATTCTCCTCCTCGTTCTCCTTATCGTTGTCGGACCCCTCTCTCTTCGGGCGCAGCAGGCGGCAGACTGTCTCACCTGCCACGGCTCCTCAGTCGGCCTGAAAAATTCCCAGGGCAAAACCATCAGCGTCAATCCGGCGGCCCATATGAAGGGCCCCCATGGCGCTCTGGCCTGCATCGACTGCCATGCCGGCGCGGCGGCGCAGAGCCATAACGCCAGAACCGCCTCCGCCTCCTGCATAACATGCCACAGTGACGCGGCGCAGGCGCTGACGACCAGCGTCCATGCGACGCTCGGCAATCCCAAAGATGCCCAGACCTGTATCGCCTGCCATACGACCGGCAATGTGGCGCGAGCCGTCTCCGGCCCGCAACTCTGCGCTGGTTGTCACCAGCAGCAGGTCGACGAGTACAAGGGCAGCATTCACGGCCGCGCGCGCGCCAGCGGCAATACCGATGTGCCCAACTGCCAGAGCTGCCACGGATCCGCGCACACCGTCGTCGCGGGGACGGACGCCAACTCACCCGTCAACAAGCAGCATTTGCCGAATACCTGCGGAACCTGCCACTCCAATCCGAAGCTTGCCGCGAAGTACATGTTCGCGCAGGTCCGGCCCGTGGAGGCGTATGAGCAGAGCGTGCATGGGCGCGCCATCCACCAGGGCAATCTGAACGCCGCCTCGTGCAGCGACTGCCATGGAGCGCACAACATTCTGCCGCTTTCCGACACCCGCTCGAAGATCTGGAAGCAGAATGTTGCCTCCACCTGCGGCAAGTGCCACTCCGGTGTCTACGCAACCTACGCGCAGAGCATTCATGGCCAGGCGGTCGGCAAGGGCGTGCTGCAGGCGGCGACCTGCACCGACTGCCACAGCGAACACCGCATCCTCGGCCCGGGCGATCCCGGTTCGCCGGTCTACATGGCCAACGTCTCCGAGGAGGCCTGCTCGCGCTGTCATGCGAACGAGCAGCTGATGGCCGGTTTCGGCCTGCCGCAGGACCGCGTGCCGACCTATGAGGACAGCTATCACGGCCTGGCCGCCCACGAGGGCCGGCAGACGGTCGCGAACTGCGCCAGCTGCCACGGCGTGCATAACATCTACGCCTCCACCGATGCGCGTTCCACCGTCAACCGCGCCAACCTCGGCAATACCTGCGGTCAGTGCCATACCGACGCCGGCCGCCGCTTTGCCATTGGCCCTGTGCACGGCATGTCCAGCGGCACCCCGGGCGGCAAGCTGCTCGGATTCGTGAAGCTCTTCTACCTCGTCGTCATCCCCGTGACACTCGGCCTGATGCTGCTGCACAACGCCATCGACTGGCGCCGCAAGATCCTGGCCACGCTGGCGCATTACCGGAAGACGCACGGGCAGCTGCGCCTCACCTACAACGAGCGCGTCCAGCATGTGCTGCTGGTCGTCAGCTTCATCCTCCTGGTCGTCACCGGATTCGCCCTCAAGTTCCCGCATTCCTTCTGGGCCGCTCCTTTCGTGGACTGGGAGCATGGTTATCCGATCCGCGGCTGGCTGCATCGCATCGCCGGCGTCGTGCTCATCGGCACGTCGGTCTACCACATCGTGTACCTCATGGCCAGGAGGAGCGGCCGTCGCTGGTTCCGCGACATGATTCCCGATCTGCGCGATGGCAAAGAGGCCGTCCAGACCGTGCAGCACAACCTGGGCCGCCGCAAGGAGCTGCCGCATTACCGCCGCTTCAACTACGCCGAGAAGGCGGAGTACTGGGCGCTGGTGTGGGGCACAGTGGTCATGGCTGTGAGCGGTGTCCTGCTCTGGCTGAACGACTGGATCCTGGCCCACCTGCCGCATCCGGCCTCCATCCTGGCCATCAGCACGGCGGTCCATTTCTATGAGGCGATCCTGGCGACGGCGGCCATCCTGGTCTGGCACTTCTATGCCGTCATCTTCGATCCGGACATCTACCCGCTGAAGTGGACCTTCCTCACCGGCCGCGCGCCCGAGCACGAGGTGCGGGAAGGCTCTGCGGAAGAGGTACACAAGCCCGCCTCAACCCCCACGGCGCGTCCCGTTGCACCCCCGGCGGTACGCCCTCATGAAAGCGGGGCCGACGACTAGCCGGTCCCCTTCGTTCCCGACGTAACCGCTCCGGGGCAAGGTCACAGGCGGTTGTGCCCCGCATCACAGACCACCCCTGTGCCGACCCGTCACAGTGAGGAAGAACCTGGGACTGTAGACCCCGGGTCCAGGAGCACTCCTCAATGACTCGTCGTATCAGAACCGCGGTTCTTCTTACGCTGGCCGCGTCCATCGCGGCGCCTGTCTTCGCGCAGAGCGCCGGCGCCGACACTTACAAAGCCAAGTGCCAGATGTGCCATGGCCCGGACGGCACGGCAGCTACGCCGATGGGCAAGATGATGAAGATTCCGTCCTTCAAAGATCCTTCCGTCGTGAAGGAGTCGGACGCAGATCTCATCGCCACCACCAAAGACGGCAAAGGCAAGATGCCCGCCTACAACGGCAAACTGACCGATGCCCAGATCAAAGAAGTGGTCTCCTTCATCCGCACCCTCCAGAAGTAGCGGAGACGAGACGAACGCCGGATTGCGGACGCACGCCGGGAGCACTCTCCCGGCGCGCCGCGATCAACGGCTGTACGTACCGGAGCTGAAATGAAAACCGTTTCCTCTCTGGCCCTGACCTGCCTGGGGCTTCTGCTGGTGTTGTGCCCGAAGCCGCTGCGCGCGGACGCCGACTGTCTCTCGTGCCACGGCGATGCGTCGATGCAGGATGCGTCCGGGCACAGCATCGCGGTGAATGCCGACAAATTCCATGCCAGCATCCACGGCTCGCTCCAGTGCAACGACTGCCACACCGCCATTCACGACTATCCGCACCCGGACAAGCCTGCCGCCGTCCAGTGCCAGACCTGCCACGCTGAGGAAGCCAGCGGTCTCGGCACCAGCGTGCACGCCAATGCCAGCGAGCATCCGTGCATCAGCTGCCACGGCGATGCCCACGGTGTCGTGCCCAAGGGCGATCCCACTTCGCCCGTCTATCCCCTCAACATTCCGAAGACCTGCGGAACCTGCCACGGCAACGAGGCGATGGCGAAGAAGCACGGATTGTCGAATGTCTACGCCTCCTACATCGATTCCATCCACGGCTTCGCCATCGGCAAAGAGGGACTGCTGGTCGCCGCGAACTGCACCAGCTGCCACGGGTCGCACAAGATCCTGAGCCACAAAAATCCGCAAAGCTCGACCTTCCGCGCCAACATCCCGGCCACCTGCGGCTCCTGCCACTTCGGCATCAACGAGCAGTACCAGCAGGGCGTCCACGGCAAGGCGGTCGCAGCCGGCGACAAGAATGCTCCGGTCTGCACCGACTGCCATACGGCGCACGGAATCCTCCAGCCGACCTCAGCGGACTTCCGCATGCAGTCCACCCCGGTCTGCGGCAACTGCCATCGTGAGAAGTTCTCCACCTATCGCGACACCTTCCACTCGCAGCTTGGTCTGCTGGGCGGCTACACCGAAACCGCCCGCTGCTGGGACTGCCATCAGGCGCACAAAGTTCTGCCCGCTTCGGATCCGGCATCGCCGGTCGCGAATCCGAACTTGGTCGCCACCTGCAGCCGCTGTCACGCCGGAGCGAATGCCAGCTTCGTGCAGTATCAGCCGCACGCCAATGCCCGCAACCGCAAGCTCAACCCTGCGCTGTACTACATTCGGCT
>DATEPN010000484.1:0-6519 GCA_035273225.1 Acidobacteriaceae bacterium | reverse complement strand
GCGGACGATCTGGGCGCCGATCTTCTCATCACCCTGGAGGGACTTGATGAGCTCCTCGACGGCCTTTTCGCAGCGGACCAGCGCAACGCCGCCGCCGGGGACGATGCCCTCTTCGACAGCCGCGCGGGTGGCGTGCATGGCGTCCTCGACGCGAGCCTTCTTCTCTTTCATCTCGGTCTCGGTGGCCGCACCGACCTTGATGACCGCCACGCCGCCCACGAGCTTCGCGAGCCGCTCCTGCAGCTTCTCGCGGTCGTAGTCGGAGGTGGTCTTATCGACCTGGTTGCGGATCTCCTTCACGCGGCCCTCGATGGCCTTGCTGTCGCCACGGCCTTCGACAATGGTGGTGTTGTCTTTGTCGATGGTGATGCGCTTGGCGCGGCCGAGGTCCTCGAGCTTGACGTTCTCGAGCTTGATGCCGAGGTCTTCGGTGATGGCCTTGCCGCCGGTGAGGATGGCGATGTCGCCCAGCATGGCCTTGCGGCGGTCGCCGAAGCCGGGGGCTTTGACGGCCGCGACGTTCAGGGTGCCGCGCAGCTTGTTGACGACCAGGGTGGCGAGGGCTTCGCCGTCCACGTCCTCAGCGATGATGACGAGCGGCTTGCCGTTGCGCGCGACCTGCTCGAGCAGCGGGAGCAGATCCTTCATGGAGCTGATCTTCTTCTCGTAGATCAGGATGTAGGGCTCTTCGAGCACCGCTTCCATGCGGTCCGGGTCGGTGACGAAGTAGGGGCTCAGGTAGCCGCGGTCGAACTGCATGCCTTCCACGACTTCCAGCTGGGTCTCGAGGGTCTTCGACTCCTCGACCGTGATGACGCCGTCCTTGCCGACCTTCTTCATGGCCTCGGCGATGATGGTGCCGATGGTGTCGTCGGAGTTGGCGGAGATGGTGCCGACCTGGGCGATCATGTCGCCCGTGACCGGCTTGGAGAACTGCGCCAGCGCGCCTCCCTGAACATTGCCCTGCTCGTCGCGCTTACCGACCACGGCCTCAACGGCCTTGTCGATGCCGCGCTTCAGCGCCATCGGGTTGGCGCCGGCGGCGACGGTCTTGACGCCTTCGCGATAGATGGCCTGCGCCAGAACGGTGGCGGTGGTGGTGCCGTCGCCGGCGACGTCGGAGGTCTTGGAGGCGACTTCGCGCACCATCTGCGCACCCATGTTCTCGAGCGAGTCCTTCAGCTCAATCTCTTTCGCCACCGTCACGCCGTCTTTGGTGATGGTGGGCGAACCGAATTTCTTCTCGATGACGACGTTGCGGCCCTTGGGACCGAGCGTCACCTTCACCGCATCCGCGAGGACGTTGACGCCGCGCAGGATGGCCTGGCGGGAATCCTCTCCGTGCAGAATTTGCTTTGCCATTGTTGAGTCTCCTTGGAACTTGTTGATCAGAACTTTGTCATCCCATTTCGCGAGCATCGCGAGACATGGGGCACCCGGCGCCTCTGTTACTTCTTCAGGATTCCGAGGACTTCTTCTTCGCGCATGATGAGGAACTCTTCACCGTCGATCTTGATCTCGGTGCCGGAGTACTTGCCGAAGAGGACGCGGTCGCCCTTCTTCACATCAAGGGGGAACGTTTTGCCTTCGTCGTTGGACTTGCCCTTGCCGACGGCGATCACTTCGCCTTCCTGGGGCTTCTCTTTGGCGGAATCGGGAATGATGATGCCACCGCGCACGGTCTCGCTCTCTTCAATGCGGCGGACGAGGATGCGGTCGTGCAGCGGAGTAAACGTGGTGAGTGCCGATGCAGTTGCCGTTGCCATTGCGTCTCCTTCACAGTGTTCCGGGAGCGCACCGGGCGCTCCGCAGGGATTAGGCCGCAGAGGTGAGTCTGCGGAAGAACTTTCCATTGCCTGGAGTCAGGGCACCCGCCGGACGAGGGCCGATGGCCGCGGTCCGGGAGTATCCGCTTGCCCTAAGAGGGCGCCGGGATACGGGTTTAGCACTTTTGCCCTTCGACTGCTAAGCTACGCGGTGCGCCTGTGGATGTCAAGGGGTCAGAGGGTAAAAAGTGAGTGAAAGACACTCAGGTAATCGGACACACTTCGCAGGGGCCGAGTAGCAAGGGTAAGTTCCGCCCCTATTCCCGCCATCACCGGACGATGGGAGGTATCGGCAAGAGGTTAACGGGACACAACCCGACCCTGCACCGCCGCGGCCGCGGCATGTTCGGTTTTCCAGTTGATGGCTGCCGATCGTTCAGGTGCGGACCTGGACCTTGGACGCGGCCGGTTCCGTGCTAGACTCGTGCCATTCTCAACGGAATAGATCCGCCAGATTCATCTTTCCCCTGCCGTCCTGATTGCCCTTGATCTGCCCTGGAGCGCACGGTGACTGATACGCCGGTTTCGACCGGACTGCCACGGGTGCTCGTCAGTGATGACGAGGAGATCATCGCGCGCACACTGGTCTCGATCCTGAATCAGAGCGGCTTCAGCGCGAAGGCGACCTTTGACGGGCGATCCGCGGTCGCGGCGGCAACGGACTGGCTGCCGCATATCTTCCTCTGCGACGTGAGAATGCCGGAGATGGACGGCATCGAGACGGCCATCCGCGTCTGCGAAATATTGCCCCAGTGTCGCATCTTCCTGATCTCCGCGCAGGAGCGGGAGGCCACTCGCGTGGCCGAACAGCGGGCACTCGGCTATGAGTTCGACTTCATCCTGAAGCCCATTCACCCGCTGGAGCTGATTCAGCTGCTGCGCTTCGCGCTGCATGCAGACGGTAGCTCGTCGAGCTAGCTGTTCCAGCCGAGGCTGCGGAGAAAAGCCCGGTCTTCGTCAGTAAGGGCGGCGTCGCGGAGCAGGTCGGGGCGGTTGCGCAGGGTCTTCTCGAGCGCCCGCTGACGCCGCCAGCGGCGGATGGCAGCGTGGTCTCCCTGGGCGAGGACCTCGGGGACGGCAAGGCCGCGGAACTCGGCGGGACGGGTGTAGTGGGGGTAGTCGAGGATGCCTCCCGCGCCGTGGGTCGAGCGCGGCGGCCCGTCGATGTTGGAAGCCGGGCCGAGGTCGGCGGGGCCGAAGCTTTCAAACTCGCTGGAGGCCTCGTTGCCGAGGACACCCGGGACGAGGCGCGCGGTGGCATCGACAATGACGGCGGCCCCGAGTTCGCCTCCGGAGAGGACATAGTCGCCGATAGAGAGTTCGCGATCGCAGAAGAGCTGGTTGACGCGCTCGTCGACGCCTTCATAGCGGCCACAGATGAGCACGAGGCGGTCCAGCGAGGCGAGGTCGCGAGCGATGGCCTGCGTGAACCGGGCCCCCTGAGCGGAGAGCAGGATCACCTGCTCGCGGGCATGGTTGCGGGCGGATTGAGGGGGCAGGCCGAGGGATTCGATGGCTTCAGCGAGGGGTTCGGGCTTGAGGACCATGCCTTCCCCGCCCCCAAAGGGCCGGTCGTCCACGGTGCGATGGCGGTCGTGCGCGCAGGAGCGCAGGTCGTGGATTTCGACGCTGAGCAGGCCGGTGGCGATGGCCCGGCGCAGGACTCCATGCGAGAGGAAGCCGGAGAAGAATTCCGGGAAGATGGTGATGAGGTCGAATCGCATGGTGCGGATGCATCTCATTCTGTCATGGAGAACGAGTGTGCAGGGCTCGGCTGAGCGGTCGAAGGGCCATTGACGATGCAGTGATGTAGCATGCTGTGCATGCTGTTGCTATAATCCGCCCCGCAAGGGTTTTGCCGGAAATCTGGCATACTCATACAGCGGTGCAAAACTGATCGGAGCCCGGAGGGCATGTTGATGCAGGACGACTACAGACTGTATGCAAGCGCCGAGGGTGAATTCGAACCCGAAGCCGACGATGAGATGGAAGAACTCGAAGACGGATTCGGCGAAGACGAAGAAGAAGAAGAGATTTCCACTTCAGTCTCCTCCGACGACGACGAACTAGCCGACGAAACCGAAGGTGGTGGTTCGGAGGCTCCAGCAGCGGCTGCATCGACATCCTCGCGGAGGCATGCCGCGAGAAAGTCGCCGGCGAAGAAGGCCGCGAAAAAAGCTGCTGTGAAGACAGCGGCGAAGAAGGCACCGGCCAGGAAGGCACCGGCCAGGAAGGCCGCAGCGAAGAAGAGCGCAGCGAAGAAAAGTTCAGCAAAGAAATCTTCTGCGAAGAAATCTTCCGCTAAGAAAGCTTCACCGAAAAAATCTTCCGCAAAGAAGAGTTCGGCGAAAAAGAATTCATCGAAGAAATCTTCAGCAAAGAAGAGTTCCGCGAAGAAGACGTCTGCGAAGAAGTCTTCCGCTAAAAAGAGCTCGGCGAAGAACAGATTGCGCCGGTAATCAGGACAACGACGGGCCGTTGAGGATAAGCGCCTCGGCGGCCCTTCGTGTCTCTGAGCGTGGTGATGTTGGCCACGGCGTCACGATCGGGAGCGCGGATTCAGGATCGGTTGTGCTGCTCGCGCTTTTCCTCATCCGTCAGAGGCGCGTTGACATCGAGGAGCCCTTCCGGCAGGCGCATCTCGATGCGGCGCGCAGCGGTGTCGATCTGTACGAGATAGTCGCGGACAAACGGAATCAGCGCCTCGGCCTGGGCACCGCGTACGCCGGGGCGGCGCAGCACGAGCAGATCCGTGCTCGACGACCCGCGATCGACATCGATGACCTCGCCCACATCGGCGCCGTCGCGATTCAGATCGAAGATGTGACAGCCGAGCAGATCGCTGACATAGACCGAGCCCTCTTCTTCGAGGGGAGCGCGCTCGGCAGCGGGAACAGCGACCTCGTATCCCCGGAGCGACTCAGCCTCATTGATGGAGTCGATGCCCTGAATTTTGAAAACAAGGCGGCTGCGCAGAAACCAGAAGTTTTCGAGCAGGACTTCGCGGGCGGGCGTGCCGATGCGCGGAGGCGGAATCAGGAAGAGACGGCGGCGCTCATGGAAGCGCTCGGGGAAATCGGTCAGGATTTCCGCGATGATTTCGCCGTGGCGGCCATGCGGCCGTACCAGCCGGGCGAGGAGCACCCACGCAGAGGATGCGCTCGCGCCGGACTTGGCGCCATGCGGACGGAAGGGGCCGGGCGGGGTGCCGGCCTCGGCAGGCTGGTTGTCAGAAACAGGGCGGTTCTTTTTTCCTGGCCCTTGTGGGATCGGTGGACGGGGGGATTCCATTCGCTCCTTCTGAGGTTACTCCTCAGAATGGGCTGTTTCGTGGTGGTTCTCCTCCAGTATGTCCAGCGTATAGCGGTGATGGTGCTTCATGCTGACGGCACCAAGGATGGTCCGTACAGAGCGTGCGGTGCGGCCCTGCTTCCCGATCACCTTACCCACATCTGTGGGGGCGACCCGGAGCCGAAGCACCGTACTCTCCTCACGTTCCACCGCTTCGACATCGACTGCTTCGGGAGCATCTACCAACGCGCGGGCAATCTGAGTCACAAGTTCCTGCATGTCATCGGGTCTGTCTGTCGTCTGTTTCATATGCCCCCCATGGGAAGACACAAGTCGTACAATCTCCGGGGCTACGCGGATACTACCGTAAGCCCGTGAAGTACAAAAGAGGAATCGGCAGACTTTTGTGATTCCGGAAGCGGAAAAAGTAACTTCAGGGTGCATTTGGAACAGAAGAGCGGCGACCCCTCCGTTACCGGGAGCGAAACGGCCGCCTCAGGCGGCCGCGGTGGCGTTCTGGTCGCCGGCCGGACCGGACGCGGGAGCAGCCGGGGTGGCCGCCAGGAGTTTGGCGACCCGATCAGAAAGCTGGGCGCCCTTGCCGCGCCAGTAGTCGATCCGTTCCCGCTTGAAGTTCACAGACGCCGGATTGGTGCGCGGGTTGTAGGTGCCCACCACCTCGACCGAGCGCCCGTTGCGGGCACGGTCCTTTTCGATCACAACGACACGGTAATACGGTTGTTTGCGCGCACCGACGCGCGCCAGACGAATCATCAGCACAGGGAAGCTTTCCTTTCGGGTAGTGGCGAATCTCGCGGACGAAGGGGTCCCACGCAGGGACACACCGGTCCAGATTCCTAATATATCAGGGATTTAAGGGGGATGGGGTCTACCAACCACCCCTTTGAGCTAGCTTCTGGCCAGCGCCAAGACTGTGTCGATCGATTCGGCGCAATGCAGGGGGAAACAGAAGAAGTTGTTGGAACCGTTCGAGCAGTGTGCGCTCAGCCGGTCCGCGTCCACGATTTTGTATCCGGCAGACTCGAGAAAATCGAGGCACGCGTGTTTCGGATGATCACATTCGATAAACACAACAGGCTGGTCGCTGGAAATACTTTTCTCTGCACCTCTGAGCGCGGCAGCCTCATAGCCCTCGACGTCGATCTTCATGAAATCAATTCGATTGTCCTTGCTGCGGAGTGAATCAATTGAAACCAGCGATATCGGAATGGATCTTGGGGCAACTCCGAAATGCCGCTGCTCAAAGGTGGCACCGTTATTCAGCGACGAGGTTGATCCGGACAACAGATCCGCGTGCAGAATGCCTTGCCCGAGGTGATCACTGGCACCAGCCTCGATCAGGTCCACATCTGAGAACCGATTCCGTCCGATGGTACTTCGA
>DATEPN010000483.1:0-4688 GCA_035273225.1 Acidobacteriaceae bacterium | reverse complement strand
ACATGTTCTTTTCCTTCAGCACGCCAAACAGATTGCAAACCGTTTCGTCTACATCAGCAAGGAGGGGATACGGCAGCCCATACTTTTCCCGGAATTTCTTCTGCGCCTGCGGCGTGTCGCGCGAGATGCCGAGCACCACGGCGCCCGTCGCCTGGATCTTTTTGAACTGGTCCCGGAAACCGCATGCTTCAATCGTGCATCCAGGCGTATCGGCTTTGGGATAGAAGAAGAGAACGACCGGCTTACCGGCAAAATCCTTTAATCCCACGGTGTGTCCGGAATCATCCAGGAGAGCAAAATCGGCAACTTTCTCGTTGATTTCCATGGTTTTCCCTTTTGTTAGTGTACGGTGTTCGGGTGCAGGATTGAGCGGATACGCGCACCACACCTATACCCTATCCCCCGCACCCTGTTCCCTGAGTTGAAACAGCGAGGATTATGTCACGGGTTCGCATCGGAATTATCCTGGGTCTCAGCGCAGCGCTGGCGCTGCCCGCCTGCGCGCAATATCCCGGCCGCGTCGCCACCACCGCGCCCTCCGGAACCACTCATCTTCGCGCCACCGCCGTCCTCGAATACACCGGCGACCTCAGCGAGCTGAAGGCCAACCGCCTCGTGCCCATCGTCGTCTGGGACGGCACGCAGTACCAGCCCGGCGGACTCTACCTCGCCCAGCCTGCGCCCCTCGCCGTCCTCACCGGAACGCAGTATGAACTGGAATCCGACGGCAGATCCCAGGGCTTCTTCAACGTCAACACCGCGGAGAATCTCGGCGGCCACTGGTTCGGCGTCGGCAAATTCCAGCCGCCCGCCGCACCCAAACCCCTCGTCGCGCAGTCCCACTCCGGCCACGCCTACCAGATCAAAGAAAACCAGGAAGACCCCGACAAGCCGCACTTTGCCCACCGCCCCGCGCCCGAACCGGGAACCGAGACCCAGGGCGGCGCAGCGCAGCCCACATCCGGCAAGCCCGATCAGTCCGACCACACCGGCCCAACGCTCCACCCCCGCACCCACTCCGGCTCCGATACAACCTCCGGCGAGCCCGAGGCCGATCCCGATCGCCCCACCTTCCATCGCCGCGCAACGCAAACCGCCACCACCAGCACCATGGAAGTCGATCCCAACCGTCCGCACCTGGGCTACACCGCACCCGAATCGCAGGAGAAGATTGATACAGCCGACGCCCTCTCCGGCATGCCGCCGGACATGAAGCAGATCGCCGCCGTCTCCGACAACACCACCACCGACACGCAGTCCTTCGTCTTCTCCTGGGCCAACCCCGACGATGCCCACAAAATGGAAGACGCGCTCGAGAAGGCCGCCGTCGAGGCGATCGGCCCCATCAAACCCGCGCAGAACGAACCAGCGCCCGCGCCACGCTCCTCATCCGTGCCGGAAAGCTCATCACCAGTACAGGAAAGACCCTCCCTCAACGCCGGAAGGCCATCGCTCGAGGGTGGAAAACCGTCCGCCCACCAGGTCCCGCAGAAACCCGCAAAGACCGCGGCGAAACGAACCACTCACAAAAAGCCCGCAGCCCCCGCCCCGCCAGTCCTCGAAGACGTGCAGTTCCGGGTCTTCAGCCTCTCCTTTGGCGGAGGCGCGACCATGGTCCTGTCCGCGTATGCCGCCGGTGATCCGGGTAAGTACGTCACCGTCATCGCCCAGCCCGACTTCTACGGAAACCCGCAGATCCTGCTCAAACAGGTCGCCAGCGCCGACAACCTCGACGTCACCCCGCGCATGAAGCTGATCGACGCCGTCGACACCCAGGGCAATCATCGCGGCGATCTCATCTTCGAACTCCGCGGGCAGACGTATCGTCAGTTCGCCGTCTACCGCATCGCCGGCGGCCAGGCCTCGCAGGTCTTCCTGACCCAGCCCACGCCGACCAGCTAACAATTTTTGGGATTACGCTCAGATCCGAGCGGCTAGCCGAGATTCAGCGCCGAGCCGAACTCTTGCGCCGCGGCTTGTCTTCCATCTCTTCCAGCAGAACGATGGACTCGCTCACCTGATTTTGGAAATAGGTGCGCATCAGATCGAGCAGCTTGAAAATCAGCGGGTCGCGCACGGAATAGAACACCTGACTCCCCGACTTCCGGCCGATCAGAAGCTGCCGCGCACGCATGATCGCCAGATGCTGCGACAGATTCGACTGCTCAACGCTCAGCCGTTTGCCGAGATCCCCCACCGTCAGTTCGCCATCCCGCAGCTCATCGAGAATCGCGATACGCGTGGGATTCGCCAGCGCCTGAAAAATCTCCGTCTTGAACTGTCGCAATGAGTCCGGCACCGTCACATTATGCCACGTGTCCTATGAGAAGATGGTCATATAGTAATCTGTTCGAACCGCGGCCCCTTATACCGCGATGGCCCCCGCAAGTAGCTTGCTCGTCTGGATTTGCCCCAAATGCCCAGTGATCCGGATTCAGAACAGGTCCGCCCTCGCCACACTACCGCCTCACAGGAAGTGCGCGAATGCAGACGGCGCGTGCTCATCGCCGACGATGAGGTCACCATCGCGGACACCCTCCGCCTCATCCTCAACAGCGAAGGCTTCGAGGTCCGCTCCGTGTATGGAGGCCTGGCGGCTGTCGAAACTGCTCTGGCCTGGCGACCAGACCTTTTCCTGACCGATGTCATGATGCCCGACCTGGATGGCATCGAGGCCGCCATTCGCATCCACGAGCGCTACCCCGCTTGCAGGATCCTGCTGTTCTCAGGCAACGCCATCGTGCACGATCTGCTCGCCGCCGCCCGCAAGCGAGGCTACGACTTCGAAACTCTCCTCAAGCCCATTCACCCCCGGGAACTCATCGATCACCTGCGCTTCACTCTCTCGCAGCGGTGAACGCCAACCGCTCCGAAACCCCTTCGATACAGCCCCTCCCGGATTGGTCGGCATCACACGACCAGGTTCGCCTCTCGCCGACGTGCACAGGAACAACAATATAGCCGGTCCAGCACCGGTGAGTACCACGCCAATCTTTTGGACGGCCCAGGGATGCCAGGCTCTTCTCCTCCCTTGCGCGTGCTCGTGGTCGACGACGATCGTCGCATCGCCGATACGCTGGCCCTCGTCCTCCGGCAGAATGGCTTCGACACACGTGCCGCCTATAGCGGACCAGAGGCCATCGAAGCAGCACTGAAATCGCCTCCCAACTTCATCGTCATGGACGTCTTCATGGGCGACATTGACGGCGTCGATTCCGCCATCGCCATCACCGAGGCCCTCCCCCATTGCCGTATCCTGCTCATCTCCGGCCACGTCGATGCTCTCCAGCGCCTGACCAAGGGCACAGCACGCGGTCATAACTTCGACCTGATGATGAAGCCCATCCAGATCCCCGCCCTGCTCGATCGTCTGCGCTCTCCGGACGACCCCGGCAAGCTCCCGAACTGAGGTCCGGACAAGAGCCCCGCCCACTGTCCATTCCCGAACATCCCTGCTCAAACCTGAACATCTCCAGTCCCTGCCCCCCTCCCCATCTTGTTGAACCGCCGTCCCCGACTGCCCGCCCGCAACGGTCCAATGGGTGCACAGCTTTCCCCGGAGGCTTGGTATGTCCAACCCCGGCCGGAACATCAAATTTGCCCTGCGCCAGCTCTGGAAGAGCCCCGGGTTCACCATCGTCGCCGTTCTAATCTTCGCCCTCGGCATCGGCGCCAACACCGCCATCTTCAGCGTGGTCAACGGCGTTCTCCTGGAGCCCCTCCCCTTCCGCAATCCCGACCGCCTCGTCCAGCTCTGGCATACGCCTCCGCAGTCCTCGTTTCCCGGCATAAACCGCTTCGCGATCTCCGCCGCGAATTTCCTCGACTGGCAAAAACAGAACCATGTCTTCGAGGAGATGACGCTCTATACCTTCCGCGGCTTTGACCTCAGCGGCACCGGCAAGCCCGAATCCCTCCGCTCCGGAGCCGTCACCAGCAGCTTTTTCTCCGTCCTCGGCGTCCAGCCTCTCTATGGCCGCGTCTTTACATCCGACGAAGATCAGCCCGGCCGCAACCACGTAGCGATCCTCACCTACCGCATCTGGAAGCAGCGTTATGGCGCCGACCCCGGCGTGATCGGCCGGACGATGAACCTCGACGGCACGGCCTACCAGATCGTCGGCGTCATGGGCCCGCGCATGACCCGCCCCGACTTCGCGCAGATCTGGACACCGCTCGGCCTCACGCCCCAGGAGGCTGCCGTTCGCGGCGAGCATCACTACCTGGCGATGGCGCGCCTCAAGCCCGGCGTCACCCTCTCCCAGGCGCAAAACGAGATGAACACCATCTCGCACCGCCTCGAAGTCCAGTACCCCGCCGACGACAAAGGCTGGGGAGCCGAGGTCATCTCTCTTCGCGACAGCCTCGTCGGCGACGTCCGCCCCGCGCTGCTCATGATGCTCGGAGCCGTTGGCTTTGTCCTGCTCATCGCCTGCGCCAACGTCGCCAATCTCATGCTTGGCCGCGCTTTCGCTCGTCGCAAGGAGATTGCCATCCGCACCGCGCTGGGAGCGAGCCGCGCCGGTGTCATCCGGCTGCTCGTCATCGAATGCCTCATCGTCGCCCTGGCCGGAGGAGCGCTGGGCCTCTACACCGCCCACTTCGGAATCGATCTGCTCATCAAATTCTTCGCCGACAAGCTGCCCCGCATGGGCGACATCGGCCTCAACGGTACCGTGCTGCTCTTC
>DATEPN010000482.1:0-2664 GCA_035273225.1 Acidobacteriaceae bacterium | reverse complement strand
TCCTCACGGAAGGCTACCCAACCTACGGTGGCCTCGCCGGACGCGACCTCGAAGCCATCGCCGTCGGCATTCAGGAGGCGCTCGAAGAGGACTACCTCCGCTACCGCATCGCCTCCACCGCCTACCTCGGCAACCACATCGCTGCGGAAGGTGTGCCCATCGTGCAGCCGCCCGGCGGCCACGCCGTCTACCTCGATGCCCGCGCCTTCCTGCCCCACATCCCCGCGGACCAGTTCCCAGGCGCCGCCCTCGCCGCCGAACTCTACCTCGAAGGCGGCGTGCGCTCCGTCGAGATCGGCACCCTCATGTTCGCCGGAGCCGCGCAGATGGACCTCGTCCGCCTCGCCATCCCCCGCCGCGTCTACACGCAGAGCCACATTGACTACCTGGTCGAGGTCATCCTCGAAGTCTGGAAGCACCGCGACCGCATCCGCGGCATGCGCCTCACATTCGAAGCGCCCTTCCTGCGCCACTTCACCGCGCATCTCGAGCCCGTTCAGGAGGTCATCGCATGAGCAGGAGTCTGGGATTCTCCGCCGCTGTGCTGCTCCTGGTCGCAGGGCTTTGCGGACCTGCGGCGAAGACCCAGCAGCTGATTCCTGCGAACGCGCGCAAAGCAGCGCCGGAGCTTTCCATCACCGACCTCGACGGCAGAAACTGGACCCTCCAGCAGTTCCGCGGCAAGGTCGTGCTGCTCGATTTCTGGGCGGTTGACTGCGGCGGCTGTAAGCTCGAAATTCCCTGGTACGTCGACTTCGACCGGAAATACCGAAACCGTGGACTGCAACTGATCGGGATCGACATGTACGGCGAAACCCCGAGCATGATCCGAGAGTTTATGTCGAAGTCGGCCATGCAATATCCGGTGGCGATCGGCTCGGATGCGATTGGGGCGCGATTCGGGCTTGAGGCAATGCCGCTGACCCTGTTGATCGACCGAGAGGGGCGCATTGCAGTGTCGCATGCGGGTGTCGTGGATCCAGATGCGTTCGAGCGGGATATTCAGGAACTGCTGCGCTAGACCTCCTCGTCCACGCTTAAATAGTTTTGTTGCAACCGCGGTGCGCCTGCCGTACCCTCATCGCATCGCGTACTCCGTTCTTGTTTTGAGCCTCCTGGCCTGCCTTGGAGCCAGACTCTCGCGATGCTCCCCCTGAGACGGTCATGCCCGAACTGAAGCACAGCTTCGCCGAAGGTGAGCTGGTCGGCGGCAATTATCGCGTCCTCTCCATCGCCGGCAGCGGCGGGATGGGCGTGGTCTACCGCGCACTCGACCTGCGCCTCGAGCGCGTCGTTGCCCTCAAGTTCCTGCCTCCCGACGTAAACGCCAGCCAGCGCGATCGCGACCGCTTCCTGCGCGAGGCGAAGACCGCTTCCTCCCTCGACCATCCCAACATCGGCGTCATCCACGGCGTCGAAGAAACCGGCGACGGCGCCACCTTCATCGTGATGGCCTTCTACGAGGGCGCGTCGCTCGCCCAGCGCATGCTGCGCGGCCCGCTTCCGCCCAACGAAGCCGTCGGCATCGCCATGCAGATGGCGCGCGGACTCGGCGAGGCGCACTCCCGCGGCATCATCCACCGCGACGTCAAGCCCTCGAACGCGATGCTCACCGGCACCGGCCTGGTCAAGATCGTCGACTTCGGCCTGGCCTTCGTCACCACTGCGCAAACGGCCTCCCAGACCAACACCACCGGCACCGTGGCCTACATGTCCCCCGAGCAGGCCATGGGCCGCTCCGTCGATCAGCGCAGCGACATCTGGTCGCTCGGCGTGGTGCTCGCCGAAATGCTCACCGGACAGCATCCCTTCCAGGGCGACAACATCGCCGGCATCATGTTCGCCATCCTCAACGAGGCGCCCCGCGGCATCGACCAGGTCCATCCCGCGCTGCAGCCGATCCTTTACAAGGCGCTCGCCAAAGATGCGGAGCGGCGCTATCTCTCCTGCGCGGAACTGCTCGCCGCGCTCGAGCAGGCAAAGCCGCGCCTGCCCGCCGATACTCCGGCCGCCGCCACCACCACGCAGCCGGGAACCCGGCCCAAAAGCACCGGCCGCGAGACCTCCGAGCTCCGTCGCGCCCGCGAAGAGGCGTCGCGCTCCACGTGGGGACCGGCCCGGCGCCGTTCCTCTGCTCCGCTGTGGATCGCCATCAGCGCCGCCGGACTCGTCGTCCTCGCCCTGGTGCTCTGGGCGATTCCTGCCGTTCGCAGCCGCTTCCTCGCCCCCGCGGAAAAGCACATCGCCGTCCTCCCCTTCGACAACATCGGCAGCAATCCGGAAAATGATGCCCTCGCCGCCGGCCTGATGGAGTCGCTCTCCGGCCGCCTCTCCAACCTCGATGTCGGCAACCAGTCCCTCTGGATCGTGCCCACCAGCGAAGTCCGCGCCCGCAAGGTCACCGACCCCGCTGACGCGCTGAAGCAGCTCGGCGCCAACCTCGTCATCAAGGGAGCCGTCGAGCGCGACGGCCGGGACATTCACCTCACCGTCAACCTCATCGACACCAAAAACCTCCGCCAGCTCGGATCGGCCGATGTCGAAGATCCCGCCGGCGATCTGTCCACCCTCGAAGACGAGGCGGTCGCCCGGCTGGCCCGGCTCATGAACCTGGCCGTCACCGCGGACATGCTGCGCAACACCGGCGGCCACGTCAACCCTGCC
>DATEPN010000481.1:0-2748 GCA_035273225.1 Acidobacteriaceae bacterium | reverse complement strand
ATGCGGATCCCGTTCTGCGTGTAGGGACCGATGGCCGCCAGCACCGGCAACTCATCAATCAGCTGCGCCGACAGCGCGCCGGAAATCGTCGTTCCGCTCAGCCCGCCCTGCGGAGCATTCACCTGAACGGTGCCAACCAACTCCCCGTTCTTCTCCTCAAGATTCAGCACCCCGATGTGCGCACCCAGCGCGGTGAGCACGTCCAGCAGCGTGGCGCGCGTGGGGTTGAGACCGAGCGCGTCAAAAATGAGATTCGATCCGGGGAAGAGCGCAGCGGCACACAGGAAGAACGCCGCCGACGAGATGTCGCCAGGCACTTCCGCATCAATCGCCCGCAGCGCCTGCGGCCCTTTAACCGAAACGGAATCACGCGAGCGCTCGACCGACACGCCGAATGTCCGCAGCGCCAGTTCGCCGTGATCTCGCGTGCGTACGGATTCGTGAACTGTGGTCGTGCCTTGCGCCTGGATTCCGGCGAACAGCACCGCTGTTTTCACCTGCGCGCTCGGGACCGGCGTCGCATAGTCCAGACCCGCCACCGAGCCGCCGCGAATCGTCATAGGCGCGTGTCCTTCGGTCAGCTCGACATGCGCCCCCATCTGCATCAGCGGCTTACGCACCCGCTCCATCGGCCGGCGGCTCAGGGAGGCATCCCCCACCAGCGTGAACGTCCCTCTCTGCCCCGCCAGCAGTCCGGCGAGCATGCGCATGGTCGAGCCGGAGTTGCCGCAGTCCAGAGGTTCGCTGGGCGCAGAGAAGTGTCCGCCGACGCCCACGATCTCGACTGCGCTGCCATTGCGCGTCACGCGCGCGCCGAGCGCCTCCACACAACCGAGACTCGAGGCGCAGTCCGCCCCGGTGGAAAAGTTCGTGAGCTTCGTAGTTCCCTCAGCCATTCCGCCCAGCAATGCGTAACGATGCGAAATGCTCTTGTCGCCGGGCAAGCGAAGGCTGCCCTCGATATTGCGCGCGGGCACGATAACGCGTTCGGTGGCTGTTGCCTGCAAACGATGTCTCCGGAAATGGGGATACCTCTATCGTAACGGAGCGGCGGCGGGGAGCGCCTTCGGCGCCCAGCGGCGCCGATGAGAACGGGCTTTAGCCCGTTTGCCTTGATTTCCACCCGAGCCGTATGCGAGTCTCGGGATCGAAGTGAATCCTCAGCTGAACGAACTGTTTGCCGAGGAGTACCGGGCCATCCGTCCGCGGGCTCCCATTCCTCCCATCGATGTCCGCTTTCGACGCTTCACGTCGCTGAACACGACGATCCGACTACGCGAAGGAAAGATCCAGGCCAGCCTCTCCGATCTGCTGGAAGGCGCGCCGCAGTCTGTGTTGCGCGCCATCGCGCACATCCTCCTCGCCAAGCTCTATCGCAAGCCGATCGACGCGCAGCAGGCGTACTGCTACCGCCGGTTTACCATGAGCGAAGCCGTTGTGCGCCAGAGCGAGCGCATCCGCCAGATGCGCGGCCGCAAGCGCATCCTCACCGCGCGCGGCGAGCACTACGATCTCGACGAGATCTTCGATTCCCTGAACCAGCGCTTCTTTCACGGATTGCTCGGCCGCCCGCAGCTCACCTGGAGCGAGCACAAAGCCACCCGCCTGCTCGGCCACTACGATTCCGCGCACAACACCATCATGGTAAGCCGGGTCTTCGATCGCAGAGCCGTGCCGCGCTACGCGATCGAATATCTGATGTATCACGAGATGCTGCACCTGAAGCATCCAGTGAAGCATCGCAACGGACGGCGCTGTGTCCATTCGCACGCCTTCCAGGAAGACGAAAAGCTCTTCCCGCAATTCGAGGAAGCGAAGGCGTATCTCAAGACCCTGGATCGAGCGATCGACTAGCCGCGCACGGCGCTCTGGATCGTCGGCGGCGCGGCAACCGCAGCCTTGAACGCCGGGTTTGAAGCCATTAGATCCAGCAGCGCATGCGTGATCTTCTCGTCGGTCGCGTCGGCCTCATGAATTTCGACCGGAAAGCGCGCCCAGAACTGGAAAGCGCCCTTCGTAAATTGCAGCCGTGACTCAATCTCCGGCGCCGCGATGTTGGCCTGCATCCAGTTTTGTACCGCCTGGTGCTGCCGCAGCACCGCTGGCCGATATTGGTGATACACCGACTCGATGATCTTCAGAATCTCGCCACACACCGTCTTGTACTCCGCCGTGTCCGACAGCTTCACAATCAGCTCATGCCAGGAATAGCCAGTCCCCGGCACCTGCTTGTACAGAGGCGTCGTGGGTTGAAAGAGAACTGCGTTCGAGAACACTGCGACCCGACCCGTGGGATTGAGTTCGTTCGTTGAGCCGGCCAGTTCCATCACGTAAAACCGAACCAGCCCCACCTCGATGACCTCGCCGGTTACGGAAGCGATCGTGATGCGGTCCCCAACCTTAATGCCGTAACGGCCAATGATGAAGAAGTACGCCGCCACGGAGAGCAGGATCGTCTGCAGGCCGACAGCAATGCCGGCCGTGATCAGTCCCGCGAAGGTCGCCAGCGAATGGAATTCAGTGAAAAAGCCGAAGACCACCACCAGTACAGACAGAAATCCGACAACGATGCGGCGGATGATCAGGAACTGCCTCCGCCGTCGCATTTCCCGGATGTAACGAGTGGTGGCCCTGGTCCAGATTTCGCCGCCCCCGAGAATAATCGCGAGCGCGAGCGCGATCACCAGGATGCGCAGCATCAGCGCATTCAGAATTCGGCCGTACTCATTCGTCAGCGAGCTTTGCCAG
>DATEPN010000480.1:0-47416 GCA_035273225.1 Acidobacteriaceae bacterium | reverse complement strand
GTCGCCATTGTTGTGGTAGAGAATGCTGTTCGGATACTGCGTGACGTACAGATCGGGCAGGCCGTCACCGTCGTAGTCGCCCACGGCAACGCCCATGCCGTAGGCCGTGCCTGCCACTCCCGCCTTCTCCGTTACGTGTGTAAAGGTGCCGTCGCGATTATTGCGGTAGAGCGCGTTGCGCAGCGGGATAGTGGGCTTGTAGAAGTCGCACGGGCCGCTGTCGACGAGGTAAATGTCCATCCAGCCGTCATTGTCGTAATCGAGGAAGGCACAGCCGGGACCGACGGTCTCCGGCAAATACATTTCCGGCGAGAGGCCGGCGGTGTGGGTCCAGGTGATGCCGCTTCGCGATGCGGGGATCTCCTGGAAGTACGGCGTTGCGGACTCAGCACCAAGAGCACGGGCGCAGACGAGCGAGACAGCGGAACCAGCGGCTCCGCGCAGGAAGCTGCGGCGAGACAGAGCGGGGCCGATGCGGCGCATCATGGGTGCACTGCGTGCCCCTCGGTGTTATCGGTCGCGCCTTTGGCGCGCGTCGCCTGCGCCTGCAGCACCATCTCGCGGGCCGCCGCCTCTTTGTTGCCGGTATGCGCGTAGGCCATCGCGAGCTGATAGTGTCCGGCCGGATCTTCCGGCTCCATTTTGGCGTAAGCCTGAAGCGGCGGGATCGCCTCCGCATACTTGCCGGCAGCGGCGAGCGTCATGCCGAGGGCGAGACGCGCTTCGGAGAATCCTTCGTCCAGTTGCGCGGCACGCGTGAAGTGGCGAATCGCGGGCTCCCAGTTGCCCGCGCGGCGGTCGAGTTCCCCGAGCACAAATTCAGCAGAGGCGTTGGTCGGATCGACCTGAGTCTCAGCCTCGAATTCCTTGCGCGCTTCGTCGGTCGATCCGGTGTCGCCGACGAGGGCCAGGTCAATCTGGCCGAGACGGTAGTGGATGCCGGGCGTCTTCGGATTGTCGGCAAGGATTTTGCGGTAGATGTCGGCGGCGTCGGCGTTCTTCCCCTGCGACTCAAGCGCCTCGGCCTGAATGCGTCGGGCCTGTACGGAGGAGGGATCCCGTCTCTGCAGCTGATCGGCAGAGCGGGTGCCGAGTTCGGAGAAAATGTGCGCTGCCATATAGAGCACTTCGGGGTCGTTCGGCACGAACCGCTCGAGCATCAGCAGCGTGTCGACCGCCGTTTGATCATCGTTCAGAGCCATGGCGCAGCGCACGGTCGCCATGCCGCCGTCGTAGCGAAGGGTTTTATCGGTAGCAGCAGGAAGCGCGCGCTTCAGCAAGGGCATCGCTTCCCTGCACCGTCCGGCCTCGACGAGATGAATGCCGCGCTGCAGGGATGCGGCTGGGGCGGCCTTCGTCTGAGCAGATGCCGAGCACAGGACAAGGGCGAGGCCGAGGGGAGGCCAGCGACGCATCAGGGCCTCCCCTCCGGCTGGAAGCGATCCGGAGATATGCGAATCGTGGTCGGCTGCGCATGGAGAGGAATGGTGTACGCTCCGCGGTCGGAGGTGAGAGAGCCTGCAGGGTGGTATTGCCCGACGCCGGATATCTTTGCGGGCTGCTCGATGCGCAGGCGCGCGGCGGGCGTGTCCTGGGTGGCGGCGTCGAAGGTCAGCTGTACCTCGCCGGAGGTGTCGTTGAAGTGAGCGTCGCGAATTCGGCCGGAATCGAGGGTGAGCCAGAGACCTGCCGGGGCAATGTACAGACGGCTGCGAAACGCATCGAGCGGAGTGATGCGCAGCACGTTGCCGCGCTGCTCGAGATTGCCGCCGAAGCAGAGCCATCCGAGCGCGGGATCGTGCGCGACGTAGGTTGCGGTGTTCGCCGCGAATCCCCAAAAGCCAGAGCCGTAGTCGCCGGAGTAGGGATCGTCGGCAAGCATGTCCGGGAAGGCGTGGAAGGCCGCGGACGCGAATCCCTCCTGGTCGATGTTGGCCAGCTCGCCCATCGTGCCTCCGTATCCGACGCGCAACAAGTAGAGATCGTCGGGATGATCTCGATACTCCGACAGCAGAGGAACGGCGTTCAGGCCGGAGCCGTAATGGTGCAGCTGCCGCTCGAGCCGCTGGATTTTGCCGCCGAAGATGAAATCCCAATAGCGACGCGCGCTGCCGTTGTAACCCCAGCTGGGAATTGCCGGATCATAACCGAGGATGGCGGAGATCGTCACCTCGGCTTTCGCGTCATCGTGAAAGTACTTCGTCCAGGCATAAACTTCCTCCTGCCCGGTGGAGTCCCACGGCATCTCGCTGGCGAACGGATATTTCTCCGAGCGCCAGTGGTCGGCGCGTTGGCGCATTTCGGCTTCGAGCTGCGAGGCCTGCTGGGTCATGCCCTCGCGCCTGAGGTCGTCGAGGATGTAGACGAAAATGTCGCCTTCCATCTGGCCGAATTTCGAGTAATACGGGGCGAAGCGCGTCATGGCCAACGCTGTTTCGCAGGCCTGGTTCAGGTACCACTGCCACGGATGATGCGTCGCCAGGCCGGGGTGGTTCCGAGCCAGTCTGTAGAGCGCCCAGTACGCCGAGGCGACGTGTGGGTAGTCGAAGGACCGATCGACCGCTTCGGAAGCTTTTTGATTCCAGCTCGTCCAGGTGGTCCAGTTCAGGTCGCTGCGGTAGAAGGCGGGCGGGAACTGGTCGGGCTGGTAGTAGAAGAGGCTTTTGCGGACGCCATACTGCTGTGGTCCATCCTTATATTGCAGATGGCCCCAGAGCACGCCGTCGACGAACTGCTCCAGCTTCGCAACTTCCGCCGGATCAGGTTCGCCGAACTCCTTCATGGCGAGCGCGAGCCATGAGTCGGCACCGGCTTCGTCACTCAGGCCGGCGATCCAGACACGGCTGTCCTGTGTGACCCACGCGTTCTCCTGGCGGTCGTAGCTGATGGCCGAGGGACTGCGGTGGAACGGGTCGTCGGCTTTCGTGAACCACTGCTTCGTTGTCAGGAAGCGACCCAGGTCGGCGACGGCCTGGTCCTCGGGCTTGATCACGCCGTAGGCGATGGTCTGCACCAGACCGTCGCGGTAGCGGATCGTCAGGCGCGCTCGTCCCCAGGCAATCCCCTGCACGCGATAGGCGCGCCAGCCTCCGGGCGTGCGTCCGTCAGCGTGCATCGCAATGGCGCCGGCCGGTTCCACAGTGATCGACTGGACGGGCTCGCGGTAGTCCAGAAACAGATGCGCGTCGAGGTTGGTGGGGAGAATGTATCCGGGAACGCCGACGACGACGGGACGCGTGTGGGCGGTGAGCGTCTTTTCGATGCCGGGGATGGAGTCCGACAGAACAAATCGGACCCCGAATACGCGCGACTCTCGCGGCTGGAGTGTGATGGAGGTCGGCGGATTCCAGGGCTGCGCGGCTTTCCACTCATTCTCCTGCCAGGCGCGACTCGCCACCATCCAGTCGTAGAAGCCCTCGAAGGTGATGCCACGCGGGGTTAAGTCGTGGAAGAGTTCGGGAGCGCGTTGGCTGTGCTCGCCCTGACGCTGTCGGTCATGGCTCTCGACATCCAGGATCGGGCGATAAGCTTCAAAGGGCGTCCGGCCATCGGGGATCACGAGCAAGGCCGGACCGTGGCCGTTGAGACGGGTGACCTGGAGATAGCCGGCGTCTTCGCCGATATACGGATCATAGAAGCTGCACTTCTCGTGCGACTCGTCGAGCGTGCGGCCGGTCATATCGTTGTTGAAGATCATCGGTATGCCGAGCCCGCCGATCTCCACCGGCTTTTCGCTGGTGTTCTTCAACGTGAAGCGCAGCACAAGATCTCCATCGCTCAATGCCCAGATACGCGTCACCTGCAATGGAATGGTGGAGGGAAGCGTTGGGCCGAGATCCGCCGCGGCCAGCACATTGCCGCCCGCGCGCAGCGTCTTCACCGGGCTGCGGTGCAGGGCGGTGGAGTAGCCCTGCCAGGGTCCGTTATCGACGCGCAACCGCAGATCGAGATCGCCGAGGTGGTAGTAGCCATCGTGCCAGCGTTGCGCGAGGCGATCGCCGGGAGTGAAGTCGAACCCGTCGGCCCCTTTGGGCAGCAGCGCAGCGACCGTTTGCGAGGACTCGACCAGCCTGAGCGTGAACTGGGGCGTTTCGAGGGAAAAAGTGGCGGGCGGCGCCGCCTGAGACTGCGCGGCGTACAGAGGCTGCACGCAGGCCGTGGCGATCAGCGCGATGAGGACTGCGCCGGCTCGCGTGCGCCTACGGAGTTCAGCTTCCGGCTCGCTCCTGGAAAATTTCATGCCTTCCGATTGTGCCAGTTTCCGGCCTCCGATCCTGCTCAAAAAAATTTGCCGGACGCGGGTTCAACTCGCGCCCGGCAGGAGGCGACGTTAGCGGAGTCAGCGCGAACGTCAGAAGTCGATATTGGCTCGCAACTCAATGATTCGGCCAAAGCCTGGAGTCTCTCCGCCGCTCTCGTTCGTCGGAGCCCCCGTGCCGAAGCGGGTGTCGCGGACTCCGGAATCGAAGGCGCCCGAGCCGCTGGCATTCCCAAATACGGGATGGTTCCAGACGTTGATAAACGCACTCTGCAATCGCAGGCGCACCTGTTCGTGCAGCTGAATGGCCTTGGTGACGGAGATGTCCTGATAGAACTGCCGCGGTCCATGGAGATAGATCACCTGACCGATGGTTCCCGGCGTGGTATTGGCCGTGATGTATTGCGACTTCGCGCCGCCACCGGTCGGTGCGGTGAGGTATTTGGGATTGATCAGATCGGCGAAAGGCTTGCCGGGCACCTTGTAGACCCCGACAGAACTCTGCAGCTGCGTCGGCGTCACTCCGTGGAGCACAATGCCGCCATCCGCATAGTCGTTGTAGGTGCCGTATTTACCCGTCAGCTGCGCCGGCTCGCCGGTCTGATAGGTGACGATGCTTCCAACACTGAAGCCGCCTACCAGCTTATCGAGAGCGCCGTTGTGGCTGAGATACTCGCGGCCCCGGCCGAAGGGCAGCTCATAGGTCCCGTTGGCGTGGAAGACATGGCGCATGTCAAAGAGCGTCGGCCCGTAGCTTCTGTGCAGGTCGCGCAGGCTGAAGGCGTTGAATGCGCCGGTCCACTGGTTGTTGGAGGCGATCCCCAGGCTGTGGCTGAGCGTGTAGTTCGCGTCGTACTGCAGTCCGTGCCAGTTACCCTGCCGCAAATCCACCTGGAGGCCGTTGTAGGTGGAATAGCCGGACGATGCGAGTTCGCCGGTCACATTCGACGTGTTGAAGAAGGTATTGCTCGTCGGCGAGAAGCCTGGATTGGACCCCGCCGCATAAGGGTTCGCGACGAAGAAGTTGATCGGATAACCCGCGCCCGCGCCGGTGTAGCCCGCGTTGGTCGCGCAGGGTGAGAATCCGGCGCCGACCAGGTTACAGAAGTAGGGGACCGTGCCATTGACACCAGCGAGCGTCGCAGCCATGACGCCGGCCTGGCCGGTCTTCAGGTACGTGATGAACTGCTGGTTGGTGAAGTCCGACGCATTCGCGCCGCCAAAGGCCGCATCAAAGATCGGCGTCGCGTTCCCATAGCTGCTCGAGAAGGACTTGCCTCCAGAGGCCGCGAGGTTGGCCTGCGCATTCTTAAACTCCTGCAGGAAGCCATTCTCAAAGATGTTCACTTCGTTCGGATCGATGTCGATCCACTGGTGAATGGCGCGGTTTCCGGTGTAGCGAACTTCGAGCGCCATGTTGTGACCGAAGCCGCGCTGGATGCCGAAGTTCCAGGATTCGGCATAGGGCTGCTTCACGTTGGGGCTGAGGCCATACACCGGCGTTGACCCCTGGAAGGTGAATTCCGACTCGGGCGCGGTCGCCTCATAAGCTTGCGGTGAGAGCCCAAAAGGCGGGAGGCTGTCGCCCAGCGCCAAACTGCCGGGTGCGAAAGTGCCAGGCGCCCCGGTGTTGTTCGGATTGAGGAAGAAGTACTGGTAATAGAAGGAGCCGTAGTCGGTGGCAAAGTCCCAGAAATACTGGTAGGGCTCGGTGAAGCGCCGAAGCGCAAAACCGCCACGGATCACGGTCTGATCGCCGCCGAGCAGGCCGTGCAATGCGCCTTCGCCTTTGGGGTTCCAGGCGAATCCGAATGCAGGCTGCGGCGTTACCTTCCAGGGCTTGTACGGTTCCGCCTGGCTGGTGATCATGGGGTTCATGTCGCCCTTGAGCGAGCCCGGATGGAAGAGATTGCCGATGCCCGAGGGTCCATAGATCGCCGACTCCGAAGCCGAGTGATAGAAGCCGGTCAGGTCGCGCGAGGATCCGACGAGATCCCAGCGCAGGCCGTAGTTCAGCGTCAGGCGTGGCGTGATCTTCCAGGAATCTTCAGCGAAGAGCCCCCAGGAAGCGACCAGTTCATCCAGCGGATACTCGCCGGTCTGGCCGGGGGTGTTATAGGACTTCTTTTTGATGCTGTACGGGGATTCACCACTGACTGAGGCGAGTCGGCCCACAAGGATTGCGTAGAGTGCCTGCGCCTCGACCAGTTCCGTGTCGGTCGCATCGGGCAGAGTTCCGTCCGGCCCGTTTGTGAATGCGTTCAGCGCCGGATCGCCGGTGGCCAGCCCGAGAGCGTAGTTGTTGAATCCTGCCGGAGCATTCCAGTAGTGATCCTGTTCGCGGTACCACGTCACGCCGTACTGGATCGTGTGGTTGTGGCGCTGCAAGGTCATTGAATCGGAGAAAGTGAGGATGGGATAGAAGGTGCTGATCGGCAGGGGGTACGCCTGACCAGACATCTCCGGTGAGCCCGAAGGCAGCCCCGGATAATTCCAGCTCACGCTGGGCTGCGAAACGTACAGCGGCGCCGCGTTGTACGCGTAGGCGGTGGCGTCGTAGAGGTAACCGACCTTGAGCTGGTTGATGAGCTGCTGCGTGAAGATGTAGTCGAAGCCGAAGGACGAGGTGTAGTTTTTGGTTTGATTACCGGCCGTCTGGTTCGCAAAACCGGTCCCCGGGAAGCCGGGCGCTGTCGCGGTCGGCTGGTGCTGCAACGTCATCATCCAGGAGAGATACATCCGGGCCTTCTGCGACGGGTTGTAGTCGACGCGAGCCAGCGGATAAAAGAATGTGGTCGGCGACGACTGCTGCCAGGAAAGCTCCTCGATGTTGGGATCGGAAACGGTTGACAGGTTACCGCTGCCCGCCGCGGAATTGATGGCGGTGAACTGCTTCGCCGTGTCTGCATTGACGGTGTACGGGACGTTCATGCCGCTCTGCTGGGCGATGGTCAGCAAATTGCGCGTACCGCCGCTGTAGGTGAAATTGCCTGCCTGGGCGGCTTTGGTGAAGACAAAGTTGTTCGCCAAAATGCTGCCAGGAATCTTCCGCATTGCAAAGGTGCCGAAGAAGAACAGCTTGTTGTGAATCGCCGGCCCACCGATGCTGCCGCCGAAGTCATTCATGATGAGCTTGTCCTTGCGATCACCGAGCGCATTGTTCAGCCAGCTGTTGGCGTTCAGGCCGCTGTTGCGAAAATCCTCATACACACGGCCGTGGAACTGGTTGCTGCCGCGGCGGGAGACGAAATTCACCTGCGTAGTCGCCTGGCCGAATCCATTGTTGAGATCGAGCTGATCGGTTTCCACGGTCATCTGCTCGATATCCTCGATGCGTGGCGAGACGGCGGGCTGAAGATTGCCGACGAATTTCATGCGGCTGGCATCGCCGATGACGCCGTCGATGTTGCTGCCCTGGTCGGTGGAGGGCAAGCCGTTGAATGCCCCTGACCTGCCGTTTCCTGAATAGCCGGCCACCAGGCCTGCAAACGAGCTCAGGTCACGACCGTCGAGGGGGAGGTTTTCAATCTGCTGAATATCGACAACCGTGCCGACCTGATTCGAGGTGGTCTCCAGCACCGGCGTGGTTTCGCCGTTCACCTGCACGGTCTGCTCCGTGGAGCCAACGCTCAGCGCCGCATTGATAGCAGTCGCCTGAGAGGCCTGAACCAGCACCGAGGAGTAAACCTTGGTCTGAAATCCACTGTTGGAAATCGACAGCTTATACGTACCGATCGGCAGGTTGACGAAGGTGTAGCTTCCGGTCCCGGTTGTCTTTGCGACGCGGGTATCGTTGGTTTGCACTGCGACCAGAGTCAGAGTTGCGTTCGGAATGACCCCGCCGCTGGCGTCGGTGACGGTGACGACGACCGAGCCCTGCGATCCGGCCTGGCCCAGCATTGTGCTGGGCAGCAGCATCAGCAGCAGAGCGAAACCAAAAGCGGCGAGAAGGGTTCTCCGGCCAGAATTGGTCCACATAGATTCGCCTCCTGAATCCTGTAAAACGTTTTCTCGCAGTTGAATTATTCGTTTTCTTCCGGAGCCGCAGCATCGGGGACAGATGGACCCGGAAAGTGCCTCTACGGCGCAAGAAGAAGTTGGTTGGAGCCCGGGGATTGCGCCGTATAAGAATTCATCTTGTATGTGAAATTGTATCCATTGTCAAGGGCGAATTCGGATGCGCAGAGATGCCGGCGAGGTATTCAGTGCGGAGTAGCCGTTTTTACTGCTGCCGGTTTGGGCGCTTGCCGGGCGAGGAGCCGCCCGAGCGCAGCGGTCATCTGCGCAGCTTTCTCTCGCTCTCCCAGGCCGCGGTATGCGGCAGCGAGGCTGGTGTAGACAGCGGGGTTTTCCGGCTCCAGTGCGCGTGCGATTTCGAGGTGCTCCGCAGCATCGCTGTTACGGCCAAGCATGAGGTAGAGCTTGCCCAGAGCGATCTGGGTGCCGGAAAAATCCGGCCTCTCCTTCGCGGACTCCTCGAGCGCCGACTGCGCTTCCGGGAGTCTGGGATCGCCGGGGGCCACGCCTTCCTGGAGCAATACGCTGCCCAGCAGAGACAGCAGCCGGTAGTCCCTGTGTCCGGAGTGGATCGCCTCTTCCAGCAGTTGACTGGCAGGCTTCAGTTCGCCGTCGTAAAGGTCCTTCTGCACATGGGCGAGGTAGCCGATGTACCCGCCGGGATCCAGTTGCGCGGCGCGGTCGAATTCCGGACGCGCATCCTCGAGACTGCCCTGTTCCGCAAGAAACAAGGCCCTTTCGTAGTGGAGGCGCGGCGACACAGGCATGGTGACGAGGCCGAGGTTCATCATCCGGAGGCCCAGCGCGTATTGACGATGATCGGTGCAGGCATCGGCTGCATACGCGAAGATCGTCTCGTTGTTCGGAGCAGCTTCAGCCGCAGCTGTGAGTTGCGCGTATGCCTCGCTCGTGCGGCCGGCGGCGATGTAAGCCTGCACCAGCAGGGTGGCCGTGACGGTGGTGCGGTAGCCGGATGCGCGCAGCGATTCGAGCAGCGGGATCGCTTTCGCGATCGCACCCGTGCCGACATAACAGATGGCCAGATTCACTCCGGTCGCGTACGGTTCGAAACCAGCACTCTGCGCAGCCAGCAGGTGTGGAATGGCATCGCGCAGGGCGCCAGACCGAGTCAGTTGCGTGCCGGTGCGAAGCTCTTCGCGGGCGTGATCCTCGCGGGAGGCATCCGCCGACGATGTGGAGGGTAGAGTTTGGGTCCTGGCGGGCGCCGTCTGGCCGAAACAGCAGATTGCGCCGGCGAAGGCACAGGCCAATCCGCAAAGCCAAAATTGCCGCCGGCACATGGCGGAATTGTAGGCGCGTCGATCGGCGGATTTAAAGCCAGCGCAGGGGCAAATGTGAGCCGATTGAGCACGCGGCGGATACCGATTTGTATACATCCGCATGTTTGCGGTATAACTCGGACCATCCCCGCAGGCCAGCGTGGCCAGGCGAATCGGCGTTCAAGGTGACAATGCAAAGGAGACGGTTCCTTCAAAGCCTGGCAGCCGGCACGCTCGCGCTCGGCAACCTGGACCTTGCACCTCGTGCACCCGCAGAGGAGAGCGGTGCTCCCGCCATGGCTCCCGGCACGGTGGCGGCCGAAGAACTCTCGACGGAAGGACACACGCTGCTCTGTTCCTTTTCCCGGCATTCGGAGTCGTGGAAAGTTTATGAGGACCTGCGAACGCGGGACGGTTCGCTCACGTTTGTTTCGTCCACGGGGGGCAGTCGCGTTCTGCCCAAAACCGCTGAAGCGGTATTTGCCGAGGAGGGGCCGGCCTATCTCGGGCTCGACCTGAAAACGATCTGCACCACCGGGCGCGACCTGCTCGCGGACCAGCTGCTGGCCCACGGCGATCCGGATGAGGACGAAGTACGCCGTGCGGCGCCTCCGATGGATTCAACCGTGCGCCGCGACGGCGGCTTCCGTCTGCCCTGGAACACCTTCGTTGGCACCCGCGAGTGCAGCGACACGATGCCGGTATTCCCGCCCGGGAATACGCGCACCTATCATCCGGCACAGTACTTTCGCGAACTCACGCCGGAGCGCGCGCGCAAACGGCACGAAGGGCTGCTTGGCGCGTGGATGCCCGCCGTTCGCAAAGTTTTTCCCGGCGATGATGGATCCTGGTTCGAGGTCATTGTCTTCGGAGATGTGCTGGCGCGGGACCGCTTTATCGTGCAGACCTGGCACCGCACGATGCAGGTGCGCGATGGCGCGATCGTTCGTGCCGAGTACGGCTACAGCTATCCTGCGTACGCGCGCCGCAGGCAGCCGCCTTCTGCCGAAGAGTTCTATCGAGGGCTTCTGGAGTTCGCCGAGTACTGGGAGCGGCTGATGCACGACGTGGTTCCGATCACGCTGTCGGATTCGAGCTGGAATCACATGGTGCGCTACGCCTTTGTGAAGGAGCAGTTAGTACGGCCGGGGGGCGCGTACCCAAAGTACGGCGCGGTGGATCGCGACTACTATGGCCCCGAGTACGACGGATTTCAGGATATTTTTACGATGTCGCTCTACGCGAACCTGGAGTGCGGCCGGTTCTCGCAGGCGCGCGACGTGCTCGATGAGTACTTCACCGAGATGGTGGATGCAAAGGGCATGGTGAATATGCGCGGCCCGGAAACGGGCCAGTACGGGCTTACGCTGTCGCTGCTGGCGCGCTATGCCGAATACACGGAGGATACGGCGCTGCTGCGCAAGCACCTTGCGAAGATCGAAGCGACGGCTTCCCTGCTGGAAGAACTGCACGACGACGCGCAGCGTTTGCCTGCGTCGGATCGGGGCTACGGGCTGATCCACGGCTGGTGCGAATCCGATTCGTGCCTCATGCCTGATCCGTCCGTGTGGTGGAAGCCATACTTTGCCAACAGCGCGTGGGCGGTGCGGGGGTGGCGCGACCTGGCGCGGGTGTGGCCCGCACTCGCTGCGCACAGCGATTCCGCAGCGCGGTGGTTGCGGCGCAGCGAATCACTGCATGCCGCGCTGGTGCGGAGCATCGATGAGAATATCCGGCGCGACCAGACGCCACCCTACATTGGCCCGCTGCCGGGAGCGAGGCTCACGGTTTGGGAGTCGCTCCAGCAGGAGCGGCCCAGCGAGCAGCAGTGGGCGCACCGGTGTTATGCGGAGCTGCTCCAGGCCGGGGTGATCCCGGACGAGCAGGCGAATACCGTGATCGACTGCATGCGCGCCAACGGAGGCACAACCATTGGTGTGGTCGCGAACATGGAACGGCCTCATCCTCAGGGCCGCGACATTCTTGGCTTCATCTCCTATGGGTACGCGGAGGCGCTGCTGCGGCTGGACCGCATCGAAGAGTACCTGCTCTTCCTCTACGCGCACCGCTATCACGACCACTCGCGCGGCAGCTGGACAGCGGGCGAGGTGGCCGGCATCACGGGGGACGACGCGCTGTTCTGCATCCCGGCCCAGCAAACCATTCCGCTGCTGGTGCGCTGGATGCTGGTCTCAGAGGATGACGGCACGCTGTGCTTCGGTCGCGCGCTGCCGCGGAAATGGATCGCCTCCGGCCAGCCGATCGGAATCGAAGATGCGCCGACGCGCTGGGGACGGGTCAGCTATCGGCTCACGCATCGTGGTGAAAACCAACTGCTCGCCACTCTCAAGTTTCTGGAATCGCGAAGGCTGCCCGACCGCGTGCGGGTTACGTTCCGTGTTCCTGAAGGAAAGACCCTGGCCAGCCTGGCGCTGAACGGCAGGACGATTTCGCCTGGCGGCCGTCATAAGGATGTAGCCCTTTTTTCGCCCGAAGGCACGCGCAGCTTCGAAGTGGTGGCCACGATGAGCTAACCTCGAATGCGCGCGGAGTGCGCCCTGCGCTCAGCGGGGCGGTGGCGTGGGCTTTCAAAACAAAAGGTGAGAATGATGGATCGCAATTTGAGTCGCAGAAAATTCCTGGGCGGAGCGGCCGCTGCCGGAGCCGCCGCTCTGCTGCCCGCTGCTGCCACGGCCAGCCAGAAGAGCGCGCACACGACGGCCGGAGGGATGGAGGACACGGCCAATCGCATGCTGACCGATTCCAGCGTTGAGAAGGTCGCATGGAAGGCGAAGCCGTTTTCGATGACGGAAGTGCGGCTGCTGCCCAGCTTCTGGAAGGAAATGTCGGAGCTGAACCGCAGCTGGCTCTATTCGCTGCCGAACGAGCGGCTCGCTTATAACTTTCGCGTGACGGCGGGGATCGCCACCGACGCGGATCCGCTGGGCGGATGGGAGGCTCCGGACTGCGAACTGCGCGGTCATTACGTCGGCCACTATCTTTCTTCATGTGCGCTGATGCACGCCAGCACCGGCGATCAGTTCATCAAGGCGAAAGCAGACGAATTGGTCAGCATGCTGTCCGAGTGCCAGGCGAAAGACGGCTACCTGGGCGCGTATCCGACAACGTTCTACGATCGCCTGCGGCGGCATGAGCGAGTGTGGGCGCCCTTCTACACCTACCACAAGATCATGGCCGGACTGATCGATATGTACGAGCACACCGGCAACAAGCAGGCGCTCGACATGGCGCTGCGCATGGCCGGTTGGGCGGACGCGTATTCGAAATCGTTCGCGCCAGACGACTGGCAGCGCGTGCTCCTCGTCGAACACGGCGGAATGAATGAGGCTTCATTCAATCTGTATGCCATCACCGGAGATACGAAGTGGCGCGACCTGGGCTATCGCTTCGAGCATCACAAGATTTTCGATCCGCTGGCGGCGAATCAGGACATCCTCGATCACAACCACGCGAACACGAATATCCCGAAGGTCATCGGTGCAGCGCGCGGTTATGAGTTGACCGGCGATACGCGGTATCGGGACATCGCCGAGAACTTTTATCGCGTCGTGACGGAGCACCACATCTATTGCACCGGCGGTACCAGCAACGGCGAGATGTGGCATGCTCCCGACGCGATCGCGAAGGAACTGGGGCCCGCGGCCGAGGAGTGCTGCTGCTCCTACAACATGATGAAGCTGACGCGGCACCTCTTCGGACAGCAGCCGGATCCACGGCATTTCGATTACTACGAGCGGCTGCTGTACAACGTTCGCTACGGCACGCAGGACCGTAACGGCATGCTGATGTATTACGTGCCGCTCGAACCCGGCAAGTATAAGACCTTTGGCACGCCCTTCGACGCGTTCTGGTGCTGCACCGGAACCGGCTCCGAGGAGTACTCGAAGCTGAACGACTCGATCTATTTCCACGACAACGACTCCGTGTTCGTGAACCTCTTCATCCCGTCCACGCTGGAGTGGAAAGAGCGCGGCCTGAAGCTGCGGCAGACGACGAAGTTCCCCTACGACGAGCGGATCACGTTCGCCCTGGAGAACGCGCCATCCACGCCGACAGCCCTGCAGATTCGCGTGCCGTACTGGGCGACGAAGGGGTTCGCGGTCAGCATCAACGGCCAGCAGCAGCCGATCAACGCGACGCCGTCGAGCTACGTGCGCATCGAGCACGACTGGAAATCCGGCGATGTGGTGACGGTGGACGCGCCCCTGCCGCTGCACATCAACACCACGCCTGACGACAAAAATGTGCAGGCAGCCATGTACGGTCCGCTGGTGCTGGCGGCGCTGCTGGGCACCGAAGGCCTGAGCACCTCGATGATTTACGGCGGCGAAGGTCCGCGCGGCTACGAGGATGGCTACCCGATGCCGACCATCGACAAGCGCCCGCGCATGCATCGCGAGGCCGACGGCAAGCTCGTCTCGGTGCCATCTGTCGGCGATGACGGCCTCTGGTTCGAGCAGGCGGAAGCTTCGCGGCAATATCCGCTCCAGTTCCACACCAAAGGACGCGGGCCAACGCACACGCTGGTGCCGCTGAACCAGATCATGGACGAGCGGTACTCCGTCTATCTGCGCACGATTGAGAGCTAGAGGTCACAATGCGGGCGCGGCGGTGAGTTACCAACTGCCGCGCTCTCCAAAGATGTCGATGACCTGGCCAAGGCGGGCGCGGCCATTCTCCCAGTTCACCTGGAGCGCGCGCTCCGTGCGATCCGGATCGCCAGCAAGGAGCGCGGCGATGATCGCATTGTGCTCGTCGATGGAGAGCTGCAGGTTGGCGATGATGGAGCTGGCGTAGAGGCGCCAGTAGCGCTCCACTTGCGGCTCAACTGTGTTGTGCAGGCTGCGCAGGCGCGGACCGGCGGCGGATTCGACGATAAGCCGGTGAAAATTGCGATCGATGTCGAAGATCGCACCCTGTTCGCTGGGGTGATCCTTGATGTCGGCCAGCCTTTGGTTCAGGCGCTTCAGCTGGTCTGCCATCGCGGTGCGTTCTGCCTTTGGCAACTGGGCGGTGATGCGCGCGGCCAGGCCTTCGAGGCGGCCGATGATGGCGTATAGCTCGTTGGCGTCCTCCTTGGTGAGCGGGCTAACGATCATCCGCGACTTGTTCGCGGTGCGGTGAACCTGAACGTAGCCTTCCTGCTGCAGCCACTGCAGCGCAGCACGAGCGGGCGTACGGCTCAGGTGCAGCCGCTTCGCCAGCTCACCCTCGACGATCCACGTGCCCGGCGAAAGCTTCCCTTCCACAATCAACTGCCGCACCTGGTGCAGCGCGGTCAGAACGCTGTTTCCGTGCTCGCGCTTCGGCTTCAGATCCCGCGGACGCCTGGTCTTCGTCGCTGTCATGGCTCCCCGTGCCCATCAAAACATCTGATTGTGGCGGCAATACGTGCCTCTATACTAATGCGACCACCGCCGCGCCCGAATAACCCGCAACAAATATATCGAGCCGAATTAGTCCGGCGGATTATTGTCATTCTCACCACCCGCTGCCGGCTCGCCGGCCGTCTGATCCGGATTCGCAGGCATGGGTGCGATCTTGTGTTCGGCCAAAGCCCGCTCGAACGCGGGCACGTCCCTGGTCACCACGCGTTCGAAATCCGCTTTCCTGGCGGTTAGTTCCTCTTCGAACTGCCGTGCCAGTGCGACTTCCTCGTCGGTGGGCCGGTAGTCTCCACCTCCCGCAACGTCGCCGGCCCCGGGACCGATCTCCGCCGCCAGCCAGAGCAGGTTGTAGTAGATCTTCCAGGCCGAGATATAGGTTTTGTCGTCGCTGGCCGCCAGAGGCTTCGAGACGAGCTGATATTCCACCTGCTGCAAAGCCTCGTCGGTCCTGAGCGCCCGGTCGTGCAGTGTGGCTTCAGAAGGATCAGCGGTCAGCATCTTTTCGGTCACCGCAAGGCGTTGGCGCAACCACTCAATGCGATTCACCATCGCGGAGACCGCATTCGTGTCATCGCGAAGGCGCAGCTGCAGCTTCACCGACGCATCGATGTCCGCTTCGGAGCCGGGACTGTGCGGATCGATGAGGATCGTTACCGGCTGCCGGAAGCTTTTTCCGTCGACCGTGAGTCGCGCCTCGTATTTGCCGGGAGCGGCGACAGGACTGGGCAGGCGCTCCATGCCCCAGTGGGTGATCGGGCGCCATTCTTTGCCGCGAAAGCGCGTCTCCTCCCAGATGTGCGGGTCTTCCGGCGGAATTGTGCGCAGCTCGATCTGCTGGGGTGGATCGTAGCGCATGTCCCATGCGAGGCGGTTCACGCCTGCATGTGCGGGTGCGGTAAGCCTGCGGATGCGATGGCCCGCCGCATCGGCGATCTCCAGCTCCACTGGCTTCGCGGGAGCGGACTTCAGATCAAAGGTGAAGAAGACGTGCTCGCCGCGCAGAAAGCGATACGTCGGACGCGGCGCAAAGAAGCGCACCGCGTCGGAATCCTGCCCGCCGGCCATTTGCTCGAGAGGAGAGATGTCATCGAGGATGTAGAAGCCGCGACCGTACGTGGAGACGACCAGATCGTGGAAGCGCTTCTGCACCACGGTCCACGTGACCGGCGCGGGAGGCAGCCCATTCTTCAGCTGCGTCCAGCTTTCACCATCATTCAGCGAGTAATAGACCGCGTTGCCGGTTCCGGCGAAGAGCAGACCGCGGCAGTTGGGATCCTCGGAGACGTTGCGCACGTAGGCGAGCGGGCCCTTCGGCAGGTTGCCACTGATCTTCGTCCAGGTCTTGCCGAAATCCGTCGTCCTGTAGATATACGGATCGCGGTTGTCGACGAGATGCAGGTCCGCCGAGATATAGGCGGTGCCCGCATCGAAGAACGACGGCTGAATGCTGGTGACGGTGCCCCATGCCGGCAATCCGGTGATGTTTGCCGTTACGTCGTTCCAGTGCTGGCCGCCATCGCGCGTATACCAGATTTTGCCGTCATTCGTGCCGGCCCAGAGCAACCCCTTTTGCACGGTCGAAGGCGCGAGCGCGAAGACCACCTCGCCGTAAAACTGCCCGAGATTGTCGGGGATGAGCCCGCCCGAGGAGACGATGCGCGCCGGATCCTTCGTCGAGAGGTCGGGACTGATCACGCTCCAGGTCTGGCCTCCGTCGCTCGTTTTGAAAACGACCTGGCAGCCGTAGTAGACGGTCTTCGGATCGAAGGGGTCGATGGCCAGCGGCGGCGTCCAGTGGCAACGATACTTCACCTGATTGGGCGCGGCGTCGAGGGTGTGCATCCATGGACTGACCGAGCGCGCCTGATGCGTGCGCGCATCCCAGCGGGTCACCTCGTCGCCGTAGCAGGATGCCCAGACGATGTTCGGGTCGGAGGGATCGGGCAGAGTGAATCCCGATTCGCAGCCGCCCATGCCGTGATCCCAGCCCATTTCGCGCCCCTCGCCACGCATAGGAATGCTGGGGCCGCGCATCGTCGAGTTGTCCTGCATGTTGCCGTAGACGTAGTAGGGAATCTGATCGTCGACGGCGACGTGGTACATCTGCCCGATCGGCAGGGTGACATTATGAAAGCCGCGCCCGTCGGTGGTGGTTATTGCGAGCCCGCCGTCATAGGAGATCGCAAAGCGGCCGGCATCCTTCGGGTCGATCCAGATATCATGATTGTCGCCGCCCCACGGCCGGGGCTGGAAGGTGAGGCCGCCATCCATGGACACGTGAAAATCACTGTTCGAGACGAGCACCTTATTCTCGTCCGAGGGAGAAACGGCGATGCGGATGTAGTAGCCGGCGCGTCCGATCAGAGTGCGATCCCAGCTCACAACGCGCCAGTCAGTGCCGCCGTCGTCGGAACGCCACACCGAGCCCTGCTTATCGGTCTCGATCAGCGCATAGACGCGATTCGAATCAGTCGGCGCGACCGCCACATCGACCTTGCCGACGGGCGAATGTGGCAGTCCGTGACCTTCCACATGCTTCCACGTCGTGCCGCTATCATGCGAAACCCAGATGCCGCTGCCGGGTCCTCCGCTGAATTCGCCCCAGGTGTGCATTTCCACCTGCCACATGCCGGCGAAGAGAGTGCGTGGATTTTCAGGGTCGATGCCGATGCCGGAGCAGCCTGTATCCGGATTGACAAACAACACTCGTTGCCAGGTCTTGCCGCCGTCTTCGGTGCGATAGACTCCGCGCTCCTGCTGCGGTCCTGTGAGGCGGCCGAGTGCACAGACATAGACGCGGTTTGCGTCCTGCGGATCGATCACCACCCGCCCGATGCGGCCCGTCTCCTCGAGTCCCATGTGCTGCCAGGTCTTGCCTGCGTCGGTGGACTTGTAAACGCCGTCGCCGGTCACGTCGATGTCGCGGATGGCCCAGGCCTCTCCGGTTCCCGCCCAAACTGTGTTCGGATCGGAGGGCGCAACGGCCAGCGCACCGATCGCTGCAGCGTCCTCCTTATCGAAGATGGGGCGCCAGCGGTTGCCGCCGTCCACCGACTTCCACACGCCTCCGGAGGCTGCGCCCGCATACCACGTGCTCGGGTCACCTGGGATTCCTGCGACGGCTGCGACTCGGTTTCCCTGAACAGGGCCGAGGAATCGGAACGCCAATCCGTCCGAGGAGGGCGGGCCATTTCTCTCCTGCGCGGATGCGGGTGCGCTGGCGACCGAAGCACCTACGAACACGAGCAGGATCGAGACCACGGCCGGTATTCTCAGGCTCATCTTTCAGGACTCCACGGGTAATGAACTGTGCAGCGCACGAATTGTACCGGCGTTGTATGTGAGTTTGTGTACATTTCTGTGTGGATTGCGACTTTGCTGCCGCACTCAGCTCAAGCACGTTTTGTTGATGAAGTCAGCCATGTCGCGCACGGCGGCGCGACGAACATTAACGCGCCGAGACAATCCGAAAGACGTAGGCGGGTTCTTCCGGCGCGCTTTGGGGCAGCGACACGGACAAGCCATTCGCGTCCTGCGACCACTCGACGGGCGCATCGCTGCCGAGTAGTTGCACGCTGCGAATCGGGCCGACAAGGTAGGGCGTCGCTTTCATCAGGGAGCGCAGCAGCAATTTGCCTTCCGGCCTGCCGAGTGCGATGGCATAGAGATTGCCGCGGTGCGTGGTGTAGCGAACATCCTGCCAGGTGAAGTCCTGGCGATCGGTGCCGAGTTTGCCGGTACCGGGCACCTGCGTCGGCCCTTCGCCATAGACCCGCCACGGTCGGCTTCCGTAGATGGCTTCGCCATTCACGCGCAGCCAGTCGCCGATGCCGAGCAGGACAGTGCGCGCTTCCGGCGGTATCGTTCCGTCCGATTTTGGCCCGACATTCAGAAGCAAATTGCCGTTCTTACTCACCACGTCGACAAGTTCGCCGATGAGCGATGCCGACGTGCGGTAGGTATCGCCGCGCACGTAGCCCCACGATTTGATACTCACGGACGTGTCGGTCTGCCATGCCAGCAGGCGCAAGGCGTCCAGCTTTGCCCGCTCGACATCGAGGACAGCCGTGTTCTCCGGCATGGCGTGTTCCTTATAGGTCAACACAACTCCTTTGTGCCACTGCGCGGCGCGATCATAGTAGTAGGCCGCGAACTGCTGGATATACGGCTGGAATGCAGGCTGGCCGATCCACCAGTCGAAGTACATGAAGTCGGGATGGTACTTGTCGACGAGTTCGGTGCTGCGCGCCAGCCAGTCGCGCAGGAATGCCGTGTCTGGAGGCAGCCAGCGCTCCAGGTGGTTCGGATCGGGCTCCTTCTTCGATTCTTCTCCGGGCAGTTGCATCGGCTGCGCCGGTCCGTAGAGGCCGGCGTACCTGGGGTCGCGCACGTCGGAATCGAAGAGCATCCCGTCGTGGTACCACCACCAGTGTTCGGCGCGATGCGAGGAGACGCCAGCATGCAATCCGCGTGCGCGAGCGGCGCGCAGGAGTTCGCCAACGACGTCGCGTCGCGGTCCCATCCTGGCGGCGTTCCAGGCATTGAATCGGGAATCGTACATGGAGAAACCGTCGCAATGCTCCGCAACGGGAACGACGTACTTCGCGCCGGCGCGAACGAACAGATCGATCCATTGCGCGGGATCGAAGTGTTCGGCGCGGAACTTCGGGATGAAATCCTTGTAGCCGAACTTTGACTCGGGGCCATATTCGGCCACCTGATGCTGGTAGTCAGGCGAGTCCTGGTCGTACATATTCCGCGAGTACCACTCGTTGCCGAACGCGGGCACCGAATACACGCCCCAGTGAATAAATATGCCGAACTTCGCGTCGCGAAACCATTCGGGAATGCGGTAGGCGGCGAGCGAATCCCAGTTCGCGTGGAAGGGGCCCTGACGGTCCGTCTTCGCGACAAGCGCCACCTGCTGTGCTTCGGAAGCAGGATAGGGCGGCGGCTGCTGGGCCAATCCACCGCGGCACAGAAGGACGGCAGCGAGGACTCCGCCAGCGATGCATCCTCGACCGTGGCTCGTGTTAACGCGCATCCGGCGCAGGATATCAAACGAGTAATTCTTCGGAAGGTAAAATTCAAGTTTCTCCAGGGAATTCATCTATGCCTCTTCCTGTCATTCGAGCCATTGCAGTTGCTGCCGGAATCCTTTTCGCCAATGCACTGGCGCACGCAGCCTCGGGATCGCATCTCGAACCTCCCGCGCAGCTGACCTGCGAACACCAGCCGTCAACGCTGGCCGTGCATTCATCGACGCCTCTGCTTGGATGGATGCTAAGCCCTTCTGACGCTTCCCTGCGCGGCGTGCGGCAGAGCGCGTATCGCATCGTCGTCAGTTCGTCAGAGAGTCTGGCAGCCGAGAACAAGGGTGATTTGTGGGACAGCGGCCGTGTTCAATCCGATCGCACCCGCAATATTCCGTACGCCGGCAAATCCCTGGAGCCGGAGCAGCAGGTTTACTGGAGGGCGGCAGTATGGGACGAAGGCGGCCATGCGAGCGGATGGAGCGCGGTCGCGACCTTTACGATGGCTCCCGATCACTGGCAGGCGAAGTGGATTGCGGCTGCTCCTGACGGAAGTCCTGAGGGGAAGGCGGAGGGAGTGACGCGACCCATGCCGGTCTTCCGCCATGTTTTCCAGATCCACAGACCCGTTGCGCGCGCGTTGCTGTATGTCTCGGGAATGGGACAGGACGAGGCTCACATCAACGGCAACAAAGTGGGCCATGATGAACTGACTCCGGGCTGGACTGAGTATCGCAAGCGGATCCTGTATGACACCTATGACGTGACCTCGATGCTGCACGACGGCACAAACGCAATTGGCATCCTGCTGGGCAATGGCATGTTCAACGTCGCGCGCACAGCCGGCCGGTACACGAAACTGGTAGGCACGTTCGGACAGCCACAATGCATCGCCGAACTGCACGTCGTGTTTGCAGACGGATCGCGTACGGTGATCGCCACCGGACCGGAGTGGCAGACCGCATCGGGCCCAGTTACCTACTCATCGACGTATGGCGGTGAGGATTACGACGCTCGGAAGACGCCGCGCAACTGGGACACCGTTGGTCCTGTGGACGATTCAGCATGGCATCCAGCCGAAGTAGTACCTGGTCCCGGAGGGCGACTCGAACCTGAGACTGCGGCTCCGCTTCGCGTCGAGCATGTGTATCAGCGTGTCTCGCGCAGGACGCTGGCGTCGGGCGACGAGGTGATCGATCTGGGCCAGAACTTCGCCGGGTGGCCGGAGATTACGGTACAGGGGAAAGCCGGGGCCGAGGTTCGACTCACCGCTGGAGAACTGCTCGCTTCGGACGGTAGCGTCTCCCAGGCGAGCGCCAACGCGCATCCTGACCGCGCGCAGTGGTATTCGTACACGCTCAGCGGAAAAGGAGTGGAGCGCTGGCATCCGCGCTTCTCGTACTACGGCTTTCGATATGTTCAGGTACACATCACCGGCGAGGCGAAACTGATATCTCTTATCGGCGATGCCGTGCACTCATCCGCGGAGCCGACCGGCGCGTTTCACAGTTCGATTCCGCTGCTGGACCAGATCCACACGCTCATCCTTCGAGCCATCGAGAACAACATGGCCAGCGTTCTGACCGACTGTCCGCACCGCGAGAAGCTGGGATGGCTGGAGCAGAGCCATCTGATGGGATCCGCGCTGAACTACGACTTCGATCTCGAGCGCTTCTACAACAAGATTGAAAACGATATGGCGGATGAGCAGCAGGCGAACGGCCGCGTTCCTACGATCGCGCCAGAGTACACGGTGTTCAGCGGCAATCCGGACAATCCATTCAACGACTCCCCGGAATGGGGCAGCGCCGCAGCGCTGGATCCCTGGATTGCCTATCGCCGCTACGGCGACCTGGATGCACTGCGGGCGCATTATCCCATGATGCGAGGCTACGTCGATTACCTCACCAGCCGTAGCAAGGACGGAATTGTCGATTTCGGTCTGGGCGACTGGTACGACATCGGGCCGAAGCCGCCGGGAGTGGCTCAGCTGACATCGCGCGCGCTGACCGCGACCGCCGTCTACTACCAGGACATTTTGGCCGTCGAGCAGGCGGCTGAGGTGCTGCACGATACGGCGGAGAAAGCAACGATAGCAACCTTGCGCGACGCGGTTGCTGCCGCTTTCCAAAAACGTTTCTACCATGCAGACCAGCACGATTATGACCGGGACAGCCAGACCGCGAATGCGATGCCGCTGGTACTGGGACTGGTGCCGCCGCAGGATCGCGCGGCAGTGCTGCAGCATCTGATCGACGACATTCGGGCACGCGGCAGCCATGTAACAGCGGGCGATGTGGGCTTCCATTACGTGGTCGACGCGCTCATGGAAAATGGCGCGTCGGATGTGCTGCTGGACATGCTGCTGCGCACGGATGCGCCGAGCTACGGCTACCAGCTCCACCAGGGCGCAACCGCACTGACAGAAGCGTGGGATGCAAGTCCGCACAGTTCGCAGGATCACCTGATGCTGGGCCATGCGGAAGAGTGGTTCTATGCGGGCGCCGGCGGCATCCACGTCGACTTCTCGCAGCCTGAGCAGGACCAGATTGAAGTTCAACCGGCACTGCTGCCGCGAATTGGTTCCGGAAATGTTCAGTACCAGTCGGTCAAAGGACTTATCCGCGTTGCGTGGAACCGCAGGCCAAACGCAACTGTGCTCGACGTGACGATTCCGCCGAACGCAACGGCCAGGATCCTCTTTCCGCCGGGACCGCTGAGCACGATCCTGGAAAACGGCAAGCCCGCGGCACATGCGGCTGGAGTTATTTCGGCAGCGATGAGCGGCGGCTTGCCGGAGGTTCGTGTAGGTTCCGGCCAATATCACTTTTCGATTCCCAGGGCGGAAGGCACGATCCAATAACAGGGTGAGCAGAAGCCTGCACTATGAGCCAGCGAATCCGTCTGCAGCCCAGACGGCGGGTCCGGCGACCTCCCATCCGAGATACGTCTCGAGAGCTTCGTGAACGCTGTTCGCGACACTCGCGATGTTGATGGCGGTGTGGTGCTCGAAGCCATTCCTGCAGACGTAGCGCAGGAGCCGCTGTAACCCGGGAACATGGGCGACGGCGCGTGTCCCGAACGTGTCGAGCGGATCATCGGTCAGTCGGCCTTCGCCCACGTACGAGCGAATCCGGCCGGATTTGTCGTCGGTCGTTACGCGTCCGAAGGTCAGCGGCCCGGCAGGAGTACGGCCCATGAGCGCTCCCCAGGTGTTCTGCTCGCCGAGTGTTGTGCCGAGGATCGGTGCGGTGCCGATCGCGATATCCGGCAGGAATTCTTTTGCCCAGTTGCCGCAGTGGAAGAGGACACACTTGTCGCGATCCCCACCGTAATTGTTGTTCCAGTCCACCAGCGCGCTCGGGCGGCCCGACGCCAGCTGCAGCGCGTACATGGAGACAACTCCGGCGATGTCCACTTCGCAGGCGCTGGGCATGAGCGATTCACTCATCATGCTCATGACAGTGCAGACGTTGACTCCATAGTTGCTCTGCATGGAACTCCAGCACTGCAGAGCGGTTGCTGCGAGGCCGTACTGCTGCATCCAGTCGGAGAGCACGATGGCCAGCTTCGCCATGCGCGTCATCGCTTCGGGCGGCGTGTTGCGGCTGTCCGCGTAAGCGCGGATGCTCTCGATCTTCTCCTTGACGCGGCCGTCGTTGTCGAGGATGCGGGCGGCGCGGCCGAAGACGTCGGAGAGGTCGATGGTGTTGACGCTGATGCCGGCGGCCTCGAAGATCTTTTCGCTGTAACGCGTGGTGTTGAATGCATTGGGGCGCGCGCCAACTGAGCCGACGCGGGCGCGTCGGAGCCCCCGTACCACCCGGCAGGTTTCCATGAAGGTCAGGAGATCGGCTCGAAATTCGTCGGAAAGGACTGGGATCACGTGATCGCGAGTGAGCGAAAACGGAATTCCGTACTGGCGCAGATTGTTGCAGACGGAAATCTTCCCGCAGAATGCGTCGCGGCGGCGTTCCAGCCCAAACTGATCGAGGTCGTCGGGGCAGGCCTGCACCAGCACGGGACAGCGAAGTTCCGACAGGCGAATTGCATCGGCGACGCCCTTCTCATCGCCGAAATTGGGCAGGCAGACCAGAATGCCGTCGATGCGCTCGCGCTGGTCGAAGAACAGCTTGCCGCATTTCTGAGCGTCGGCCCAGGTCTCGACGGCGCCCATTTTTGTATCGCTTTCGCTGAGCCATACCGGTTGAATGCCGAGTTCCGCGAAGAGGCGGAGCACATCGCGGCGAGCCTCCGCGACAAGCTGGTCAGGAAAGAAATCGCGATTTCCCAGTATGACTCCGATTGTCATCGGCACATGCACCTCCCCGGCTCATTCAGGCCGTATGCGCTGAAATCCGCTAAAATCGTCGACGTTAGCGCGGGTCACCAGTTCACAGGCAATGTTCTGCTGTTCCGGCTGCCCCGTGGATCTGGTCTTCAGAAAGCGAGACGCTTCATCCACCGCAGTGCGTGCCAGGGCGACAGCTGGTTGCATGACGGTCGCGGCGAGTTCACCGGAGCGGATCGCGGCCAGCGCGTCCGGGCTGCCGTCGAATCCTGTAACGATGATGTCTTTTCGGCGGGCGCCACGGACAGCCGCAACTGCGCCCAGAGCCATTGTGTCGTTGCCCGCAATGATGCCGCGTATCTCCGGGTGCGCCTGAAGGATCGTCTCCGTCTTCTGGAACGCTTCTGACTGGCTCCAGTTCGCGCTTTGCGCTGCGACGAGGTGAAGGCCGGCATCCGTGTCGAGGACCGCATGAAAGCCGTGCGTTCGCACCTGAGCGTTCGTGTCGGATTCCCTGCCGAGCAGCTCGGCATACGGTCCGCTGCCGTGCAGTCGGCGGGCGAATTCCGCTGCGACCAGACGCGCTCCGGCGTCATTATCGGCGAGGATTTGCCCGCGTGCAATGCCGCCGACATTGATCGCGCGATCGATCAGGAAGCAGGCGAGGCCGGCCTTCTCCGCGCGCCGCACTGCGGCGATGCTGGCGTCGGCACCGGCATTGTCCAGAATGAGCGCGGCGGCGTTGCTGGCAATCGCCATGTCCACCATGTTGTCCTGCTGGTACGCATCGTCATCGTGGACGTCGATCCGGGCGCGGTATCCAAGGTCTCTGGCGCGCGCCGCTGCCGCTTCGGCTTCGGCATGGAAGAAGGGATTGTCCTGGGACGGCACCAGGATCTCGATGAGCGGCGGACGATGGCTTCGGCTGGAGCATCCGCAGAGAACCGAGAGCGGCACGCACAGAAGCATGGCGGCAGCAAGGGTCCTCCGCATCAATTCCCCGTCTCGCGCACCCAGCCCGGCAGGAAGCGTGCCTGAAAGCCGGACTGCGCCTGATCGAGGATGACCGCGAGAACGATCACCAGGCCCTTGATCACGATCTGCCAGAACTCAGAGACGCCGAGCATCACGAGGCCGTCAGCGAGAACGCCAATGACGAAGGCTCCGGCAAGTGAACCGAAGATGGAGCCACGACCACCAGCCAATGAGGTTCCTCCGAGCACGACCGCGGCAATCGCGGTCAGTTCGAAGGACTCGCCGGTTGCGGGGTGCGCCGCTTCGAGTTGGGCCGCGATGATGGCGCCAGCCAGCGCTGCGCAGATCCCGGAGAAGAGATAACTGAAGAATTTCACGCGTCCGGTGAGGATGCCGGAGAGAACGGCGGCCCGTTCATTGCCACCGAGTGCGTAAACGTGGCGACCGAAGACGGTGCGCGTCGCCAGCACATGCGCCACAAGCGCGATGATCACCATCATCCAGATGGGCGCGGCGATGGACAGCCAGGTGCCATCTCCCAGCAGCGGAAAACCGGTGTTGTGCCGCGCAGCATCGCCGGCGAGACCGGGGAAGGTGCGGCCGTTAGAGACGAGCAGAGCCGCCCCGCGCGCAATGTAGAGCGTCCCGAGCGTGGCAATGAACGGGGCCACGCGAAACTTTGCGATGAGCACGCCGTTGATCGCACCGACCAGTGCGCCGGCGGCGAGTGCGGCGAGGATGACCAGCCATGCGCTGGGGTACCACGGATGCGCCATGCCGCCGATGAGAATGCCGTGCGTAATCAGCAGTCCGGCTACCATGCCAGAGAAACCGGCGATGGAGCCGACGGAAAGATCAATGCCTCCGCCAATGACGACGAAGGTCATTCCGACAGCAAGCAGCGCATTAATGGAGACGTGACGGGTGAGGATCGAGAGATTGTTCGCCGTCAGAAAATCCGGAGTTAGCAGGGAGAAAACGCCTGCGACCAGAACCAGCGCGACGAGAGCGCGGGCGCGCAGCAGGCCCGATGCGATGCTCCTGCCGGGGCTGCGGCCGGGGACGGATTCGGGCGGTCCTCCTGCCGGAATGACCTGTGTCGACATGCTCACCAGTCCGTTCCTGTCCTCTCCGGTTTTTCCGAATCGGCGATGTACAGTTCTTCCTCGCTGATTTCGGATACCACGCGATCCCGTGTAATCACGCCGCGCGAAAGAACGAGGCAGCGGTCGGCGATTTGCAGCAACTCTTCCGGTTCGGAGGTCGTGAAGAGCACAGATAATCCCTCGGCCGCCAGACTGCGCAGTAACGCGGCAATCTCGGCTTTAGCTCCAACATCGATACCGCGGGTCGGCTCATCCAGCAGGAGCACGCGCGGACGGCAGAGCAGACAGCGCAGCAGAATGGCCTTCTGCTGATTGCCTCCGCTCAGCGCGGAGATGGGCAGATCGAGACACGCGGGGTTCAGGTTCACGCGGGAGGCCCACGCTTCGACGGTGCGACGCTCCTTCTTCGCAAGAAGCCATGGTCCGGCACAACATTCGCGCAGGCCGAGGAGGGCGATGTTCTCACGAACAGAAAGCTCGGGGACGAGTCCGTCGCGCTTGCGGTCCTCAGGAACAAGGGCGATGCCTTTGCGCAGCGCCCCGGCGACGGTATCGAGGCGAACGGAGACTCCTTCGAGACACACTCTGCCGGTGAAGCCGGGACGCGCGCCGGAGAGGCACTCCAGCAACTCGGTTCGTCCGGCGCCGAGCAGGCCATAGACGCCCAGCACCTCTCCGCGATGGAGGGAGAAGGTTACGTCAGAGAGGGCCCGCCTCGCACCTGATGCCGAGCACAGAGAAAGTCCTGCTACGGAGAGCACTGCGCGATGCTGTTGCGGAGCAGAGCCGGAACGGGTGCGCAGGGCGGGACGTCCGGTCATTTGTTCGACGAGCCAGCTTTCATCCACATGACGGCGATCAGCGCGGCCCGCTATGCAGCCATCGCGCAGCACGGTGAAGCGCTCGCCGATTTCGAGCACTTCCCTGAGGCGGTGCGATATATAGATGATGCAAACCCCGCTGCGCCTGAGGCGGTCCAGCACCTGGAACAGGATCTCAACCTCTGCGCTGCTGAGGGTCGAGGTAGGCTCATCGAGAATGAGGATCTTCGACCGCCGGGCAATTGCCCGCGCCAACTCCACTATTTGCTGATGGCCCAGTGGCAGACTCCCCACCAGCTGCTCGGGAGGCAAAGGATGATGCAGGATTTCCAGCGCTTCCCTGCCCCTCTGTTCCTCGACGCGGCGCCGAACCCAGCCATATGCATGCCTGATCTCATGACCAGCGAAGATGTTGTCCGTCACGCTGAGGTTCGGAAGCAGGTTGAGTTCCTGGTGGACCATGGCGATGCCGCGGCTCTCGGCATCGCGAACGCTGCGCAGGCGCACGGTCCGGCCATCGATTCTCACTTCGCCGGACGTGGGCGTCTCAACGCCGGCCAGAATCTTCATCAGCGTGGATTTGCCCGCGCCGTTCTCTCCCATCACGACGGCAATTTCCCCATAATCAGCGCGGAAGTCGACGCCTTTGAGAGCGACGGCACCTGGATAGCGCTTTACGAGGCCGGAGACCTCAATGGCGGCCGCTGAAGACACGGTCTGGGATCCGTGAACGCTCATGCGCAGCGGCTCCTGGTTCGCTCCACAGCAGACTGCCACGCGCAGATTCGCCGCTCCCTTTCGTCGGCGGCCAGAGCGGGATCAAATCGATCGGGTGCGGGCAGCAGGCTGCGAATCTCTTCGCCCGACGACCACACGCCGGTGGCCAGACCCGCGAGGAAGGCAGCACCCAAAGCCGAGAGATGCGGGCAGGCTGAGCGCATCACGGGTCGGCCGAGCAGATCGGCCTGCAACTGCATGAGCGATTCATTCCGGGTAGCGCCGCCGTCGGCGAAGAGCACCTCTGCTCCGGCATCCGCCTCCCCGAGCGCTTCGAAAACATCGCGCACCTGAAACGCGATCGCCTCGACGGCTGCATGCGCCAGCTGCGCGAGCGTGCCGGAGGTGGCGAGTCCATGAATTGTGCCCCGTGCGGCGCTGTCCCAATGCGGCGCGCCAAGGCCGGCCATAGCCGGAACAAACGTGATTCCGCCGCTGTCCGGGACGGAACCGGCTAGTTTCAGCACGCTCTCGACGGGATCGGGGAGCTGAAGGAATTCGCCGAGCCACTGCACTGCCGCGCCGCTCATGGTGATGTTGCCCTCCAGCGCGTACGTGGGATGCCCATCGCGGTACCAGGCGATGGTGGAGGCCAGCCGCGAAGCTGTGGGCAGGGACCGGGTGAGGCTCAGCAGCGAGGTTCCGGTTCCGTAGGTTGCTTTGACCGCGCCCGGCGCGAACACTCCGTGCCCGGCAAGTGCCGCGTGGGAATCACCAACCGCTGATGCGATGGGGATGCCACGCAAGCCCATCGATTTCGCTTCACCCAGCACGCCTGCTGAGGGAATGAGATCCGGCAGCATCGCCCACGGTACGCCAAAGATCCTGAGCAGTTCGTCATCCCATGCGCACGAAGTGATGTTCAGCAGTTGCGTGCGGGAGGCGTTACCGAAATCGCAAACGTGCTGCTTCCCGGCAGTCAGATTCCAGATGAGCCAGCTGTCCATGGTGCCGCAGCACACTTCGCCGTCACACGCGCGCTGCTGAAGAACTGAATCCTGCTCGAGAACCCACGCGAGTTTGCCTGCGGAGAACAGCGGATCGATCAGCAGGCCGGTCAGGCGGCGCAGCTTTGGTTCCAGCCTCTCGCTGCGAAGGCGCTGGCATACGGATTCGGCCCGTCGGCATTGCCAGGTGATTGCGGGCGAAAGCGGACGTCCGCTGGCGCGATCCCACATGACGACTGTTTCGCGCTGATTCGAGACGGCGATGGCGTCGGGCGGGGGTCCGGTCTGCAGCACGTCCGCAACCGCGTCGGACACGCTCCTGAGAATCTCCAGCGGATCCTGCTCGACCCATCCATTGGCGGGAAAACGGGTACGCACTGGACGCGAAGCGAATGCCAACACCTCGCCGGATTCGCCGACACGAAGCACCTTGGTGTTGGTCGTGCCCTGATCGATGGCCAGAATGCTGCGCATCTTTTTCGACCCGCTCTCAGTTGCGTTGAGCCAGTTCCCTCGCCGCCTTTGCGATTCCTTCAGCGTTCAGCCCGAAGTGGTCCAGCAAAAACTCCGCAGAGCCGGTCGGCGCAAAGACTCCGGGGATTCCCAAAATACGCATCGGAACCGGACGGCGCGATCCGACGACTACCTCCGCGACGGCGCCGCCGAGTCCGCCCAGGGTGGAATGCTCTTCGATGGTGACAATGCCGCGCGTGGTCTCCGCCGCGTCCAGCACTGCCTGATGATCGAGAGGACGAATACTGGACATATTCACCACTCGCGCGGAGATTCCCTCTGAAGCCAGCATTTCCGCTGCTTGCAGAGCGCGGCACACCATCACCCCTGTCGCGATGATGGCAACATCGTTGCCTGGCCGCAGAACGGGAGCTTTGCCAGGTGCGAAGCGGTAGTCGGGGCCGTGCACATCGGGCACCGGCATCCGGCTCAACCGGAGAAACACCGGACCATCCATTTCCGCAATTGCGCGCATCGCCTGCTCCGTCTCGACTGAGTCCGCAGGAACGATAACGGTGAGATTTGCAATCACGCGGGTCCACGCCAGGTCTTCAATGGAGTGGTGGGTGGGACCAAGCTCTCCGTAGGCCACGCCGCTGGACATGCCGCAGAGCTTCACATTGCGACGGGAGTAGCCGACATCAACCTTGATCTGCTCCAGCGCACGGCCGGTCAGAAAGCACGAGGCTCCGCATACGAATGGAATCGTGCCGCCACCAGCAAGGCCAGCGCCCACGCCCACCATGTTCTGCTCCGCGATACCCACATTGACGAAGCGGGCGGGATATTTCGAGTGAAACCCCTTCAGGCGCGTGGAACTGACCGAGTCGTTGACCACGGCGACAATGCGCGAATCGGCGGCGGCCATCTCGATGAGCGTCTGCGAGAATGCTTCGCGACAGTCTTTCGCCTCAGGCTCCATATTTCTCCTTCAACTCGGCGAGTGCCGCAGCCAGTTGCTCTTCAGTGGGCACGCCATGGTGCCACTCGGGACGGTTTTCGATGAAGCTGACTCCTTTGCCCTTGACGGTATGGGCGATGATGCAGGAAGGCTGGCCGGGATCGAAGGGCAGGCTGTTCAAGGCAGACAGCAATTCGCGGTAATTGTGTCCGTCCACCTCGCGCACGGCCCATCCAAACGACCACCAGCGGTCGGCGAGCGGATTCATGCGGATGGTGTTCTCGGTGAAATCCCCTTGCTGAATGCGATTGCGATCGACAATCGCGGTGAGATTGTCGAGCCCATAGTGGGACGCGGCCATGGCTGCCTCCCAATTGCTGCCTTCCTGCAGTTCTCCATCTCCCAGCAGCACGAAGGTCCGCCAATCCGCCTTCTGCATGCGGGCGGCGAGCGCACAGCCCAGCGCGATGGGCATTCCATGTCCGAGCGGACCGGTGTTGGCCTCGACGAAGGGAACTTTATTGCGGTCCGGATGCCCATTGAGGCGCGACAGCGGATCCATGTAAGTCTTCAGTTCTGACTCGTCGAGCAGGCCGACACTGGCCAGCGTGGAGTACAGCGCTCCGGTGCAGTGGCCCTTGCTCATCACAAAGCGATCGCGACCGGGCGCCTCCGGCTGGGAGCGATCCAGGTGAAGCACGTGACTATACAGCGTGGCGAGGATATCGGCGCAGGACAGATCGCCGCCCGGATGCCCGAGACGCGCGTGGTGCACCATCTCCAGGCTGCGCATCCGAATCCATCCTGCGCGTGCGCGCAGAGCGGATATCTGGGCGGCTTCGGTGTCGTTGATCTCCTCTTCAATGCGCGGTATCAATCCCGTTGTCTCCAGATTCTGGCAAGTCTATCGCATAGGCGCAGACTGCTGAAGGCATGCAATCGTCGCCACCAGGACGGCGATTCAGTCAATTGGGCCTGGGCTCTTCCTGCTGCGCTGATCCAGGCATTCCGGCTTGGGAGGCTGCGGCCCGGTCCGGCGGCCCCTCACGGGCAAGCAACGCCTCTGCGACACCGTGATCGGTGATCAGCGTATTGATCCAGCCGCCGCGCAGCGCGCCGAGTATGGCTCCGACCTTGCGCTGCCCCCCGGCCACTGCAATTACCAGGGGCGTCTGTTTGAGTTCCTGCAACTGCATGCCGATGACGCGCGAACCGATGGCGCTGCGCACCGGCGCACCGTGAGCGTCGAAGAACTGCAGGCAGATATCCCCGACGGCGCCGGCCTGGCTCAGAACGCGCAGATCTTCGCTGCCGAAGAAGTTGCCGCTGCTGCGCAGCATCTTCGATGGCTCCAGTGCGCCAATGCCCACCAGGGCGATGTCCAGATGCGGAAAGAGCGAGAAGGCCTGCTGCACATAACGATCGCTGAGCAGCACGTTTCGTGCTGCTCGCGACCCTACGACACCAGGCGCCGGAAGCAGCACAGGAGTGGCCATGAGCAAATGGGCAAGTCGCTGCGTCAAAAGGGTCGCGTGCGACTGCACGCCGGGATTGCCGACTCCGCCGAGGATCTGGACCACCTTGCCGCCGCCCCCGCCGCGAGCCGGCTGCAGCGCGTTGACCATGGCCAGCAGGGCGTGACTCCAGCAGGAAATGCCGATCACCTCGTTGCCCTTCACGGTGGATTCAATCAGATAGGCGGCAGCGCCTCCCAGTTCGCGCGCAATCTGGTCTTCGTCGACGCCGGTCTCGACGACGATGGCCTGCTTGAGCCCGAATACGGTTTCGAGTCGCTCCTCAATCTCCGAGTGAATGCCGGGAGGGGCGGACACTGTGGTGCGCACAATGCCCGCTGTTTCCGCACGCCGGAGCATGCGCGAAACCGTTGACTGATGAATCCGAAGGCGCTGGCTGATTTCGACCTGGCGTATCCCCTGCACGTGATACAGCCGGGCGATCTTCGCCATCAGCCGCAATTCGTCGATCCGAGCCATAGGTGAGTGCTGTCCTTTAGAAACGATGGAGCCTTCTCCACCGAGAGGAGACATGTCAGCGCGTCGACGGCGCCGACGAGTGCGCGATCATCCGAACCGCAGTGGACGAAACGTCGTGAACGAAAAAGGCCTGTCGTCCTTCAACGTGACGACAGGTCCTCTTCGCGAGAGCCAAATCAGAACACAAAGCGCGCGCCGAGCTGCAGGACACGTGGAGCATTGATCTGGCTGGTAGATTCTCCAAATGACTTGGAAGTCGGGCTGGTGTTGGGGTCCTTGAACTGCGGATGATTCAGCGCGTTGTAGGCCTCAAAGCGAAGCTGCAGCTTCGTACGCTCCGTCGTGTTGATGTTCTTCAGCAACGAGGCGTCGAGGTTGTTCGAAGAATCCGAGCGCAGAGCATAAAGCGGGAAGGTGCGGTAGTTGAAATCGTTCGGCTGCACCGGGTTTCCGCTTGCGTCCTTGCTGCGCGTGTCGAAAGCCGAGGTGTTGAAGCCGGCCTGGTAATTATGCGGAGTGTTGTGGAAGTCGTGCCAGTTGCCGTTGTAGATGACGTTGTTGCTCCAGCTGAGCGGATCGCCGGACTCGTACATATAAACCCCGGCAAGCTGCCAGCCGCCGATGAGCGCATCCGCCCACCGGTTTGCGCCGCTGGCAACCCATTTGCCGCGTCCAAAAGGCAAATCGTAGCTGGCGGTGACGGCCAGGTGCTGCGGGAAATCCGAAGAATTGGTTCCGTACCACAGCGGTCCCCCATCATTCAGCGGGCTGGATGCCGAAAGCAGGCGCGAATACTCATAGTTGACGTTGGCTACCAGCCCACTCGAGAGCCGTTTCGTGAAGCGCGCCACCAGCATGTTGAAACTCGACGATGCGGCGGGCACCAGCTGCTCGTTGACCGACGAGTACTCGGGGAAGCGGCCATACAGGCTGCTCAGCGCGACCTTTTTGCTCGTCCCGACGCTGCTGTTCGGGATGAGGCCGTAGAAGGGGTTGGCCACCGACGAGCTGTAGGTTTTCGTCACGGCCGCGTCGTAGTAAGGGGAACGACTCAGCAGGTCGATCGGGAAATGATTCACCGGATTGGTGAAGGACATGTGCACCTGATGATTTCCGATATAGCCGATCTGCAGCATGCTGTTCTTGCCGAGCTGCTGCTCAATATCAAAGCTCCAGCGGATGCTGTAGGCCGCCTTCGGATTGGGATCGGTGAATGTAATGTCCTGCCCGAGGTAGGTGTCGAGTCCCTGGCTGCTGCCATAAGGCTGCTGGATGGCGTTGAAGGACGCCGGGAAGGGATCCGAAAGCGTGGTGGCCGGCGTCAGCATGTTGTCGTTGCTGGCGATGTACGTGTTCGCGACGCTGTAGCCGTACCCCTGCGGATTGTAATAGTCGTTGAAGGGGTTGTAATAGAGGCCGAGACCACCGCGAAAGACGGTCCGGTCACGCAGCGCAGATGGGGCATACGCGAGTCCGATGCGGGGGCTCCAGTAAACAGCCTGGGTCGAGTAATTGCTGCGGTGGTTCGGGCTCGCGAAGATCAGGCCACCCGTCGGGGAGAAGGTGCCGGGAGCCGCAGGGTACTTCGGCGCGTCAGCCGCAAAGGCCGCTTCGGCCGCGGTCGTGGCGCTGTTGACCGCAGACGGATCGAAGCCCACGACGGCACGGTTATTGCTTTCCGTGATCGGCGTTTCATGCTCGATGCGCAGGCCGAGATCCATGGATAGCTGACGGTTCAATTTCCAGTGGTCCTGCAGGTATCCCGCGAAGTACCAGTTGTTGTAGAGAAATGAGGTGTTCACGTCGTACTCGCCACTCATGGGCAGACCGAGCATGAACTCCGCCAGCGAATCCCCAAACGGCGCCGCGGCTCCGCCTGTGCCACTGGTCATCCAGTTGCCGGAGGACCGGGTGAAGGAGAACGTGCCGGCCGAGTAGCCAGGCTTGTGCGATGCCAGCTTGTTCAGCCGGAAGTCTGTACCTACCTTCAGGGTGTGGCGGCTCCACTGTTTGCTGAGGCTGGTGAAGAACTGATAATTGGAGAAATTTTGAATGCTGCCCGGCTGAGTGCTCAGACTCGGAATCTGCGCTCCGTCGGAGAACGATAGCCGCGGCATGGCAGGGAACGTGGAGTTTGCGTGGATGTACGACGGAAAGCCGAGATTCGAAGCGTCGAATCCCTGGCTCGGAATCGCACTCTGCTGCGCGGTACGAGAGAAACCAAGCCGGGTGTCCAGGAACAGGGTCGGAGAGAAGACGTAAACGTTGTCCAGCATCCCGCCCCAGATGTTGGTAATGCTGGAGGAGCCTTCGGCAATGTTGTTGGGGAAGACGCCCGTCGCGGTCTGCGCGTTGTTGCTGCGGTGGACCTCGAAGGTGAGCCGGTCAGCCTGGTTCACGTTGTAGTCCAGGCGCCCCTGGTGCGAGCGGTAGTCGTAGACGGTCGGGGTGTTGGCGATGTAATTGTTCTCGCCGTCGGCCTTCGTCGTGGGCCCGTTGTAGTTGGGCAGAGGAATGTATTTCAGATACGCCTGGGCCACCGGATTGATCGTCAGTCCGGCATTCGCGAAATTGTTAGCCGGGATCGGCTGGCGTACAACCTTCCCGTTGGACGACGTCGCATTGTAGGGGTTGTAGAACTGATAGCTCGACCCCACGCCGAGCAGAGCCGAGAAGTCTCCGGAGCGTTCCGCCGCTGTCGGCACCGACGTGATGGTCGTGCCGGGCGACTTCGTGCTGAAGCCCTCGTAGGCATAGAAGAAGAACAGCTTGTTGCGACCGTTGTAGAGCCTGGGGATGAGCACCGGTCCGCCCACCGCGGCGCCGAACTGGTTTTGATGGGTCGACTGCGACGTGCTGCTGAAGAACGGCTGCGCAGCCATCGCCGAGGTTTCATAGAACTCCAGCAACGAGCCATGGAACTGGTTGGTGCCGCCCTTGGTAGTAATGTCCACTGTACCGCCGGAGGTGTCGCCCAGGGCGGCGTCGGAGGAGAACTCGTCGACGCGCACCTGATCCACTGCGTCGAGCATGGGGCTGAATGCGGCGACGCGCCCGCTGTTCTCCATATTGGGAGAGCCGTTCAGTTCCACTTCGTTGCTCTGGGCATTGCCGCCGCCCATCGAGAAGTCGCTGGCGCCCGAGTTGTCGAAGGGACGCACCTCAGAGGTCGCGTGCTTCAGCTTGGGAATAGCGCCGTACTCATCGCGCGCGAAGCCCAGCGCAGAACGGCCGTTGCTGGGCAGGTCCTCTACCTCCTGGGTCGTCAGCACCTGGCCGGCATCGGCGGTATCGGTCTGGATCAGGGGCACCTGCCCTGTGACGGTAACCGTCTGCTGCGTCGAGCCCACTTCGAGCTTCACGTTGACGGCGACCTTCGCACCGGTATCAAGCTGAAGCCCGATCTGCTGAAATTTCTGAAAGCCGCTGGCCTGCACGCTGAGCCGGTATGGTCCGGGAGCGAGGTACGGCGCGTTGTAGTCGCCGGAGGCACTGGACTTCGTGACCGTGGACGCTCCGGTGGCGGTATTGGTAATCGTCACCGTGGCATTGGGCACCACAGCACCAGAGGGATCGGTGACACGGCCACTCAGGGTCGCACGATACTCCTGCGCCATTGCAGAGGCGCTGAGCACCAGTATGCAGAGCAGAGCTCTCACGGGAAGATGTTTCATGGGCACTCCTGAAATGAACCTGGGTGTTCTCGCGTTTTCTGGGGAAAATGAAAATACCAGGTGTTTTTGGCAAACAGCGAAAATATACGCAGCGCGAGCCGCGAATGTCAAACTGTTTAGGCAGTCCGGCATAATTATGCGCGACAGCCTCAGAACCTGCTGCAATGCTGCTGGAGCGAATCCCAACCAGGGAAAGTTCGCTATCGCTCGAGGAGCCATCCCGAGCGAAGCTGCATTTCAGAACAAGCCTGAAGCTTGCCCCGGAGAGAACAAAGGCGGCCTGCGGAAAAAGCAGGCCGCCCTCTGGCTAAGGCTGGAGTGATCAGAACTGGCACTCGACAGCAAACTGAAGCTGCCGCGAACTGTTGCCAGGCCCGCCGATTTTTCCAAAGCTGGCGCTCGAGGGATCTGTGTTGGGGTTGCTGTAGACCTGATGGTTCAGCGCATTGATGGCTTCTGCGCGGACGTCCATGTGCACGCGCTCCTGATAGACGCTGAATTTCTTCATCGCGCCGACGTTGAGCAGGTTTTGGTAGTCCTGCCGCACATTGTTGAAGCGGAACGGGAATGTACGGACATGCGAAACCAGAGCCAGAGAATTTGCATAGTTGACTCCGGCAGCCGTCGCGTCCGCCACATTTTCGAATGCGTTCGTGTTAAACCACTGCTGGTAATTGTGAATCGAGGGGCCGTTAATATCCGACAATCGCGCTCCCGGCTTCAGCACCGTGCCGGAGCTGTTGAAGGTCAGAGGCTGTCCGCTCTGGATGCGGTAGGTGCCCTCGACCTGGAAGCCGCGGATGATCTCGTCGGCCCAGTGCGGGGTGGAAGCGAAGAACGGTTTCCCGTGACCGAAAGGCAATTCGTAAATCGACGCGATCGACAGAACCTGCGGATAGTCCGTGTTCGACGTGCCGTACCACGGCTTTGGATCTCCCGGATTGAGGAAAGTCAGTGCGTCCAGCGTTCGGGACCACGAGTACGACACGCTCATGTTGTAGCCATGAGAAAAGCGCTTCTGCGCGGAGACCTGAAGGCCGTTGTAGTTGCTGATGCCGGCTTCGTCGCCCGCCGTCAGGCCAGTGAATTCCGGGAATGGCCTGACCAGCTGGCTGCCCGAGATGGTTTTTCCGGTGAGCGAGGACGAGCCAGGAACATCAATCCCCTGGAAGGGATTCGGATATGCGGCGCTCAGCCTGGCATTGATAGCATCCATGGAAGCGTCGCGAACTGGCGACGTGCTCAGGATGCTGTTCGGAACCGGATCGAAATCACGCGTGATGCGGAGATGGCGTCCGAGAGTTCCGACGTAGTCCGCGCTCAGCATCATGTCGGCGGGCAGGGCATACTGGATTCCCAACGAGAAGTGCTCTGTCATTGGGCTCTTCGCATTGTGCAGGTAGAACTGCGAAATGGATTGTCCGATGTTTTGCAGCAGCCCATAGGAATTTCCAGAAGGCTGCACCAGCCCATCGGGGAAGGGATTTTCCAGCGTCGCCTGGAAGGTTTGGCCATTGTCGAGTGTCGGCACCGTTGCTGTGGTCTGCGAGAATCCGAGCGGATTGCCGTACTGCACATATTCGCCGATGTGCTGGTAGAAAATGCCGAAGCCACCGCGCACGACCAGGCGAGTCACCGGGTTCCACGCGAAGCCAAGACGCGGAGAGAAATTTCCGGATTGCGGGTGCCAGAGCGCCTGACCGGGCGCAGCGAAGCGCACTCCGCCATTGACCGTGAAGTCTGCCGCCGGCACGAGCGCCAGCTCCGAGGCGTTGGCCCGAGTCGCGTAATTAGCGATCGCCTCCGCGGCGATCGGACTCTGTACCGAGGTATCGAATTGCGTGATGCTCTTGCCGTGGCGCTCCGAAATCGCGCCGAAGTATTCGTAACGCAATCCCAGGTTGATGGCCAGCTTGCGGTCCACTTTCCAGTCGGCCTGCAGGTAGCCGGACCAATAGCTGGTATTGTTCGCGGTCTGTGCGTTGAGCGCCTCCCTGGTGCCCTCAGTGATGCCATATTCCAAGCCGGCGAGCGCCTGGCCCAGCGGAGAACCCGAGAGCGCGCTGGACGGTCCGAGTGTGTAGCTCCCCTTCGACTGAATGAAGAGCTTCTCGTCGGTGTAGTCCGCCTGATTGGCCTGATATAGCCGCCACTCAGCGCCCGCGCGAAGCTGGTGCCGTCCGACCGTGTGGGTGAGATTCAGTTGCGCATCGTGGATGGTGTCAGCCTCGAAACTCGGGTCGGCGTTTCCAAGTTCCGCATATCCGCTGATGCTTACGTAAGGAAACCCGAGCGCGATGGATGGAGCTCCGGCGGTGGCATTCGAATTGATGCCGAGCTGGCTCGCGGAAGTCTTTGCGTCGATGGTGGAACTGGTAAAGAACCGGGTGAGCGAATAGCGCAGATTGAGCAGCGTGGAATTGTTCAGCGTGTTCACGTAATCCAGCACCGCTGCTTTGTTCTGCAGCAGATTCGTCTTGCCGCTGGCGCCGGGGAAGAACAAATTCTTGCCGGGCTGCAGGCGCTTGCTGATCAGAAAATGGCCGAAGAGCTTCTGGCGATCGTTGATCGTGTAATCGAGACGGCTCAGCACGTCCCAGTAGCGATCCACGTTCGCCGCGTTCGAGACGAAATTGTTCTGACCATTCGGCTGCTCTGTCGCCGATCCGGTCGGATCAGGGTAATAGCTCAGGATCTTCTTCGCCACCGGATCCATGTTCGTGATGATGTTGTTCGGCACCGGCTGGCGGACGAATAGCCCTGGGCAATTCGGATCGGGAGCGGTCGTGAATGGATCGAAAATTTGATACTGATTGAAGGGCGCGGTCTTGATCTTCTTGCCCGTAGAAGGACACGTATAGGTCGCCGTCTGGGTCTTGCCGATGGCCAGCAAGGAGGAGAAGTCGCCCTGCTTTTCGGCGACTGTCGGCACCGTCTGCGTGGTCGTACTCGCCGCCTGCAGGTTGTACTGGTGCTCGTAACCCGCGAAGAAGAAGAGCTTGCGACGGAGTATTGGGCCGCCGACATCTCCGCTCTCGCGGTGATATTTCAGAGCGGGAGCCTTCGACGGTCCCTGCGAGAACTGCGGCGCATCGACGTGGGGGTCCTGGTAAAAGAAGGTAGCGTTGCCGTGGAACTGGCTGGTGCCGGATTTGATGCTCGTGTCGAGCGAGCCTCCGGAGGTGTGCGCGATGGAGGCGTCGTAGGGCGAGGTGATGAGCCGGAACTCCCCGATGAAATCGCGTGAAGGGATATACGCTGTGGTCACCGCACCGCCGTTACGCGTGTCAGGAGCACCGTCCAGCGTGAACTCGGTGCGGCCGCTCTGTGAGCCGTTGACTGTGGAGCTCTCCGACCCACCTTCGTAGGTATGATTGCCCGTCGACAGCGACGTGCTGGTCGCGGCCGGAGCCAGCAACTGCAGCTCAAAGGGATTGCCGTAAAGAATGGGCAGGTCCGTCGCCGAGCGCGACTCTACGGTGAATCCCAGAGTGGCGTCCTGCGTATTCAGCTGGGCTACGTTTCCGGCCGTGATCTTCACCGTGTCTGTGCTCTTGCCGATCTGCAGGCTGGCGTTGATGCCGACATGGGCGGCGACACCGACGCGGATGTTATCGACCCGGAACTGGGTAAAGCCCTGCGCAGCCACGGTGACGGCATACAGGCCCGGATTCAGGAGCGGGAATGTGTAGGCTCCGGCTCCATCGGTGACGGTGTTCTGGGTGACGTGGGTCTCTTCGTTCGTCAGCGTGACCTGTGCACGGGGAACGACGGCTCCCGATGGGTCGGTGACGAGCCCACTGATCCGCCCGCGATCCTCCTGCGCCGAAGCTCCTGCAATCAGCAGCAATACAACACCGGCGAGCAGCAGCAATGTTCTGAAACGCATAAGCCTCCGAAGAAAGTGCCAGTGAATTGAACTTCGCAGGACAGGTTATTGTCAAGACTTTGTGAAAGTAGCGTACAAATACTGGAAATTCAAGAAAATATATACTCGAAGCACCCCTGCACGCGCCGCGGGCCACTTTGCACCGTTGGGTACTGCGCGTGTGTTCAGCCCGGTTCAGGCCATCGCACGGGCATAAAATGGAATTACATCCTGCGTAAAGAAAATTAATGGTTGCTTTTGGTACAGCGGGCCGGCGCCTTCTGGTATGTTGAAGGTCAACTCCCAGGTTCGGCCGCTCCAACCGGGCCCATGATGAATTTCGTGACGGCTCCCGCCATTTCGCTGTTGAGGCAGTTCCCCGGGGTCGCGCCTGCCGCCCTGGTCCTGGCAGATGACCTGACCGGCGCCTGCGACGCCGGCATCGGTTTCGCAAAGCGGGGACTTCTTACGCGTGTTGCGTTTCGTCCTATGGCCGCCGAATCGGCGGACGTCGCGATCCTCAGTTCGAACACGCGAACGATGACGCCTTCCGCTGCCCGGAACCGAATCGTTGAGTTGTTGCAGGCTGCTCCGCACCCGAAGGCGATTGCATTCCGCAAGATCGACTCCACGCTGCGCGGCAATGCCGTGAGTGAGTGCGAGGCGATTCTGGCCGCTCTGGGGTTCAGTTATGGGGTCCTGGCTCCGTCACTGCCGTCCCAGGGCCGTATCGTTCAGAATGGTGTGCTCGACGTGCGGGATATCGCCGGCGCGTGGAGCATCGATATCCCCAGCCTCTTTCAGGATCAGGGAGCGGCGATTGCCTGCCTGTCAACAGGCCAAAGCTCACGCGAACTCCGCGAGGCCATTGAAGCCGAGGCGAGCCGGGGAGCGCGGTACATCCTTTGCGATGCAATGACAGAAGCCGATCTCCAAATCATTGCGGAGGCGCTCCACGTCTGCTCGCCACCACCCCTCTGGATTGGCTCGGCCGGACTGGCGGATGCGGCCGCGGCGATACTGGCACCGCATGCCGCCCGCTCCAGCACAGCGGCCTCTTACTGGAGCGCGGCGCCGGATCCTTCTCTGCTCTGCATCGGATCGAACCACGCGGTAAGCTCCATGCAGATGGCCCATCTCTGCAGCAATACGGGCGTAGCCCGGCTGGATGCAAGCGCCGCAGAGCCGGATGAGGTGCGCAGCGCGTTGTCACAGCGCAGTGTGGCAGCACTGTGCCTGGACCCCGCAACGGCTGATCCGGAACGGATGCGGGAGCAAATTCGCGCTGCAACCGCGGCCGGATTGCGTCGGATTCTGCTGACCGGGGGCGACACTGCGGAGTTGATTTGCCGCGCTGCCGGAGTCAACGATCTCCTGGTGTGCGGAGAAGCGCTGCCCGGAGTGGCGGAAGGTTTGGTTGAGGGAGGTCTGCTCGATCAGGTGGTCTTCGCCACAAAATCTGGCGGCTTCGGCCAGCAAGACTGCCTGACACGGCTGCTCTCCCCAGTTCCAGGCAGTGCGGAGACGGAGCGGCCATGAAGATTGCGATCACGCTCGGCGATCCCGCCGGGATCGGGGCCGAGGTCATCCTGAAAGCGCTTGCTGCTCCCGGCATGGCAAGCCTCGCGGAATGGGTGATTGTGGGCGACCGGTCGGTGCTCGAGCAGACCGCAGAAATCTGCGGCGGACAAGACCTGGGAAAATTGCCGGCTACCCTTGTCGACCTGCACTGCTGGCCGTCCGGATCGCCCGTGCCCTTCGGACAGCTGGATGCCGCCTGCGGCGCTGCTGCCGTTGAGTATGTGCGCGCGGCGACGGAGATGTGTTTGCGAGGCGAGACGGCCGCCATGGTCACCGCTCCTCTGAACAAGGAGGCCGTCACGCTTTCCGGCCGGAGTTTCTCCGGGCATACGGAGTACATTGCGGAACTCTGTGGAGCCACGGAGCCGCGCATGTTGCTGGCAGGACCGCGATTCTCCGTCATCCATGTCTCGACCCACATTGCGCTTCGCCGCGCGTGCGAACTGCAGCAGGATCGCGTTCTCGAAACCATTCGCCTTGGGAATCAGGCGGCCAGAATGCTGGGGCATCCAAGTCCGCGCATCGTGGTCTGCGGTCTCAACCCGCATGCCGGAGAACATGGGCTCTTCGGCACGGAAGACGAGCAGTTCATCCTGCCCGCTGTGCAGGCGGCGCGCGGCGAAGGGATTCTCTGCTCCGGTCCCGCAGCGCCCGACACGGTTTTTCTGCACGCCGCGAACGGACACTACGACCTCGTCGTGGCCATGTACCACGACCAGGGCCACATCCCGATGAAGCTGCTGGCCTTCGAGGACACAGTCAATGTGTCGGTCGGCATTCCCATCATCCGCACCTCGGTCGATCACGGCACAGCGTTCGACATTGCCGGCCGCAACGTCGCAGGAGCCCGCAACATGGAAGCGGCCATGCGGCTCGCCGCGCAAATGGCTTCCAGCCGATTGCCTGCTGTTGAGGAGCGCGCCGGATGACCGGGCCCTGGCTCCGCCTTCTCAATCCAGCCATCATCGCCGCGTATATGGCTGTCCTCATCGGGATGGGCCTTCGATTTTCCCGCCGCCAGACCACCACCGATCGTTATTTTGTCGCGGGACGATCGATCCCGGGCTGGGCGATGGGCATTTCGCTCCTCGCCACCATCATCACAAGCGTCACCTTCATCGCCTACCCCGGGGCGGCCTACGCAGGCAACTGGTCACTGATCGTTCCTGGCATCATGATGCTGGCTGTGCCGGCGACGATTGGTCTCGCGGTGGTGCCCTTCTTTCGTCAGGTTGTGCGGATGTCCGCATTCGAATACTTCGGGCAGCGCTTTGGATCAGGTGTGCGCCTCTACTGCTCGGCGATGTTCGCCGCCGGGCACCTGTGCAAGATGGCCTTTGTGCTGTACCTGCTGGCGCTCACCGTGAACAGCATCACCGGATGGAATACCGAAGCGGTCCTGGCGGCTACGGCCGGCATTAGCCTCATCTACGCGCTGATTGGCGGATTCGAGGCCATCATCTGGGCCGACGTGATTCAGGGAGCGCTGCTGTGGGCGGGAGCGCTGCTGGCGATTGGTTTCCTCATCTACCTGACGCCCGCCTCACCGGCACGCATCTTCGAGGCTGCCTGGCAGGCGCGCAAATTCAGCTTCGGCTCTTCGGCTGTCGATCTCCACCACCCCACCATCCTGGTCCTGCTGCTCTACGGCGCGTTCTTTTACCTCCAGAAGTACACCGCGGATCAGACGGTCGTGCAGCGTTACCTCGTCGCGCGCAGCGACCGGCAGGCGCTCCGCGGCATCCTGCTGGGGGCCGTCCTCTGCCTTCCCGTATGGGGGCTGTTCATGATGGCGGGAACGCTGTTGTGGGGCTACTTCCATTTCACGCATGAGGCGCTGCCGCAGTTCATCACGCGCGGCGACCAGGTTTTCCCGTGGTTTCTGTCAAGTCATCTGCCGCCTGGCCTGGGCGGAATCTTTCTTGCCGCTCTGTTTGGAGCGGGGATGGCGATGCTGGCTTCGGACCTGAACTGTCTGTCCACAGTTATGGTCAGGGATTTTTATCATCGCTGGCGACCCATGGCCACCGACCGCCGCAGCCTCTCTGTCGGCCGCTCCTGCGTGCTGCTGGGGGGAGTGGCTGCTCTCTCGGGTGGGTTGCTGCTCGTCCATAGCCGGGGCGCGGTGCTGGCGCTCTACTACGCTGTTACATCAATCGTGGCCGGTGGACTGGCCGGGATATTCCTGCTGGCGTTTCTCAGCAAACGCACGACAGCCCGCGCCGTGCAGACCGCCATCATTGCCAACCTTGCATTCACGGTATGGGCGACGCTTACCGGGGGCAATCACCCCTGGTTCCACCTGGGCCGGCTCGGATTTTCCTGGCACGCCTACATGATTGGCGTAGTCGGGCAGGTTCTGGTGGTTGTCGTGGGATTAGCGATGAGTCTTGTCGTAAAGCAGCCGGAGCAGACGACCGCGGCACCGGCCATGACTGTCTGGAGATGGATGCGCTACGAGCGCAAAGGCGCAACCCCTCGCTGTTCCGATCGCCTGACAGATGCAGTTCCTCAGGTCGTTGAAACTGTCACGTTTGGGAAGTCCCGTTGACTGGAGAAGCCATGAACCGATTCCACAGCGCTCTTGCGCGCGGCAGAAAGCCGCTGCTGGGAGCGTCCATCTATTTCTACAACCCACTCTTCCTTGAGATTGTGGCCGAACTCGGATACGACGTGCTCTGGATCGAGATGGAGCACGCCTTCATTACTTTTGCCGAGGCGGCAGATCTGTGCCGGATGGCTCATGGCCGCGGTCTGCTGACCATGATTCGCGTTCCCGATGCCCGCCGCGAAAGCGTGCTCAAGGCGGCGGAATGCGGCCCGGACATGATCGATCTGCCCATGGTGGATTCTCCGGCTCAGGTGCAGGAGCTGCTCGGATACGCGCGCTTTCCTCCGCTCGGACAGCGCGGCTTCTTCAGCGTCTCCCGTTCGCTGAACTACGGATTGGTCGATGACGTGAGCCGGGCCCAGCAGGAGCTGAACGAGCAGCTGGCGCTCCTGGTTCAGGTGGAAACGGCGGAAGCTTTGGAGCGCGTCGACGAATTGTGCGCGATGGATGGAGTGGATATCTTCATCGGTCCGGCTGATCTGTCGGCCAGCCTGGGTTTGCCCGGACAGACGAGCCATCCTCGGCTACTCGACGCCGCACGCCACATTACGGAGACTGCGAAGAAATACGGCCGCCGCGTGGCGACAGCCGTCAATCATCGCGATGCGGCGCCGTGGATCGAAATGGGTGTCGATCTGATTTTCTGCGCGAACGACATTGTGTGCCTGCGCAATGGCGCCGCAGAGGTGATGCGGGAGACGTCGGCCCTGCGAACGCGGTCCGAACTTGCTGGAGCGCGATAAATGCAGGGGCGATTTACCGCGATGCTCGAAGGTCACCTTGAAAATTACACTGCGGCCCGAATAGTATCGGAAATCAGCATCACAGCTTGAAAGCAACTTTCAATAACCGCGATGAGGAAAGCCGACATGCCCGTGCACGACGGAAAAAGTAAGAAAGCAGCCCGGCGGCGCCCGAAGCATGCTGAACCGGGGCCGATCAGAAAACTGGCGGATCGTTATCAGTCCCGCGCCGTTACCCGCGCACTGGACGTGCTGGAATCTTTTCCCGACGGCGTGACCGCCTTCTCGTTGAAGGAGCTTTCGGCAAAGACGGGCCTCCCGGAATCGTCCTTGTTCCGCCTCCTGGTTACGCTGGAATCCCGAGGGTATCTCCACCAGGAATCCGACGGCGCTTATCGTCTTTCCGATCGGGTGCTGCGCGGCAAGCAGTACGAGCGTGCCACCCTTTTACGCGAAAAGGTGCTGCCGCTGCTGCAACAGATTGCCCGATCCTCGAATGAAACAACCAGCCTGGCATTCCTTTTCGGCCACCATATTATGGTGCTCGAGAGTATTGAGAGCTTCCACGACATCCGCGTCATCAATCGTGTGGGACGCGTGCTTCCGCCCTACGCCAGTTCGATGGGCAAAGCCATCACTGCATTTCAGGACCGTGCGCTGATCGACCGCATTCTCGACGCTTACGGTATTTTCCGTCGCACCGAACGGACCATCACCGACCATCGCGCGATCTTTGAGGAGTTCGAGCAGGTCCGCCGGCAGGGATATGCCTTTGATCGCGGCGAGGCGACCGACGGTGGCGTCTGTGTCGGTGCGCCGATCATCACTGCGAACGGCCGCGTGGAAGCCGCCGTCAGCATTTCTGTTCCCGATGTGCGGATGGACAAAGCCCGCGAGCGAGACGTCATCAACGAGTTGTTAGAGGCCACGCCTAAAATGGCCGCCCTGCTGGAGACCATCGGCTAAACCAATCCTTTCCGGGCCAGAATGGCGGGGCCACAGCGCTCCGCCGCAAAATCCATTCCATGCGGGAGTTCTGGTGTTCGTCGTGCAACGCGTTCTCTTCGCCTCTCTTTGTCTTCTGTTTCCCATGGTGGTCAGCGCTCAGTCCAATACGCCTTCCGGTCCCGCTGACTGGCAGCGCACCTATGCCGCTGACATCGGCCACCCGCTCGATGGACTCATGCGCGCTGTGGGAACTTCCGGCGTGCACGAAGCATGGCTTGCGCCGATTTTTCCCTCCAGCCATGCGTCCAGCCTGCTAGCTCTGCGCAACGGCGACTTGCTCTGCTTCTGGTTCAGCGGCACATGGGAGGGCGATTCCGGCGTCGGCATTGTGATGTCGCGCCTGCGTGCCGGCTCTTCGCAATGGACGACTCCCGTGCTGCTCGACCGCCATCCCGGGGAGTCGTATCAGAACCCCGTCGGCTTTCAGGCGCCCGACGGCACGATTTGGCTGCTGCACACCACTCAGCCAGCGGGCAAAGGTGAAGCTCAGTCCCGGGTGCTCGTGCTGCGCTCCACCGATAACGGAGAAAGCTGGAGCAAGCCCACGGTGCTCATGGATACTCCCGGATCGTTCATCCGGAATCCCATACTGACCATGCCGAATGGCGACTGGATGCTGCCCATGTACTACAGCACTGCCGGCAGCAGCGTCACGGTGAACGATCACCCGAGTATCGCGATCTCCGCTGATCACGGCAAGACCTGGAAGCGCTGCGATATTCCTGAGGCCAGCGAATACGTCCAACCCAGCGTCACATTTGACCCCGGCCACGGCTATGTCGCTCTGCTGCGCAGCCGCCGCGCCGACCATATCTATCGCAGCACCTCTCAGGACGGCTGTCACTGGTCCGCGCCCGTGGCCACCGTGTTGCCCAACAACAACGCGGCCATCCAAACGCTGCGGCTGGAAGACGGCACGATTCTGCTGGCGTTTAACAACACGTCCGCGCACGTCGTGAACGGGAAGCGGCAAACCGGTCCGCGCAAGCCGCTCTCGCTCGCCCTCTCCACAGACGACGGGCTCACCTGGCATGGCATCCGCGACATTGAAACCGGCCGGCTGGGCGTGACAGATGCGAGCAAAGCACCCGGACGTGAGGAATATTCGTACCCCGCACTGGCGCACGGCCGCAATGGCCGGATCTATCTCTCGTACACGTTTCGGCGGCAGACCATCAAGATCGTTTCCTTTCCTCAGAGTTGGCTGCGGAGACGCACGGACGTCACGAAGGAGGTCGACACAAGCTTCTGAGGAGCACTGGGGCGCCGCTATTTCATAATCCATGCATATTTTTTAGGTTCTTGCAGGCTATTCCATCTGCAATTTAGAGTGGACCTGTCGAACCTCGTCATGAAGCTGCGCCGTCTCACACGTTTGCCATGGATCGCGGCGCTGGTTATGTCGTGCGTTGCCCTGCCGTTGCAGGCGGCCTCCGACAGTGCATCGCTCCTCCGCCCGGAGAATTACTACCACTACGTCATAGAGTTCTCCCGCCAGGAGATTGAAGCGACCGGCAAGCCGGGCGCGGATCCGTGGCCGTGGATGAAGGCGAACATTCCGTGGTTCGACTCATCGGCCAAAGACTTCGAGGAGATGTACTACTTCCGCT
>DATEPN010000479.1:0-3407 GCA_035273225.1 Acidobacteriaceae bacterium | reverse complement strand
TCACGCGGATGTTGCCCGCGTCGAACGAGCTCGAAATCGTGAGGGCCATGCTGGTGCTTCTCGGCTGAAGTGGAATTCGGGGCGGCGTGATAGACGAAATTGCCTTGCCCGCAACCTTCGGGCGGATGCTGGCATCGCCACTGATCCTCGGCTAGCTGGCACGCATGAGCAAAGTCCCAGTCCTCGTCACCGGCGGTGCCGGTTATATCGGCAGCCATGCGACGCTCGCGCTCAAAGATGCGGGCTGGAGCGTTTCGGTCATCGACGACCTGTCGAACGGAGTTCGCCGCGCGGTGCCCGAAGAGGTGCCGTTCTACGAAGGGAACATCGCCGACAGCGCGCTGGTGGAGCGCATCTTCTCCGAGCGGGGCATTCAGGCGATCATGCACTTCGCCGGGTCTATCGTTGTGCCGGAATCGGTCGAGAATCCGCTCAAATATTATGGCAACAACACCGTCGCGACGCATGCGCTTCTGAGCGCCGCCGTCGAAGCTGGCCTCAAGCACATCCTCTTCTCCTCGACCGCAGCCGTTTACGGCGCGCCGGAGAAGGTGCCGGTCGCCGAAGACGACCCGAAGGAACCGATCAATCCTTACGGCGCGTCCAAGTTGATGACCGAGCGGATGCTCGCCGATGCCTCGGCCGCGCATCCGTTCAACTATGGTGCGCTTCGCTATTTCAATGTCGCAGGCGCAGACCCGGAGGGGCGCAGCGGACAGCAGGGCAAGGGTTCGACGCACCTGATCAAGGTTGCGGTCGAGACGGCGGTGGGCAGGCGCGACCATGTCGCGGTCTACGGGACGGACTATCCGACGCCCGACGGCACCTGCATCCGCGACTATATCCACGTCAGCGACCTTGCCGCCGCGCATGTCGTGGCGCTCGAATGGCTGGTCGCGCATCCGAAGGAAAATCTGGTGATGAACTGCGGCTACGGCCGCGGCTTGTCGGTGCTCGAGGTGCTCGACGCCGTCGATCGCGCGCATGGAACGCCAATCAAGCGCGTGATGGAAGGGCGGCGCGCGGGCGATCCGCCGCTGCTCGTGTCAGCTAACCGGCGAATCCTTGAGACGCTCGACTGGCGGCCTGCGTATAACGACATCGATGTCATCGTGGGCGATGCGCTGGCGTGGGAGAAGAAGCTCGCCGCACGGGAGAGCGCAGCAGCCTAGCTCTGGCGCACCATGGGCGAGATTGGCTTCCCGAGATGATCTGCGAGCGACTTGACGCAGCTTAGGAACAGCGCGCGATGCTGCGCCATGACGGCCAAATTGACATCATCCCTCAGCGAATAACCGGCAGCGCGGAGCTGCTCGACGGCTTGCTTCAGCTCCGGCTCGTTGCCGTTCACCGACTCCGGCGCGAGGCGGATGACGTTGGCGAGCTCCGTGGCCATTCGACTGCCTTCCTCGCGAAGGAGCACCGCCGCGCCACGTAGCGACGGATCGTCGATGCAAAATTCGCACAGCAACCCTAAGTCGAGCATCGCGCCGAGCGCTGCGGGCCAGCCTGCACCCGTTCCCACGGATTGAAAGTAGATAAGAGAGGGATGATTCGAGTGGCTCTGGCGCACCGTTGCGCACCAATTGCGGGACTCACGCAGAACCTCCAGCAGCTCACTCTGATTGCCGATCGCGGCAAAGCGCAGGAGCAGAATGACGGCAGAGGGAGGCTCCCCCGCCGTCGTGTTCAGTTTGATGATGCCGATGTCGCGCTTCGACACGCTGCCCTGAACTTCCAGAAGATACGTGACTGCCATGGTCATGACCGCGAGTCCGCAGAAGCCTGCTGCAAGCACGAGCCAGCGGCCGAATCCCAGGGCATTCTCCTCGCTGACGCCGATCGTCACGATAGAGCTGCCGGCCATGTAGATCGCGTCGGGCACGCTCTTCAGCACGGGCTGAAAATGATCGCGACCCGCGTAGGCCATGAGGCCAAAGCCGAGCGCGAGCAGGGTGATCCAGATGATGAAGCAGAGCACGAGGATCAGCGGGGCGAAGGCTCCGGAAAGCCCGTGGCGCTTGCCGCGGGCAGCCTTCCACACCGGCAGCAGCAGGATGACGAGACGGCGGGCGACCTTCAACGATGCGCGGCTGCCGCCGGGGACGACCACAGTCTCGAACACATCGAGAAGGGTCATTGCAGCGAGGATCGCCCCCGCAGCCGCGTAAAGGATATCCATGGCGGCACCAACGCAGGTCCATAATGTCGGGTGCAAAACGGAGGTTGAGCGAAGTGCCACTCCTTGACTTGCAGCGGCGCGCTCTCTAGGTGAGCCGCCGGTTCCAAACGAACCCATCCGACAACCCAGAACACGAGACACGAGCAGGCGCCCGGCCATGAAGATTCGCAATTCTCTGAAGTCGCTGAAGTCGCGCCACCGGGACTGCCGCGTGATCCGCCGCCGCGGCCGGACGTACGTCATCAACAAGACGAACCGCCGCTTCAAGGCGCGCCAGGGCTAATCGTCACGACGGCCGCAGCCCGCGACTTGAGCAGGGCGCAGCCGAGCGGCATCGCCGCGCTTCTTTCCGATTATCGACACTTTGCCGGCGCGCGCCTGTGGCAGGCGCTTGCACTGATGCTCGGCGGCGCGCTTGCCGAAGGCTTCGGTCTGCTGATGATCGTGCCGCTCGCGACCGTCGCGATCCAGGGCGGCGATTCCATCGTGTTCCGCTTCGCGCCGTGGGCTGCTTCGTGGTCGAGGGAGCAGCGGTTTCTCGTTGCGCTCGCCTTGTTCCTCGTGGCGATGGCGCTGCGCTCGCTGCTCCTGCTCGCGCGCAACGTGCTGCTGCAGCGGCTCCAGGCGGAATATGAAGCTGACCTCAGGCTGCGCGCGGCCGCAACGCTGGCGAGGCGCGGCTGGCCCTTTGCTAGCAGGATCGGACAGTCGGGCATGCAGTCCCTGCTTTTGAACGATGTTCCGCGGGCGGCGCAGACGGTGGATTTCGTGCAGCAGATCGCGGTCGGCGCGACGTTGTTGATCGTGCAGCTCGCAGTGACATTCTGGCTCTCACCGGCATTGACGCTCGTCGCACTCGCCTTCCTCGTCATCGGTTCAATGCTGGCTCTGCGTTTCACCCGCCGCGGAGTCCGCAGCGGCCTTGCAATCAGCGAAGCGATGGAGAGCAGCGCCCGGTCTGGCTTTCGCCTCCACGCGGGCCTCAAGGCTGCGTTGGCACAAGGCACGATTGCAGCGTTCATGGCCGAGTATCGCTCGAGCCTCGGCGTTGGCGTTCGCCAGTTCACGGATTTCGCACGCGACCTGAACATCGCGCAGCAGACAGCGGCCTTCGGAGCCGCGCTTGTCGCGGCTGCACTGTTGTTAATCGGCGTGCTCGTCCTCAAGCTCCCGTTTCCGGTGCTGATTGCGAGCCTCGTGCTGTTCGCCCGGATGGCAGGCCCCG
>DATEPN010000478.1:0-3443 GCA_035273225.1 Acidobacteriaceae bacterium | reverse complement strand
AGGTCGACGTAGCACGTGGCCGGGATGACCGGGGTGTGCCCCTGGTACGAACGGATCATGCAATTAGTCTAGCCCGGCTGCGGTTGTGCGAAGCATTTGCCGTTTTCCCCTCATCAACGCTCCGCAGGGCGGTTCTGAGCCGAATCAGCCTGCCGGCCGAATCGCCGCGACGGTCGTGGACGGCACGGCCGGCGACGTCTCGGTGCCCGTCAGCGGCGCAATCCGGCGGATGCGAATACGAAAAATGTCCGGACCCCGGTCAACGTACTCCCACGCAAGCTGTCCCGGGCGCATGTGGTCCATCTGCAGATGCAGCGGCATGGGGTCGTGGTCGTTCACCAGGAAAAACGACTCGCCGACCGGCAGCGCGTCGAACTTCGCAAAGACCAGCGGGTGACGCTGCGGACGGGGCACCTGGCGCAGGTCCAGTTCTTCGGTCGAGGCCGCGGCTGCCGGGGCTGACCGAATAACGAGCACCGACGAGTCCTCATGCGCGTCGAGCCGATGCGCGACGTCGCTGTCGATCCACAGCATCTCGCCGGCACGCAGTTCGGCCGGGGTCTGATTTTCGTAAAACGTAATGTGCCCCGACACGGCATACACGGCGACGCGGTCACTCGTCGAGTGCTCCGGCACGCTCTGCCCGGCGCGCAGGTTCAGCAGAACAAGGCGAAAGCCAGGCTGGTTCACCAGCACCTTGGGCAGAAATCTTTGCTCATCGAAGGCGATGAAGTCTTGCAGGTTCAGCTTCTGCATTTTGAGAACTCCGGGGACAAAAGGGGATACAAAGCCACCGTACCGGCTCTCCAGCCCGCGTACCGTGACTAAAGTCACTGCCGCGACTTCCGGTCGCGTCCACTAGCAATATTGAGTGGGATGCACCGCGCCGTCCAACAAGCCCGGTTGTGACTTAAGTCCCTGCATCGCGCCTCTGCCTGCGGTTTCCTGAGAACAGAGAAGAGGCGCAATCATGGAAACCATCAAACATCGCGGGCTTTTAACCCTCGCGCTTACCGCAATCTTTGCAGTATCAGGAATATCTCCAGTTGCACGGGCCGCGACCCGTCCATCCAACGATTCCCAGCAGCCCAAAGCAGCCGACATCGCGCGCGATCCGTCTGATCTGCCGCCGCCCATCGGCGACCGCCCGCCGGCTGTGGTTCGCGTCACGCTCACGGCCAGGGAAGTCACCGGCGTGCTGGACGCTGCCAGCGGCACCACCTACCGCTACTGGACATTCAACGGCAAGGTGCCCGGGCCGTTCATCCGCGTCCGCCAGGGCGACACCGTGGAGGTGACGCTGAATAACGACAAGAGCGACACCATGGTGCACTCCATCGATCTGCACGCGGCGCTCGGGCCCGGAGGCGGCGCGGTCCTCTCGCAGGTTCCCCCGGGACAATCGAAGACCTTCTCGTTCCAGGCCACCACACCCGGCCTCTTCGTCTATCACTGCGGCACGCCGATGGTCGCCGAGCACATGGCCAACGGCATGTACGGCCTGATTCTCGTCGAGCCTCCTGGCGGCCTGCCGCATGTCGACCACGAGTACTACGTGATGCAGGGCGAAATCTACACCACTGCGCCGAAGGGCAAGTCGGGCCTGCAGCAGTTCAGCGGTACCAACCTGATGCAGGAGAACGCGCAGTACTACGTCTTTAACGGTTCGGTGGACGCCACCAGCGGCGAATTTCCCCTGCATGCCAATGTCGGCGAAACCGTGCGCATCTTCCTCGGCAACGCCGGACCGAATGCCACCGCCTCCGAGCACATGATGGGAGAGATCTTCACCAAGGTCTATCCGCTCGGCTCGCTCACCTCCACTCCGCTCACCGGAGTGCAGACGGCCAGCGTTCCTCCCGGAGGCGCCGCCATTCTCGAACTGAAAACCACCACGGCGGGCAAATTTGGCCTCATGGACCACGCCATCTCCCGCATGGAGAAAGGCCTCATGGCCGTGCTCAAGGTCGAAGGCCAGGACAACACCGCCCTCATGCATGCCGGGCCCACCGCGCCGGCGCAGGGCCAGGCGGAAATCGCCGGCATCACGGCGTCCGACCTGAAAGCGGCCACGGAAACAAGCCCCTCGACGGCAACCTATGTCCCGCCCGCGGGCAATGCGGGCGAGTCGATGCCCGGCATGTCCATGTCCGCGCCAACCTCGGCCGCCGCAGGCGCTGCCGACCTCGCCAAACCTCCCGCCTTCGACCTGAAGGCCGCGATCGACTCGAAGACCAGCCTCATCGGATGCATGACCGAACTGAGCGATGGCAAGGTGATGCTGAAGGTCTTCCATTCGCAGAAGGTTTTCCGGCTCGAAGCGCAGCCGTTCCTGTTCTCCGAAAACGCCAACCGCCTCGTGCACGTCACAGGGCACTTCGGCAGCGTACTCACGGTTGAAGATCCGCGCATCCCGAGCTTCGTCGTCGACGATCTGGATGCGCTGGCGCCCACTTGCGCGACGACTGTCTCTGTGTCGGACCTTGAGAAGCAGCTGGCCCCACCCACCGCACCCGTTGGAGCCGTCGTGGGGATGGGCCACATGTGGTTCACCCCCGCAACCGTCACCATCACCGCCGGCGAGCAGGTTGTCTGGAAGAACACCTCGGACATGTACCACAACGTGGTGGACAATCCCGCCAAAGGCCAGAGCACCATCGACGCCAGCGTTCCCTCCGGCGCCGCTCCGTTTTCTTCGCACCTGATGGAGCCCGGCGGCGTCTTCGCTCATGTGTTCGACAAGCCCGGCGTCTACCACTACGTCTGCGTCCTGCACGCCAACAGCGGCATGCGAGGAACCGTCATCGTGAAACCCGGCCCGATGATTGCCTCAGCAGGATCGAAGCACTCCGGCGGCCGATAGCAGCGCCCGCCGTACCCAAATAGAAAGAGGGCCAACCGGCCCTCTTTTCTTGCTTCTTCTTGTTGTCCGCTCGCGGCGTTCAGATCCGCATCGGCATGATGATGTAGCGGTAGCGGAACTCGTCCGACGCATCCTCCGGCCGCATTTGGCCGGCCGACTGCGCGTCCTTGAACTCCAGCCGAACCTCGCCTTCGTTCCCAACAGCCTTCAGAAAGTCCAGCAGGTAAGCCGAGTTGAAGCCGACGACAATGGCATCGAAGTTGTAGGGCGTCTCGATCGTGTCTTCCGACTCGCCGGCCTCGGTCGAGGACGACGAAATCTTCACTTCGTTCTGCTCGAGCCGCATCTTGATCGCGCCCGAACGCTCGTCGGCGAACTGCGCCACGCGCTGGATCGACGCGGAGAGGTCCTGGCTGCGCACGATGACGAACTTGTTGTTGTCGCGCGGCATCACCGCTTCGTAGTTCGGGAACTGGCCCGTGAGCTTGCGGCTGGTCAGCACGCGATGGCCGATGCGGAAGAACAGCGTCGAATCGTCATCGGCAAACTCGATGTTCTCCGCCTCGGTGTTCGCGAGCAG
>DATEPN010000477.1:0-2609 GCA_035273225.1 Acidobacteriaceae bacterium | reverse complement strand
GCCCCAATCTGCAGCGTCGCCATCCACGGCGCATCACCGCCGAACGACACATCCGCCGCAAACTTCCCCTGAAACATCTGCCGCGTGAACAGCAGCTGTCCGTTTTCGTATTTGTAGCCGGTCGCGTCCGAAATGAGCGTCCGATCAAGCGCCAGCGCCAGCCGCGGTGCAAAGTCGCGCACCTGATACGTATGCGGAAAGAGCACCAGCTTCGGCTGCTTCTGCTGGATGAATGGCTTCAGCGCGCTGACATACGCGTCGGAGGTATAGGCCTTCAGCGCATCCGCCTCGAGCGCCACCACCTTGCCGCTCGTCTTGCCGGCAAGTTCCTGCGCCTGCCCCTCGACGCCCGCACCCGGCAGCACGACCTCGACCGTCCACCCGGTCTGCTTCGCAATCGCCTGAGCCCCCGCCAGCGTCTCCAGCGAAACGCGGTTCAGCTTGCCTTCCCCGGGGCCCCCGGCGAGCTTGCTCGCTGGGGTGGCTTCGCGCTGCTCCGCAACGACAAGAATCGTGTCAGCCATAAGCTTTGCTCGATGAAACCGGCAGGTCGGAACCAGGCGCGCGCTACACCCTACACCCTATCCCCTACGCCCTGCCTTTACTGATACTCGTAGCGCCCGCGCTTCAGATACGTCCCGTACAGACCGAAGATCACCGCCAGCAGACCGGTCAGCACATCGTAGTAAAACATCGGATGCACCCAGCCCGGCGAATATTGCAGATCCTGGCCCGACCACAGCAGCAGCAGCACCGCGAAAAACGCGAACTGTCCTGAGATCACCTGGCAAGCCAATCCCCACTGGCGGCGTTTGTCGACCCTCGCCACCTGCGCCGGGGTCAGGTTCCGTTCCCACTCAGGAATACTCAAGTTCGGCATCTACCTCGTTCTCCTTCAATTCTTCTTGCCATCCATTCAACCACACTCTAGAGCGCCCGTGCATCGTTGCGCAGATACTCCACCAGCTTCTTCGCCACTTCGCCCGCCGGACCCTCCAGCTTCCGCGTTTCCTTCTGCCGGCCAGGCACATAGAGCCGCTCAATCTTCTGCATGTGCGGACTCAGCTTGCCTTCCACCTCCGCCCATGTCACCTTCTTCAGCGGCTTCATCTTCGCCTGCTTGATGCCGATCAGCGTCGCATACCGCAGCTTATTGATCCCGCTCTGAATCGTCAGCACCGCCGGCATCGGCATCTCGATGTGCTGATAATGTCCCGCCTCCAGTTCCCGCTTCAGCTTCAGCCCGCCGTCCGCCTTCTCGATCCCGATAATGATCGTCGCATGCGGAACGCCGAGAATCTCCGCCAGCAGCACGCCCGTCTGCGCCGCGCCAAAGTCGTCCGACTGCAAGCCCGTCACGATCAGGTCGAAGTTCTCCCCCGCAATCGCCGCCGCAATCGCCCGCGCCGTATTCCCCGCATCGAGCTGCACAAACCGGTCGTCCTCCAGATGGATCGCCCGATCCGCCCCCTTCGCCAGCGCCTCGCGCAGCACCTGCTGCGACCGCGCCGGACCGGCCGTGATCGCCACCACCTCGCCGCCGTGCTTCTCTTTTTGCCGCAACGCCTCTTCGAGCGCATACGCGTCCGGCTCGTTCGTCTCCCACGACACGTCGTCGCGGATCCACGTGCCGCTCTCGTTCAGCCGCAGCGGCGCGTCCTTCTGCGGAACCTGCTTGATGCAGACCAGGATTTTCATAATTGGGATTCAGACCAACCGCAAAGTATAGCGGACCAGGTCAGGAGCCGGCAGCAAGCAGCCGGCAGCGAAAGCCGTTTCCGTGCAATTCCCAGGCGGGAGGCCCGGCATCGGCCAGCTAACGGCGGCGACTCGGCGCGCGGAATGCTGCCAGCGCCGCCCCGAGCGCCACCCCAATCCCCGCTCCAAGTGCGACGCCCGTCGCGATGTTGTGCATCGCTGCTCCCAGCGCCGTTCCCACGCCCACGCCCAGGGCAATCCCCAACCCCATGCCGAGGCCAAGCCTGTCATCCATCCGCTGTTTCATGGATCCCCCGCGCGACCACCACCGGGTCGAAACGCATCCATCCTACCCCGCGCCGCCCACCCGCAACACAATCTTCCCGATGTGCTCGCTCCGTTCCATCCTGCGCTGCGCCTCCGCCACTTCCTCCATGGGGAAAACACGATCCACCACCGGCCGCACCTTCCCCTCCCGCAGCAGCGGCCACACCCGCTCCTCCACCTGATCCCGCAGCGCCGTCTTCTCCGCCACCGGACGCGACCGCAGCGTCGATCCCGTCACCACCAGCCGCTTGCTCGTCAGCTTGCGCAGATCCAGCGTCACCTCCGGCCCGTGCGAGAACGCAATGTGCACCAGCCGTCCATCCTTCGCGAGAATGTCGACGTGTTTGGCGAAATAATCCCCGCCCACCATGTCCAGAATCACATCCACCCCGCTGCGCTCCGCCGCCCACTCCTTTGCTCCCGCCGCCCAGTCTTCCTCGCGATAATTCCAGGCCCGCTCGCACCCCAGCTCGCGCAGAAACCGCACCTTCTCCGCGCTCCCTGCCGTCGACGCCACATGCGCGCCGAACGCCCGCGCCATCTGGATTGCCGTCGTCCCCACGCCGCTCGTGCCACCCTGCATC
>DATEPN010000476.1:0-2408 GCA_035273225.1 Acidobacteriaceae bacterium | reverse complement strand
ACCAGCCGCAGATCTCTCTGGTAGTTGGCGCGCATCACCAGATTGGCGCGTCCCGATCCGAACATCTGATCCCAGAAATGCGGGAACGGCGTCCCCTGCGCGTGCGCATCGACGGCAATGGCGCCGCTCGCATCGGCAGCGGCACTTTGCTGGGCGTGGCCAGGAACGGTCAGCGCGAGGATCGCTGCCAGGACAAACGACGAGGTACGGACCATGCGGTTCTCCCCTGCTCAAACTGGTGCTTCGGTGCGGTGGATGTTGCGCGGGGCATCGCAGGATGCCCGTGCGCAAGGCCCATCCTACCGCCTCTGTGCGGCAAAGCCAAAACGTTTTACTGCTCTGGCACAAACGGTTGTGCTGATCCGGGTCACACTCCGACGAACCCCGAAGTAATTCCGCAGACCAACAATTTGTGCCCGATTCGTTTGATTCCCAATTAGCATGGCCCTCACCAAGGCAAGTCAGTGCAGCCTACCGGAAGGGGCAACACCCATCAGCAAACGGGCAAAGCAGGGCGAAGGTTCCGTTCCGCACCGCCGCGGAGTCGGGCTGAAAGAACTCTCCGCGCATCTGGGCCTCTCGCCCACCACCGTCTCGCGGGTGCTGAACCACGCCGGCGGCGCCTTCCGCATCGCGCCCGATACGCAGAAGCGCGTCCGCGAGGCCGCTGCACACTTCAATTACGAGCCGAATGCCTTTGCCCGCGGACTACGCCAGCGGCGCAGCTTCACCATCGGCGTCATGGTCCCGGAGATCAGTGAGGGATACGCGGCCACCGTCCTCGGCGGCATCGAAGACGCGCTCCTCCAGGAGGAGTTCTTCTACTTCGTCGTCAGCCACCGCCACCGCCCCGACCTGCTGGAGGCCTACCCGCGCCTGCTGCTCTCCCGCTCCGTCGAAGGCATCATTGCGGTCGACACGCCCGTGCTCGAGGATCTGCGCGTTCCCGTCGTCGCGGTCTCCGGCCACAGCAGCAGGAACCACGTGGCCCGCATCGAGATCGACCACCTCACCGCGGTGACGCTGGCCCTGCGGCACCTCTACGACCTGGGCCACCGCCGCATCGCCTTCATCAAGGGCCAGACCTTCAGCTCCGACACCCGCGTTCGCTGGGACGCGATCCGCCGCGCCTGCTCGACGCTGCGCCTGCGCCTGGATCCCGAACTGGTGGTGCAGCTCGAAGGCACCGCCCCGGGCAGCGAGCCCGGATTCGCCGCCACCCAAAAGCTGCTCGCGCGCGGCGTACGCTTCACCGCGCTGTTTGCCTTCAACGATGCGTCAGCCATCGGAGCCATTGCCGCCATGCACGACGCGGGTGTGCATGTGCCGCGCGATGTTTCGGTCATCGGCTTTGACGATATCGCGGCAGCGGCAACCGTGCATCCGAGCCTCACCACCGTCCGGCAGCCGCTCCGCCAGATGGGGCAAACGGCGGCTTCGCATCTGCTGAAGCTGATTCGCTCCGGAAGCAGAGAAGCGGATCAGCGCTCGGTGCAGATCTCGCCAACCTTCGTCAAACGCCACTCGACGGCGAAGGTCGCCGGCTAGGCGCTATTTCGCGACGACGTCGATGGGGACCGGAACCGTCCGGGGAGGGAAGCAGGTGCTGTTGTCGCAGGCTTGGTACCGCAGGACTCCCTGAATCAGATGATTGCCCGGCTGCGCGACCAGATGCATCTTCAGCACGAACTCGCCGCTGTAGATGCTGAGCTTCGTGGCGGGGTCGGCAGGGAAGGCGAACTCGGATCCGGCGGGGAAGTCGACGGCAGTCACCTTGACCCCGGAGGGCTCGGCCACCACCAGATTGGTCGGGATGAGCCCCTTCTGCCGCGGCGTGTGCGAGTTGACGTGCAGACCGCTGACGATCCGGAAGTGCAGTTCCACCGTCTGCGGCTTGCCCGCCGGCTCGGTCACCTGCTGGGGGTAGAGGAAATGCACCAGTTGCTGATTGGCGGAATTCGCAGCGTTCGCCGAGTTCTGCCAGGGCAGCTTTTGCGGAGAAGCGGCCACCACGCCGAAGAAACAGGCGGCCATCGTGAGAGCCGAAACAATTTTCATGAGGATGCTCCGCCGATCGCCTTCCGGATGTCGGCCTCGATCTCCGACCGCGATGCCAGACCGATGGTGGAGGCAACGATCTTGCCGTTCTTGTCGATGTAGAACGTCGTCGGCATGGCATCCACCTTGTACTGATCCTCGACGGCTTCGGCGCTGAGCAGCACAGGGTAGTTCATGTGCATTTTCGTCACGAAGTCGGAGATGTCGCGCTTCTGGGTGAAGAGCTTTGCAGGATCGCCGCGGTCGAGATCATCCGTTGAAACGCCCAGGATCTCCAGCCCATCTTTGGCGTACTGGTCGTGCAGCTTTTCGAACCAGGGAATCTCCACTTTGCACGGGCCGCACCACGT
>DATEPN010000475.1:0-4130 GCA_035273225.1 Acidobacteriaceae bacterium | reverse complement strand
ATCTTTCCTGGCCTCGGTGCCGTCGAACTGGCCGACTCGTACAACTACGCGATGACCAATGCAATGGAGATCAACGTCACACGCCGTGCATCGCATGGGCCCGCGCTGCTCGCCAACCTTGTGTGGATGAAGACCATCGACAATGGCTCATCCGGCACCGAAGGACAGGCAGGTCCGCCCAATCCATTCAACCTGAACAGCGCCCGTGGAGTAGCCGATTTCGATCAGGCGGTGCGCTTCACCACCTCAGCCAACTATCCGTTCCCGCGCCTTGACGTAAACGGGATCGCAGGTGCGCTGGCCAATGGGTGGCAAGTCAACGCGATCGTCACTGCGCAAACCGGATTGCCGATCACCATCACCAGTGGTGTCGACAATTCCCATTCCGGCGTCGGCAACGATTATGCGGACTTCGCTGGCGGCGTCAGCACAAGACGTCCCGCCGGAGTCTCAAAGATCCAGGCATGGTTTAACCCCGCCGCTTTCAAAAAGAACGCGGTCGGCACCTTCGGCAACGTGCCGCGGAACCTTCTGCGAGGGCCCGGCTACGCAGATGTCGACTTGTCGTTGTTCAAGGATATTGCGCCCGAGCGCCGCGTTCACGCCCAGTTCCAGGCAGAGGCCTTCAATGCCTTCAACCACACAAACTTTGCCAACCCGGTGTCGAACGTTTCGTCGGGAACCTTTGGGCAGATCACATCCACCAGCACCAGCACGGGGAGCGTCAATTCGCCCACGACGGCCGGCGCGCAACGCGTATGGCAATTCGCGCTCAAGCTTATCTTCTAGTTTGAGCAGTCTCGATCCATGGCGCCCGGCTCACCTGATTCAGAATCCGGGCGCCGTTTCCTTTTTGGGGGAACCTGGAGGGACCGCCAACAGATTTAGCCAACAGCTGTTGTTAATCGCCGCCCGTCTTCAAAACTGCACCTTCGGCGCACTCTGCGATGCGGGGCTCGCCTCGAAATAGGCATTATTCGTCTGGAAGCCCGCCATCCCCGCCCACACGCTGTTCGGAAACTGCCGAATGAAAGTGTTGTAGTCGCGCACCGCCTGGTTATAGCGATGACGCTCGACTGCAATGCGGTTCTCCGTCCCCTCCAGTTGATCCTGCAGTTGCAGGAAATTCTCGTTCGCCTTCAGGTTCGGATAGTTCTCCGCGACCGCCAGCAATCTGCCCAGCGCTCCATCCAGCTGCCCATTGGCCTGAATCTTCCCCTGCGGAGTATTGGCTGACAACAGCGCCGCGCGCGCCTTGTCCACGTCAGCAAAGACAGCTTCTTCGTGTTGCGCGTACCCCTTCACCGTCGATACCAGGTTCGGAATCAGATCAGCACGCCGCTGCAGCTGCGTCTGCACGTTACCCCACTGCTCCTGCACCGCCTCCTGTTTAGCGACCATCTGGTTGCGCGCGCTCACATAGCTGCCGAAAATCAGCAGTCCCACCAGAACGATCACCGCCACCACGCCCAACGCGATCCACAACCCACGACGCATCATCTTGCTCTTCTCCTCGCCAATCCCTGTTCACTCACCCCTGCTGTTTACGAACCTTCAGCGCCGCGAAGCTCTACCAGCTGCCACCCGCTCCGCCACCACCGCTCGAGCCGCCGCCGAAACCACCGAAGCCGCTCCCGCTGCCGCTGTCTCCCCCGCCGCCGCCACCGCCGCCCCAGCCTCCTCGTCCGCCGCCGCCGCGCCACGGGCCCCCGCCGCCGAAGAACATCCCCAGCAGAAACCCGAGCAGTCCCGATCCGCCCGCCCAGATGAGAAAAATGATGACCAGAATGATGAAGATGATTCCGCCGATCACCTGGCCCGCGCTCGCGTGCGGTTGCCGCTGCTCCGCGCCCGCCCGGGTCAGCGGCTTCAGGCTGACGCCGGCATCCTGCGCGATGATCTGCGAAATTTCATCCACCGCCAGCGTGACCGCGCCGTCGAAGTCGTTGGCGCGCAGCATCGGCACCATCTGCCGCCCAATCTCGCCCACCTTGCCGTCCGGCAGAATGCCTTCCAGCCCATAGCCGGTCGCGATCCAGCGCTTGCGGTCCTTCACCGCCAGCAGGACAATGACGCCGCGGTCGCTGTTCTTCGGCCCAACCTTCCAGGCGTCTTCCAGTTCGACCGCGTATTGCTGGATGGGCTCCCCATTCGTCGTGTTGATCGTCACGACCGCGATTTGCGCGTGCGCCTCGTGGTCCACCTCGCCGCACAGGCGATCCAGCTGATAGGCGACGCTCTGCGACATCACATGCGCGTAGTCGCTCACGTAATCGGTGGGCCTGGGCAGGTCTTTCACCGCCTGCGCTCGCGCTGGCGGCGCAGCACACACGGCCAGCACCAGCAGAGCGGCAGCCTTCATGCTGAAACGAAACATTGATTGCTATTGTAGTCGCGCAGGCTTCAGCCGCTTCTCCATGACGTACGCGTCAATACGCCCCTGGTAATAGCCCGGAATGCGCCCGGTACGCACGAATCCACGACGCCCGTAGAACTCCTGCGCCACGCCATTGTTAACCGCTACTTCCAGTTGAATGGCCTGCGCGTCGGCCTCACGCAGCCGCTCCTCGATGCCGTTCATCAGCATCTGTCCGACGCCCTGCCGGCGGCAATGCCCGCGCACGTCGATCGTAATGAGCCGGCCGAACATCAGGCCGCGCCGCCGCTCCAGGCCGCCAATCGCAAAACCTGCGATCCCCGGCAACCCTTCTTCTTCCACCACCAGACTGAAGTTGCCGGGGTAGCGCAGGAAATACGCCAGTTCCGCCTTCGACCAGGCAATCCCGTGGCTGAAGCACGATTGGTCGATTGCATACAGCTCATCGAAATCATCGGGCTGCGCCGGTCGAAGATGGAAGGTCACCCGTTATCTCTGCGCGCTCTGCATACCGCTGCTGTTGCCGAGAGCGGCCCGTTCCGGCTGCGGCTCCGCAACCACTCCGCTGAAGTACGATGCCGCCAGCAGTCGCCCCTCCAGCGAAGCAACCGAGTGCACAGCCCAACCCGGATTCCACCACTTCCAGGTCTTGTCCGCAGGATCGAGCGCAAAGATGACCGTGCTCTGTCCCGAGGTGAGCACCACCCGGCGCAGTGCATGGTTCCACGCGACGCTCGTAATATCCGCGACTGGCAGCTTGTCCAGCCGGCTCCACGTCTCTCCGTGATCCGAGCTGTAGAACAAACCTTCGCGCCCTCCTGCCCACAGCGACCCGTCCGGCGCGAGCGTCATCGCGTGCAGAGCCGTCAACCCGGTCGGGAAGGAAACCGTCTTCCAGGTCGCGCCTCGGTTTTCCGACATCATCAGCCCCTGGCGTCGACCCGCGAAGAGAAGGTCGCCCGACCCCGCAATCGCTGTGTAGCTGCCCGTCCCAGCAAAGCCACCCGGCGTCGAAGCGCCAAGCATTGGCCCCTGCCACGACACTCCGTGATTCAGGCTCCGGAACACACCCTGAGCGGTCGATGCATAAACCGCATCGCCCAGCACAACCAGCGCATTCACCCGGCCCTGAATCTTCGCTACATGGGCGACGCGCGCTGCCGCACGACGCTCTTCCGCACGTTGCTCCTCTTCGCGCCGCAGTTCGGCTGCTCGTTCCTTCGCGGTCACCCGGCCTTTCTTCGGATGCGCGCTCGTCCGCGCTGCAACCGGAACCGGAACCGGCCCGCTGACCGCGTTATCCGGCTGCCACGCGCTCCCGCTCCAGCGGTAGACGCCGTCGCTGGTGCCCGCCAGCAACGCTCCGTCGCTCGTCTGCGCCAGTTCGAAGACATCGCGGCCATCCAGCCCCTGGCTGCGCTGCTTCCAGGTTCTGCCGAAGTCGTTGGTCACGAATACGCCGCCGTACGTCTTGTCGTTGATCACGCCGGCATAGACCGTGCCCTGATGGCTGTTATCCGCAAGCAGGGCTTGTACCTGCCGCTGCGAAAATCCTGTGTTGGACGAGATAAATCCCGCCCCTGCATCCTCGCTCGCCAGAATGCCGCTGCGATCCGTCGCGAGCAGAATGTGTCTCGGATTTCGCGGATCCACATAAACGTCATTCACAATGACATCCGGCCCAGTCGTGCGCGCCCAGTTCGTTCCGCCATCCTGCGTCTTATAGAGCCCTTCAGTAGTGCCGGCATAAACC
>DATEPN010000474.1:0-2417 GCA_035273225.1 Acidobacteriaceae bacterium | reverse complement strand
TGGGCGCGCAGTTCCTCCAGCGCGGTGCGTCGCTGACCGGATTTGGCTGGCAGGAACCCCAAGAAGGTGAAGCTGTCGGCCGGTAGGCCGCTGGCGATGAGGGCACTCAGAGCTGCGTTTGCGCCGGGTATGGGGAAGACGGGGATGCCGGCCGCGATGGCGGCGGAGGCGATCTCCGCTCCGGGATCGGAGATGCCTGGCGTTCCGGCGTCGCTCACAATCGCGATGCGGGCGCCCGCCTTGAGCTGCTCGACGAGCTCGGCGGCGCGGCCAGTCTCGTTATGCATGTGGTAGCTGATGGTTGAGGTCGGGATGCCGAAGTGGTTGAGCAGCTTCTGCGTTTGGCGGGTGTCCTCGCAGGCAATGCGGTCGACACTGCGCAGGACACGTAGCGCGCGCAGCGTGATGTCTTCGAGATTACCGATGGGCGTAGCGACCAGGTACAGCCCGGGCGCAAGCGGAGGTCCCTGACCATGTTCTCCGGCGCCGTTCACCGCTCAGACCTCATGCAGGCTGAGTATAGCCGCGCGTGGCACTAGGGATGATGCGCGGCGTGGAGGTCAGCGCTGCTGCCCACCGCGTCCGTGACCATGGAGAGCAGCTTTGCCGGGCCTTCCATGGTGTGCAGCAACTGCCCCAGGATTCCGGAGGGCATGCGACCCGGTTCTGCCACGAGCGTGAGGCTCTTGACTCCGGGCCAGCGCTCGTTTGCCGTCTGGGTTGCCAGTTCCCGTTCGGCATCGGAGAGGGTGTGACAGAGCACCAGCAACTGCACTGGGGCTGAGAGCGGGACTTTTTGAATCGTGGCCGGGTCGTGCATGGTCAGAACCTGGTAGCCGCGAGTCTGCAGTACCCACTGCCTGGTCGCGAGCAAATGTTCGTCGTGGCCGACGATCAAGATTGAACTCTGATTTTTCTTCATGAGCGCCTCATAATGTGAGGGCGTGCGGTCGAACCCCTGAGGAGAAAACTCTAACGCGCGGAGAAGCGGTATTTATGTATGGCAGCAGACAAAACCAGCAGGAATTGCTGAAGTTCTACCGATCACACCCAGTTTACACCGGTAACCGCACCGTCAGTTGTCCTCGCGGCGCATTCTGCGCGTCTGGCTGAGCAGGCCCATGGACTGCGATAGGTTCTGTGGGGTCACAATTCCGACGATTCGCTCGCCATCCATCACGGGGACGAGCTGCGCACCCTGATCGCCGAGAATGCGCCGGAGCGTCTTTACCAGCGAGTCGTCAGGCTGTGCCGTCTGGAAACTTCGTGTCATCACACCCTGGACGTAGCTGTTGCCCTCGGCGGCAAGCGCTTCGAGGATGTTCTGCCGCGAGACCGAGCCGACGAGGGTGGCGCCGCGCACGACGGGGAAGACATCCTGCAGCGTGTGCACTGCACGCTGCAGCGCGTCTTCGAGGGTATCGGAGGCGGAGAGTGTGCTGAACTGTGTCAGCATCACGTCGCGCATGCGGACGGAATCGACATCGCTCTGGATCAGCATGCCCTGACCCTCCATATGGGCGCCGATCAGCACAAAAGCGCCGAAGAAAGCGAGCCAGAGATTGGCGAGCAGAACTCCGGCGACGATCAGGCCGATGGCGATCCAGCGGCTGAGGCCGCCACCGAATCCCCAGAGCCGGGCGGCGTGCGCGGCTGCGCCGGTGACCTGGGTGGTGCTGCGTTTCGTATCGGGCGTACCCACCGCGAACGCGCGGCCTCCGTCCAGCGGAAGCGCCGGGATGAAGTTGATGAGACCGAGGACGATGTTGATCCAGACCAGAGACCGGAGCAGATGACCGGGCACAATCCAGGGACGCGCGAGCAGGTTTACTCCAGGCGCAGAGCTGACGATGAGCCCGGCGAGCAGGAGGCCCATTCCGATACTGGCGACCGGACCGACCACGGCCATGCGGCGCTGAATGCCTGTTTCGCTGGCGCGCTCGGTCGCTTCCAGGGTGGCAAAGCTCATCAGGCCGCCGGTGGGCAGCAGCAGGATTCCGCGGAGGTCCAGGCCGAACCAGGCGGCGGCCAGCGCCCGCGCGGTTTCGCGCACGGCGACTGCGAAAAGCAGCAGCAGCCAGAGCACGAGCATGCGCATCGGGTTTACCCCGACGACGAGCGCTCCGGTCATTCCGGCGGCAAGCAGCAGGAGAAAGAAGGCGTGAATCCGCACCTCCACCCCGAAGAAACGGCCTGCCAGAAAACTCCATCCGCGCATGAGCGTATTGTATGCGCTCCAGTATGAGGAATCTGCAAATGGTGTTTGCGGGCGCCGATAACGCTGATAATGAGAGCGATGCGCGTTATCGCCGGAACCTATCGCTCACGCCCGCTTGCCGCTCCGCCCGGCGCAAAGACGCGGCCGACCAGCGACCGGCTGCGCGAGACGCTGTTCAACATCCTCGCGCCGAGGATTG
>DATEPN010000473.1:0-4576 GCA_035273225.1 Acidobacteriaceae bacterium | reverse complement strand
CGACCTGCGCAACGTGTCGAAGACGCCGGCGCTGATGGTGCGCATCAAGCTGGTGCGCGAGAAGAGCGGCGATCTGATTGCGCCAGCTCTCTTCGACGACAACTACATTGCGCTGATGCCGGGGGAGCGCCGGACACTGCACGTTCAGGTGCAGGATCAGGACACGCGCGGCGAGACGCCGAAGATCATCGTGGAGGGCTACAACTTGGCTAATCCGGGCAAGATCGTCACCCCCACGTTGCCGTGATCCGCTGCTATTCGACGTGAATCGTTGTGCTCAGCGGCAGGTTCGCTGAGGAGTCGCCGACCATGACGCTTACCGGTTCGGCTTCGACACGGAAGGCTTGCGTCTTCGTGTCCCAGTACGCGAGGCGCGATGCAGGAACCGCAATCTGGACGGTCTTCGTCTGACCGGGATCGATGGTGATGCGCTGGAATCCTTCGAGTTCTTCGCGCGGCCGCTCGACGGCAGAATGCAGGTGCTTGACGTAAAGCTGGACCACCTCATCGCCGGCGCGGCTGCCGGTGTTGGTCACGTCGACGCTGATGGTGACGGTTCCATCTTTCGCCAGGCGCGGGCTGCTGGTCTTCAGGTTGGAGAATTTGAACGTGGTGTAGCTCAGACCGAAGCCGAAGGGGTAGAGCGGCTCGCCCTTGAAGTACATGTAGGTGTGGCCGTCGCGGATGTTGTAGTCCATCAGCGGCGGCTCCTGATCGAGCGACTTCGGCCAGGTGGTGACGAGGTGGCCGCCTGGGTTGAAGTCGCCGAAGAGCACCTGCGCGAGCGCCGTGCCCTCGTCCTGCGAACTGTGCGCCATGTGCAGAATGGCCGGGACATTCGCCTGGGTCCAGTTGATCGCGAAGGGAAAGCTGGAGATGAGCATGACGACGGTCTTCGGATTCTTGATCATGACCTGCTTAACGATCTGCTCCTGCAGGCCGAGGTCGATGGATTCACGGTCGCGTCCTTCACGGCCGTCGCTGGGTGATGTGCAGGGCAGCGTGCCGTTGTTGTACCAGGCGTGCGCCTGATCGCCGCAGGTGGGGTCGTTGCCGACCACGACGACTGCCACATCCGATTCGCTGGCTGCCTTCAGCGCGTCGAACTCGCCGTTCGGCGTGTCATACGCGGCATAGTTCACCTTGACGTTCGGGCCCACCTCGTCCTGAATGCCTTTGAGCGGCGTGACGGTGTAGGGCGGCGTTCCGCCGTACCAGTCCCAGTGAACGGAATCGGCCAGAGGACCGATGACGGCGATGGACTTGATCTTCGTCTTGTCGAGCGGGAGGAAATGATTCTCGTTCTTCAGCAGGACGACGGATTCGAGCGCGATCTTTTTGGAGACGTCCCGATCCTTGTCCGTGTTCCAGGGCTCGGGCGAGTCCTTGATCTTCGTGTACGGCACCATCTCCGGCGGATCGAGCAGGCCGAGTTTGACCGCGATGCGGAACTTGCGGCGGAGCGCGCTGTCCAGATCAGCTTCGGTGATGGAGCCGTCTTTCAGCGCCGCGTGCAGTTGGTCCTTATAGATGTCGAGGTACTGATTGATGCCGGCCTTGAGGCACGCCACCACGGCGGCTTCCTGATTTGGGAACAGGTGGCGCGCGTTGACCAGGAGGCGGACCGCCCCGCCATCGCTGGAGATGACGTCGACGCCCCATTTGTCGATCAGAATGCTGCGCAGGATCGGATTGACCGCCATCGTTGTTCCGTTCCATGCGTTGTAGCTGGCCATGACAGCTTTGGCTCCGCCGTCGAGAAAACCCATGCGGAACGGGACGGAGTAGTACTCCCAGAAGAGGCGGTCATCGAAATTCGATGATGACGTGTTGCGGCCGTCCTCGTTCTCATTGGCCAGGAAGTGCTTCAGCAGTGCGGCGGACTGCCAGTACTTCGGGTTGTCGCCCTGCAGGCCGTGAATGAAGGCCACGGCCATCGTTCCGTTGAAGAATGGATCTTCGCCGTAGACTTCTTCGCTGCGGCCCCAGCGCGGGTCGCGCGCCAGATCGGACTGCGGTCCCCAGAGCATGAGGATCTGGCGGTTGTATTTCGGGGTCTCGGTGATGAAACGAGCCTCGTAACCTTCCACGCCGGCGGCCTGGCGGACCATCTCCGGATCCCAGGATTCGCCCATGCCCACGGGCTGCGGAAATTGCGTGGTGGTGATCGGCGGGCGGCCCGGGCGAGGATCGCGCTGGACGACTCCATGAATGCCTTCGGAACTGCCGATGTTGGGAACGCCGAGGCGAGGCACGCCGGTCTGCGTGCCCATACAGTCGATCTTCTCGTCTGCGGTCATCAGCGACAGGAGATTGTCGATGCGCTTGTCGGCGGGAAGGTTCGGATCGTTGAAGGGGTATTTGGGCTGCTGCGCGAACGCGGGGATGGTCAGGAAAACCAGGGGCCCGACCAGGAGGGCAATGCGCTTCTTCATCATCACTTGCCTTCTCACCTGCTGGAGGAATGAAAACCGCACCAAGGCTACCATCTTTCCGGACACTGAATACGCAGGGAGGTGGGGGGTGCTGAAACGTTACGAGTGCAGTGAAGTACCGAAGTGAATCGTTTGAGGCTGACCGCGGCGATTCCGGTGGGCGAGACCGGCGGCTCCGCGGTATCATCGGCGCGCTGGATGATTTCGGAGGCTCTGGAATGAAACGCATGACGAAATGGGCGGTCCTGGTGGCGGCGGTGCTGGTGATCCTGTCCGCGCAGCCGATCTTTGCCGCGACGAACCTGACCGGGACATGGGTCGGAGAGTTGAAACTGGACGACGGCAGCACGCACCCGCTGACGTTTCACCTGAAGCAGGATGCGGATAAGCTGACCGGGACGATCGAAGGCCCGACGGAAGAACCGCTGACGATCGACAACGGAAAGGTGGACGGCGAGAAGATTACGTTCGACGTCACCTACAACGGCATGGTCATCCACCACGAGGGCAAGGTGCATGACGATGAGATTGACGTGTCGAACAAGACAGAGGGCGACCAGATGGCGCCGATGCAGTTCACGCTGAAGCGTTCCACGGACACGCCGCAGTAGCGCGGAACAGCGGCAGAAGAAAGCCCGGGGCGTGAACGCTCCGGGCTTTGCTGTTTCGCTACCTGCGCGTAACCTGGGTTCCTTTGGGAATCTTCAGCTGAAAGAGGCTGGAAGACGGGTGCTTGTTGTAGCGGACATTGCTGTAGGTGACCGTGCGCGAGTCGCCGGTGGGTTGCACCATCTGCTGCTTGAGAGAGATGTCGCGGCTGAGGTCGACCCAGATGATCACGTGGCTGAAGTTGTTGCGGATGTTCTGATCTTTGGGCACCAGATCGAGCTTGGCCGTTTGTGTTCCGCCGACGGATTCCATGCCCTGGAAGGTTACGTTCCAGGCGGACTCCAGATCCTTGCTTGTCGCGCCGAATCCGGTCGCGAGCATCGAGTCATACTCGCTGCGATTCGCGCCGGCGGACATAATCGTCTCGGTTTTCGCGGCGGGCTGGTAGAGATCCAGTTCGCCGTTCTTGTAGAGCAGGTCCGAGGCGGCCGCACCATTGCTGCCCTTGAGGTGCGTCACCATTTCCAGCGAATTGCCGACGCGGCGAAAGGCGCTGGTGCCGGTCTGGGTCTGATGCTCCTGCACGACGGCAGTGTACTGATCAACGCTGATGTCGGCCTGCATGTCCTGGAACTTCGGCGCCGAGGCGTTCATCTGGTTCATGACGGACTGCAGGTCGTTCGCTGCAGGGGGAGCGGCATGAAGAAGTGACGGCGTCGTCAGGGCAATGGTGGCGATAAGGAGGAGATTGGCTGGCTTCATGAATGCAGGCACTTCCGCATTAACCCTGAACGTCTAAGATGCACTTGGCCGGGAATGGATATTTATTGCTGGGGGCGATGGGCCCAAACCTTCCAGGCAACGATCCTGCCGCCGACCTCGCGCTCCGCTTCCCAGCGGTCAATGGACAGCGGCCCTGCGGCCGGCGCCAGGGCGCGGGAGAGGCTCTCCGCCGTGGGGGCAGATTTCGCTGGCTGAATCAGTTCGACGGGAACCTCATAGACGGTACCGTCGGGTGTCACTGAAGCACGGATCTGGTTCGCCGGAAGGTTTGGCTTGGGCTGGTCGCCGTAGTTGATTCAGTGCGGCGTGAGAAAGATGAAAGCCAGGATCAGCGTGACCATCACGTCGTAGTGGATGCTGCCGCGCTCATGGGTCCACCAAACGTAGCTCTTCAGTGTCTTCCCCAGACTCACTGCCTCACGCTCCTGCACGTAAACCGATGACCTGCTGGCCACTCATATAGGGTACCAGCGCGTCGGGGACGCGGACGGTTCCGTCGGCCTGCTGGTAGTTCTCGAGGATGGCAAGCCAGGTGCGCCCGACGGCGAGTCCGCTGCCGTTGAGCGTGTGGACGAAGGCCATCTTGCCGCCTTTGGGCTTATAGCGGATGTTCGCCCGGCGCGCCTGGAAGCCTTCGAAGTTGGAGCAGGAGCTGATCTCGCGGTAGAGACTCTGGCCCGGCAGCCAGACTTCGAGGTCAAAGGTTTTCGCTGAGCTGAAGCCGGTGTCGCCGGTGCAGAGCAGCATGC
>DATEPN010000472.1:0-9759 GCA_035273225.1 Acidobacteriaceae bacterium | reverse complement strand
CAGAGCCGCGTGGAGGGCGTGCTGGGCAGCGGCGCCAAGGACTATACGGTGCCTTCGATCTCCGTGAACGGCATCAATGCTGACGGTGGGCAGGCGTATGGCGTCGGCTTTGCACAGGGTGACTTCATCCAGCACAACTACCACTGGCGTGACGTGCTGACGCATGTCCGCGGCACGCACACGCTGAAGTTTGGTTATGAGGGCTGGTACGGCGATGACGTGGAGCCTTTCCAGGGACCATGGTCGCAGCCGAAGTTCTCCTTCAACAACCTGCTGGCGCTCGCGCAGGACGCCCCACAGAACGAAAGTGGCGTCATGTACAACCCCCAGACCGGCAAGCAGCAGTTGTGGGACTGGGATGCCGCCTCCAGGACCTGGGGCGCTTTTGTGGAAGACACCTGGAAGGCAAAAAAGAACCTGACGCTCACGCTTGGACTGCGCTACGACGATGGCGGCAATCCGTGGTCGAAGAGCGCCTCCACGGTGTTCGGCAACTTCTATCTCGGGACCGGCAGCACCGAGCAGGAGAAGGTCGCCAGTGGCTTTGCGAAGGCGACGCACAATGCGCTGCTCTCGTCTGTAGATAATCTGTGGAGCCCGCGCGTGGGAGTGGCCTGGGATCCGACGGGCAACGGAGACTGGGTGGTACGCGGCGGTTTCGGCGTTTATAACAACTGGCTAACCTCGGCGAACGTGCAGGAGGAGTTCCGCGGCAGTCCACCTGGACTGGTCAATCCGACGTTTTTCGCCGGAACGGCGAACCCTCCGATTTTTGGCCTCGGAAACAGCAGCAAGCCGCCGTTCGGGTTTACCTTCCCGACATTCCCCGGCGGGTTGAATGCGCAGGGAGGTGTCGTTGGCGCTAATTTCGCGATCGGCGGCATCGATCCTCATGTGAAGTCGCCGAAGGCGAATATCTGGTCGATTAACGTCCAGCGCAAGCTCAGTTCGATCTTCGCGGCGACTGTCGGCTACAACGGATCGCACTCGTACGACATTGTCAGCAACGGCAATACAATCGGCAGTGTCTCGTACGGCGTCGATATCAACGTGCAACCCGGCGATCTGATCCAGCACGAAAGCCTTGCGCCGACGCGGTTGAATCCCAGCTTTGGATCGATCAGCTACGCCCAGAACGACCGTTATGGCAACTACAACGGCGTCTTCTTTGATCTGAAGGGGCGCTTCTCTCGTGGGTTCATCGACGCGTCGTATACGCGTGCGAGTTCGAAGGATGACGCGCTCGCGTATCCGACGCCGACGAACCCGGCCCAGTACTACGGGCCATCGATCTTCGACGTGCCAAACCGTTTCTCGCTCAGTCTCAACTACGAGCTGAAAGGTCTGACGAACCACGGGAAGGCTGCGGAGTTCGCCACTCGGGGATGGGGGCTGAGTGGAACGTCCATTTACCAGTCTGGGTATCCGCTGACCGTCGTGAATCGAAATGCCTACAATCCGATATGCCAGAACGCCTCTGCGAAATGTCCATCCCCGTCGAACCCGGCGGTGGGTTATGCACCCGGCAGCGGAGACTACAACGCGGACGGGAACAACCTGGATTACCCGGATGCGCTGAGCTATAAAGAGCTGTCGGACAATAAAGCGTGGCTAGGCGGTGCGATCCCGAAGTCGAACTTCGCGGTGCCGGCATTCGGATCGGAAGGCAACGAGAAGCCAATGCTTTTCCGTCAGCCGAACTTCATCGAATCCAACACGAACTTCTACAAGAACACGAACCTGACGGAGCGTGTCAATTTCCAGATCCGGTTCGAATTCTTCAACATCTTCAACCGTGCCAATTATGCCAACGTGGACACGAATCTGCCCGACGGAAGCTTCGGTCAGGCTCGGGGTTCGCACGAGCCGAGGTTCTGGCAGGTGGGCGGAAGACTGTCCTTCTGATCCGTTCCCCCGATCTGGAGAAGGACTGCGGCCGGCGCGATAACCCTCGCGCCGGCCGTTGTATCTTTGCTTAGGTTTCCCATGCTTCGATTGCGAATTCTGGCCAGGACTGCGGCGCCGCTGCTGTTACTCTCCTGCGCGGCCGCTCAGGTCAGCGAGGGGCGTGTCGCGCAAATTGTGACGGCGCTGCAGGACGAGCAGTACGCACGAGCGCTTGCACTGTTGCATCCTGCGCTCGAGGAATCGCCACGGGATGCGCGGTTGTGGACGATGCAGGGCGTCGCGCAGCAGGCCCAGGGAAACAAGAAGCAGGCGCTGGCGTCTTTTCGTCGCGCACTCATGCTCGCGCCGGACGACATCCCTGCGCTGCAAAACGCCGCCCAAATCGACTATGACGCCGCTGATCCCGCCGGCATTCCGCTGCTCGAGCACCTTTTGCGCCTGCATCCGGGCGACGTCACCAGCCACGGGATGCTCGCCGTCCTCGAATACCAGCAGGGCAACTGCGCCGCGGCTGTCCCTCATTTTGAGAAGGCGTCTTCGTTGTTCGCGACGCGCGTGCCGGCTCTGCACGCATACGGCGCCTGCCTTGTTCGATTGCGCCGGTTCGGACAGGCGGTCGGCGTCTTCCAGCAGGCACTGGCTCTGAACGATGGCAACCCTCGCGAGCGGCAGGTGCTTGCGTCCGTACAACTGATGGCGGCGCAGCCTGAACAGGCCTTGCTTACATTACAGCCCCTGCTGAACGCGAATCCGAGTGCTGAGACATTGGAACTGGCATCGTCGGCTCATGAAGATCTGCATGACACGGACCAGGCGGTGAGCGCGTTGCGGCAGGCGATCCTCCTGGAGCCACGAAAGGTGAATCTTTATGTTGACTTTGCCGCGCTCTCGGCGACGCACCAGTCGTTCCAGGTAGGGATCGATGTGGTGAATGACGGTATACGCCTTGAGCCGAAGGCTGCGCCTTTGTATTTTGCTCGCGGCATGCTCTTCGTTCAGCTCGCAAAATACGACCAGGCTGAAGCCGATTTCGAGCGCGCGTATGAGCTCGACCCCAATCAGTCGCTCAGCGTGGCCGCGCAGGGACTGGCGGCTGCACAACGTAACGACCTCAGTCATGCGCTGGCCGAGGTGGAACAAAAGCTGGCGCGGCGGCCGGACGACCCGATCCTGCTGTACCTTCAGTCCGACCTTCTGATCCGGCAGGGGGCGGACCCCGGCAGCGCGGAGTTCCAGACGGCCTTGCGCTCCGCGAAACGCGCCGTGGCGCTGCGTCCGATGCTGGAGCCGGCGCACGAAGTGCTCGCGAAGCTGTATCTGCAGGACGGCCGGTTCATGGATGCGGCCGCGCAGTGCAGAAAGGCGCTGGAGATCGATCCCAATGACCAGGCTGCGGTCTACCGCCTGATCCAGGCGCTAAGAAAAACAGATGAGAAGGCGCAGATCCCCGAACTGCTGAAGCGCCTGGCTACACTCCGCCAGCAGGCCACACACCTGGAGCGCGAGCAGTATCGATACAAACTCGTGGAGGGTGGGGAGGGCGACGCTTCTGAGATACCTCCTTCATAAGTTCAGAGAGAATCGGTTCGGATTCTCACCCTGCCTTCGTCGTTAGCAAATATTCCTCCAGGAAGGTGGACAAGTCTCTTCCTCGGATGCATAGTTCGGGAGACCGAAGCCGAGTACGTCGTTATCGGGCGATCCGCGCGTGATGCAGTTTGCCGCGCGTGTGTCGTTCTAAACTGGATCGGCGCGGGAGGTTATCCGCTCGCGACGCTCGTCTCCATCATGCGATCAAAAACTCCGCTCTTTCTCGCCTGCCTTCTGTTCTCTTGTCCACTCATCGCGCAGGACGCGAAGCCGAATCTTGTCCTGCAAGGTGAGGTGCACGCCTCACAGAATCACACCTACTTTGAAGTACCGTTCCGCGTGCCACCGGGGACGCACCGCATCAGCGTTACCTTCCATAACCTTGGCCACGACCAGCACACCGTGCTCGATCTGGGGATTGAAGATCCGGTTCGCTTTCGCGGCGCCAGCGGCGGAAACAAGGATCACTTCACGGTCAGCGAGACGGATGCGACGCCATCCTACCTGCCCGGCGCAATTCCGCCGGGTATGTGGAAGCTGTTGATCGCCGTGCCAAACATTCGCCCGGGCGTGACCTCACGATATCGCGCGGAGGTCTGGTTCAATTCCAGGATCGAAGACTCGAGCTTCACGAATCAACCGCTGAAGACACAGCCCGGCTGGTATCGCGGCGATCTGCACATGCACAATGCGCACAGCGATGGAAGCTGTCCGAGCGAAACCGGCAAAGCGGTGCCGTGTCCGCTTTTTCTCACCGTCGAAGCAGCGGCTCGGCGCGCCCTCGACTTCATCGCGATCACCGATCACAACACCACGTCGCAGTATGACGATGAGCGCGAACTGCAGCCGTACTTTGACAAGTTGCTGTTGATTCCGGGGCGCGAGTTGACCACATTCCACGGCCACGCAAACGAATTTGGCACGACGCAGTGGATCGATTATCGTGTCGGCACGAGGCAGGTCCCTGGCGTGAACGCAATGTTCCGCAGTGCGCGCGCGCTGGGTGCCGTCGTCTCAATCAACCATCCTGAGTCGCCGACGGGCGAGATCTGCATGGGCTGCGGCTGGGATCCCACGCCTGCGGCCGACATGAGGCTCGTAACGTCCGTCGAGGTGGTCAATGGCGGAGGCGTTCCGGCCACGCGATTCTGGGAGGATCAGCTGCGCCAGGGATTTCGGTTGACGGCCATCGGCGGCAGCGATAATCATCACGCTGACTGGCCGCCCAACAGACCGGCGTCGATCGGCTATCCCACGACCATAGTGTATGCGCAGGATCTTTCCGTTCCCGCAATCCTCGACGGAATCCGCTCGGGACGGGTCTTTATCGACGTCACAGGGTCGAGGGATCGCTTGCTGGATATGCGGGCTGAATCGGGTGGTGGCAGTTCTGCCGAGATGGGCGGCTCCCTGCATGCTGCGAAAGGCGCTTCAGTTGCGCTGCACGTGCATGTGAAAGCGTGTCAGGACTGCACCGTTGAATTCTTTGTGGATGGCAAAGCGGCGGCGGCTTTGCAGGCGCTGCCCGTTCCAGCCCCGGATGCAACCGTTGACACAAAGTGGAGCAGCGATGGCGCGCGCCATTGGCTGCGGGCCGAAGTTCACGGAAGCGATCACCGGCTTCTGCTCCTCGGCAATCCCGTTTACATCAACTGGACTGTGCAAGAAGGACAATGACGATGCGACGTGCTTTATGCCTGTTGCTGCTCACCTCCATCTGTTTCGCGGCTGGTTCGCAGGCGCGGGCTCGCGATGAGTCTGCGCCGGGCAGCCGCAGTGTGATGGATGCGCATAACTGCTATCCCTACTGGGAATGGTGGCACGACCGCATCGACCGTGCGCTCTCCGCCGGGACCCCTTTGGCGATCGAACAAGATCTTTTCTGGTACACGGATCCGAAGACGCATCAGTCGTGGTCGGTCGTCGCGCATGGCTCGCCAGTAACCGGTCACGAGCCTACGATGGAGCACTACTTCTTCGACCGCGTGCGCCCGACTGTTGAGCAGGCGCTCAGAGAGGGCAACCACGGTAACTGGCCGCTCATTACGCTAAACCTGGACTTGAAGACCGAAGAACCGGAGCATCTGCGCGCAATCTGGGCCTTGCTCTCGAAATACCAGGACTGGATCACTACCGCAGCGAAGAGCAGCGATCCAAAGGCTGTCCAGCCGCTGCAACTACGGCCGATTCTGGTGCTGACCGGGGAATCGGACGCGCAGCAGACCGTCTTCTACGATGATGTGCCCATTGGGGAACGACTGCTCGTGTTCGGCGCGGTGCGCACGAACGCGCAGAATCCGATGGCTGCTCCGGACGTGCTTGAGCCCTCTCCGGCGACGAACTACCGGCGTTGGTGGAACAATCCGTGGCGCGTCGTCGAAGAAGGCGGTCAGCAGCACGCCGGGGCATGGACCGACGCGGATGACCAGCGCCTGCGCGCCCTGGTCCAGCATGCGCATCATCGGGGCCTTTGGATCCGCTTCTATACCCTTGACGGAGCAACCGATAAAGAAGAAAGCTGCAACGGCTGGTTCAGCAGCTACAACTTCGGCTCCCTCGCTGCGGCGCAGGAGCGATGGCGCGCCGCACAGGAGGCCGGCGTCGACTACATCGCAAGCGATCAGTATGAGCAACTGGGCACTTTCCTGCGGAAGCAGGCAAACTCGGGGGAATGACCGCCATATGGCGTCGGACCAAAACTCCTCTGTATTCTGAGGAAGAGCCCCGATGCGCGCCACAGAACTCATCGCACCCCGGACATTCCGGCTTGCTGACATGCCCACTGAAGAGCCCGGACCGGGCGAAGTGCAGGTCCGGGTGGAAGCCGTGGGCGTTTGCGGGTCCGACTTGCATGCTTACTCCGAGGGCGCCGTTGGCAGCACCCCGAATGTCTATCCCATGGTGCTGGGGCACGAGCCCGCAGGACGGATCGCCAAAACCGGGATTGGCGTAAGAGGACTCGCGGCAGGCGATCGCGGTGCGCTCGAGCCCGCGCTCTACTGTTACCACTGCGAATTTTGCCTGACCGGCCACCACAACGTCTGCGCGAACATTCGCTTTCTCAGCAATCCGCACTATCCTGGCTTTTTTCGTGAATTCGTCAATTTGCCGGTCGCGAACTTCCGTCCCATTCCCGGCACCATGTCCTTCGAAGAAGCGGCGCTCGCCGAACCGCTTGCGGTGGCCATGCATTCGCTGCACCTCGCCTCCATCCGCACGGATGAAACGGTCGCGGTCATCGGTGCGGGTCCGATTGGGCTGCTGACGATCGCAGCCTTGCGCGCCGCCGGGGCAGGACGCATCTGGGCCGTGGAGCCCGTTGCACACCGCCGCGAGTTGGCACGGGCCATAGGCGCCGACGTTGTGATCGAGCCGGCAGACGCCGTGAGCGAAATTCTCGCTGCGACAGGCCAGCGCGGTGTGGATTGCGGGATCGACTGCGCGGCTGGTGAGCATACCACTAGCCAGGCTATTCAGATAACCCGCAACGCGGGCCGGGTGGCGTTGACCGGGATCCATTCAACCCCGCTGGTCTCGATGGACGGTTCTGCAATGCGGCGTAAGGAGCTGACCATCTTCAATGTGCGTCGCTCGAATCACGAGACGGAAGAGGCGCTGGAACTCTTGCAGGCGCACCCGGGGCGGTTTCGACCGCTGCTGACTCACTCACGGAGTCTCGACCAGATAGACGAGGCCTTCGCGATCGCCAGCGAATATCGCGATGGAGTGGGCAAGATGACCGTCAGGCCCTGAAAAAAGGGCCGCTATCGCCATTGGTCCGTCATAATAAAGAGAACGCCTCTACCCCAGGAACCGCATCCATGAGCGACCGCAGAACCCGACAAGTCGCTCCATCGCGAAAAGTGGAATTGTTCGACACCAGCCTGCGCGATGGACTACAGCAACCGAACCTTGAAATCTCGGTGCCGAATGCGATTGCGCTTCTCCAACGGATGTCTGCTTTCGGAGTGCGTTATGCGGAGATCGGGTTCGCCGGAGCGTACGACTTCGTTGCGGATCTGACGGCCGCCCTGGAGCATGCCGATACCGGAGAAATGAAGCTGGCCCTGTTCGGCCGGACCAGGGGCCCCGGAACCCGCGTACAGGACTGGCCGGATGTGCGCTTCATGATCCGCCACAAGCATCGGATTCCGGTCGCTGTGGTCGTGGTGAAGTCCCGTCTGTTGGACGTTGAACGGTCGCTGGAGACCACGCCGGACGAAAATCTGCGCATGACCTGGGAGACCATCGCCTCGCTCCAGGATCACGGACTCGAGGTGATCGTCGATCTGGAACATGCGATGGACGCGATCTGCGGCCGGCGCGAGAACGGCGCTACGAGCGACGCTGATTTTCGGATGCGCACCCTCGACCACTTCCATCAAATGATGGTCCAGTGTGCCAGCCAGCAGGTAAGCCGCATCGTGGTGTGCGATACCACGGGGGGCGCCGATCCTGACGAGGTAAGCGAAGCCATCGGCGACCTTGTCCGCCAGTATCCGGACGCGGCGTTCGGATTTCACGGTCATACGGATCGCGGATTCGGTGTTGCGAATGCCCGCGCCGCGGTGCTGGCGGGCGCTGTTCAGGTGCAGGGCACGATCATCGGCACCGGCGAGCGCTGCGGCAATGTCAATCTCAGCACCGTCGTCGGCAGCATGCAACTCCGCGGCGAGGCGGAGTTCGTTTCCGACGAGCAACTGCGCGGTCTTGTGAGCCTGGCGCACTCAGCTTACGGAGCCTTTTCGCTGGATGTGCCGCACGGCGCTCCCATCGTGGGCCCCGGCGCGTTTGGGACGTGGGCTGGTATGCATGGCTCGAGCGAGCGCAAGAATCCTGGCGCTTATCTTTGGTGCGATCCAGCCCGCGTGGGCGCGACACCGCTGATTGGCGTGAATGCGCAATCGGGCAAAGCGAATGTCGTCCTGCTTTCAGAAGCTCTGGGCGTTCCCCTCAGCGCGACGCAGGCGCAGGCGTTCATCGAAGCCAACCGGGCCATGATCGAGGGTGGTGGATTTACAGCCAGCGAAGTCTCGTTCCGTCTGGCGTGCCTCAGGATGCTGAAAACCGTACCGGACTTTTTTACGGTCAGAACGTGGCGCGTTTTTGACGAGTCCGACGAGGCCGGAACGCGGTTCGTCCAGGCATTCATGTCACTCGGCATCGGACAATCCACGATTCGCACGACCCGCGCTGAGGGCGCCGGGCCGGTCGATGCACTGACCCGGGCCATGCGCCACGAACTCGAGCGCTGGTATCCGGCGCTGCAGCTGATGAAACTGGGCAGATTCAGCGTCACCGCGATTGATGTCTCTGCGCATGATTCGGCAGCCCACGTACGCGTCACCGTCAGTTTCCATGCCGACGGACACGAGCCATGGGTCACAGCGGGTGTCAGCAGCGACCTGAACCAGGCAGCGCTCATGGCCATCGTGGATGGATTCCATTACTGGCTGCTGCTTCAGTCTGGGGCAGACGTGAGGGGACAAGCATCTGACCGGGGCGCAGAGACTTTATCTTCGCCGACCACGTCAGGTGGATAACGGCTGGCGCACGTGCGCATCCGGCTGAAGTTCTTCGGCAGGTTCCCATTCTGCTGCATCGAATTCATTACAGATTTTTCAGTTTGCCCCGGTATGTTGGCAGGAGACGGGAGAGAACGTTGTCACCGAAGCTGCACCCTCATGCCCGAGTCCTCTTATTTGCAGTTCTTCTGGTGGCAGTAGCCGCAGGGCCCCGGGGCATGGCGCAGGAACTCCGACACACGCACAAGCCCGACATCGAAAACGGAAAGATTCTCTACAGCGCCGGCTGTGTCGCATGCCACGGCACCACCGGTGCCGGAGCTCCGCAGCAGCGCACCGAATTCCGGCGGCCGCCCACGTTTCCGGACTTCACCTCATGCAGCGGCACCACGCCGGAAACAGACGCGAACTGGAAGGCCGTGATCGTGCACGGAGGGCCTGGGATGGGCTACTCGCACATCATGCCCGCATTCGACAAGCAGCTGAGCAGCGATCAGATGGACGACATCATCGCCTACCTGCGGACAATGTGCCCGAATCCGCACTGGCCGCGCGGCGAACTCAACCTGCCGCGCGCGCTTGTGACGGAGAAGGCTTTTCCGGAAAAGGAATTTGTTGTCTCCGCAGAGGCGAATGCCACGGGCGCGCCGGGATGGACTACCCATTTCATCCACGAAGAGTCGTTTGGCCCGAAAGGTCAGCTGGAAATTGACCTGCCGTGGGAGTACCAGCAGAT
>DATEPN010000471.1:0-3218 GCA_035273225.1 Acidobacteriaceae bacterium | reverse complement strand
CACCTCGATCACGCCTTCGCCGACCTCAAGGATCGAAATATCGAACGTGCCGCCGCCGAAGTCGTACACGGCGATCGTCTCGTCCTTCTTCTTGTCCAGCCCGTAGGCCAGCGCGGCCGCGGTCGGCTCGTTCACAATGCGCTTTACGTCCAGACCGGCAATCTTGCCGGCATCCTTGGTCGCCTGGCGCTGCGCGTCGTTAAAGTAGGCCGGAACCGTGATCACCGCTTCCGTCACCTGCCCGCCCAGATGATCCTCCGCCGCTTTCTTCAGCTTCTGCAGGATCAGCGCGGAGATCTCCGGAGGTGTATACAGCTTGCCCTGCGCCTCCACCGCCACGTGGTCGCCCTGCTGGACCACCTTGTAGGGCACCATCTTCATCTCGTCGTTCACTTCGTTGTAGCGGCGGCCCATGAACCGCTTGATCGAATACACCGTGTTCGCCGGGTTCGTGATCGCCTGGCGCTTGGCCACCTGGCCCACAAGACGCTCTCCGGACTTCGTAAACGCGACCACGGAAGGGGTCGTCCGGCCCCCCTCCTCGTTGGCGATGACCTTAGGTTCGCCACCCTCCATCACGGCCACGACCGAATTGGTCGTCCCGAGGTCGATACCGATAATCTTTGCCATGAATGCTGCTCCTCTTTGTGTGCCCTGCCTCGCCAGCTTCGCACTTGAGTGACTTATTGTCAATCTATCTGATGCACCGGCTGTCGCACGCGGTGCAGATTAAAGAAAATATTCAGATTCCAGGACTTAGCACGCCAACCCCGGCCCCCGCCGCCCGTTATCCTCAGCCCCGCTGCATCCTGGAGAGTCTCTGCTGTATCCAAAACGCAGATCAAGGCTTCCCGACCATGATGAGCGATTCGGGCTGAGTTTCGCTGAGAACAGGCCCCGTATCTATTTCGATTCAAAAACAGGCAGAGGTGCATGGCAGACAGCGGCCAGCAGGCGCAAAACCTTGGGGTCAATCCATGGCTCATCGCGGTATCCGTGATGCTGGCCACCTTCATGGAGGTGCTGGACACGGCGATCGCCTCCGTGGCCCTGCCCTACATTGCGGGCTCCCTGTCGGCCACGACCGACGAAGCCACCTGGGTGCTCACCAGCTACCTCGTCGCCAACGCTGTCATCCTGCCCGCCAGTAACTGGTTCTCTCTCCGCTTCGGCCGCAAGCGCTTCCTCATCACCTGCGTCATCATCTTCACCATCTCCTCGTTCTTCTGCGGAGCCGCCCCCACCCTCGGCTTTATCCTCATCGCCCGCATCATCCAGGGGGCCGGCGGCGGAGCCCTGCAGCCCCTCTCGCAAAGCATTCTTCTGGAAAGCTTTCCGCCGGAAAAGCGCGGTGCCGCCATGGCCGTCTTCGCCTTTGGCGTGGTCGTCGCCCCGGTCCTCGGCCCCACCCTCGGTGGCTGGCTGACCGACACCTACAGCTGGCGTTATGCCTTCTACATCAATATTCCGGTCGGAGCGCTGGCGGTTTTCATGATCAGCCGCTACGTCAACGACCCGCCGTACATCGCGAACGCCAAGGCCCCCAAATTCGACAACATCGGCTTCGGCCTGCTGGCGGTCTGGACCGGCTGCCTCCAGGTCATCCTCGACAAGGGCCAGGAAGACGACTGGTTCAGCGCCGTCTGGATCCGCTGGGCCGTCCTCATCCTGATCATCGCCTTCACCTGGTTCGTCATTCACTCCTGGCGCAATCGGACTCCGCTGGTCAACCTGCGCACGCTGAAGGACCGGAACTTCATGCTCGGCTGCAGCCTCATGGTCCTGCTCGGCCTCTGCATCTACTCGATGATCACCATCCTGCCGCTCTTCTACCAGGAACTGCTGGGGTACACGGCCTTCGCCGCGGGCCTGGTCGTCGGACCGCGCGGCATCGGCTCCATCCTCGGCATGCCCGTCATCGGGTATCTGACCAACAAGGTCGATCCGCGTTATCTGCTCACCTTCGGGTTCATCGGATTCGGCATCATGTCGCTCGTCTTTGGCAACGTCACCCTCGGCATCAGTCCGTGGACCCTGCTCGTCCCCATCGTCGCCACCGGATTCGCCCTGAGCTTCGTCTTTGTTCCCATCACCACCCAGGCGTACGCCACGCTGCGCAACGACCAGATCGGCAACGCCAGCGGCATCTTCAACCTGGTGCGCAACGTCGGCGGCTCCATCGGCATTTCCATCGCCCAGACGCTGCTCGTCCGCCGCACCGACCTCCACCAGACCGAGATCGCCGGCTACGCTCCCCGCACCCAGTACTGGTTTCAGCAGCACCTGAACGCGCTGACCGCCTACCTGAGCCATCGCACCGCCTCACCCAACGCGCAGGGCGCGGCCGCACAGACGCTCTACCAGCAACTCGGCCGTCAGGCGCTGCTCTGGTCCTTCATCGATGTCTTCCGCTGGACGTCGCTGATCTGCTTCCTCTGCGTGATCCTGGTCTGGTTCTTCAAGAAGGCCAAACCGGGCAAGGCACCCGTTGGCGTCCACTGAGAAAAGCAGTTGCTGGTTGTCAGTTGTTAGTTCTTAGGCGTTCGTGACTCCTGGACCAGCCGCCGCACCTGCCGGCTCGTAGTAACAACTAAGAACTAACAACTAAGAACTAACAACGAACTGCTCCAGCGGAGCAAACTTCCTTTCCCGCTCCTCGTACGCCTCAATCACCCCCGTCAAGATGTCGTAGTACCACCCATGCACCTCGAGCGTCTGCATCGCGATCCCGCGCGCGACCTCCGGATGCGTCTTCAGGTTGTCCACCTGCGCGATCACATTCGCATGAATCATCGCCGTGTGCAGCGCAGGCGTGTCCTCGCGGTTCACCCCCGGGTCCAGATACCGCCACGCCGGTTCCACATACCCAAGCCACCGCGCACTCAGCGGCAAACGCTTCAGGCTCTCATTGCGATTCGGAGGCAGCACCGCCTTCACCGCGCCGCAATCCGAGTGCCCGCACACGATCACGTGCCGCACCTTCAGCACCTCGACCGCATACTCGAGCGTGGCCGAAACGCCGCCCGGCATCTCACCCTCCGGCGGGATGACATTCCCGACCGTCCGGCAAAGAAACATATCGCCGGGCTCCGTCTGCTTAATCAGATTCGGCAGCACCCGCGAATCCGCGCAGGTGATAAACAGAAACTCCGGCTGCTGCCGGTCCTGGAGCAGCCGAAACTGATCCTTCATCCCCGGAAACACATCGCGGCGAAAAC
>DATEPN010000470.1:0-3351 GCA_035273225.1 Acidobacteriaceae bacterium | reverse complement strand
CAACGTCGTAACCGAAGAGAACGGCGTCGCGAAGCCGGACGCCCCCATCGTCCAGGCGCTGGGCCTGCATGCGCGGCAGCAGTAGCGGCCGGGAACCGGAGAACGCCGCCCTGCGTATCATGAACTGAACCGCACCCGGCCCACGAGCGCAGGGTGTGAGTTTGGATGAGGTTTGGCGATGATCAAATTTCTGCTTTTCTGCATTCTTTTTGTGCTCTGCTGGCCGCTGGCTTTGCTGGCGCTCATTGCGTATCCCATCGTGTGGCTGCTGCTAGTTCCCTTCCGCCTGCTGGGAATCGCAGTCGGCGGCGCGCTGGAACTGGTGAGTGCCATCATCTTCCTGCCGGCGCGCGTGATCCGCGCCATTGCGTAAAGCGCGTTCCCGTAAACTGGCTCCATGGCGGGGATTGTTCTCGACGGCAAGGCTTACTCCAAACAACTTGAGGCGGAATTAGCGGTTCGCGTGCAGAGGCTCGCGCTCCAGGAGCCGCCGATTCTCGCGACGATCCTGGTGGGCGACGATCCCGCTTCGGCCACCTACGTGCGCATGAAGGGGAATGCGTGTCGGCGCGTCGGCATGGAGTCCCAGAGCATTCATCTGCCGGGGACGACCACGACGGCGGAGTTGCTGGCAAAGATCGACGAGCTGAATGCCAACCCGCGCGTGCGGGGAATACTGCTGCAGCACCCCGTTCCGAAACAGATTGACGAGCGTGCCTGCTTCGATCGCATTGCACTCGACAAGGACGTCGATGGCGTCACCGCCCATGGCTTCGGCCGCATGGCCATGGATGAGCCGGCCTATGGATCGGCGACGCCGGCAGGGATCATGCGCCTGCTGCGGCATTATCAGATTCCCATCGAAGGACGCGAAGCGGTTGTGGTGGGCCGCAGCCCTATCCTGGGCCGTCCCATGGCCATGATGCTGCTGGCCGCGAACGCCACCGTGACCATCTGCCATTCGCGCACGAAAAACCTGGCCGAAGTGGTGCGACGGGCGGAGATCGTCGTGGGCGCCGTCGGCAAGGCCGAGTTTATCCGCGGCGCGTGGATTCGCGATGGAGCCGTGGTCGTCGACGCCGGGTATCATCCCGGTGGCGTGGGCGACATTGAGCTGGCCGGCGTCATTGAACGCTGCTCCGCCTATACGCCGGTACCGGGGGGTGTCGGGCCGATGACCATCGCTACCCTCATCGCACACACAGTCGAAGCGGCAGAGAAGACTGCGCGGTAAAATCGGTCCACTCTCACCCATGCGAGAGGGGCCTGCGTGCGACTCTGGTTCAGCTCCAGCAGTGAAGTCCCTGTCTATCGACAACTCGTCACCCAGGTGACGCTGGCGATCTTGTCCGGTGAATTGCGGCCCGGCGACCGCCTGCCGAGCACGCGCGAGCTGGCGCGGCGGTTTGGGCTCCATCCGAACACGATCAGCGCTGGCTATCGCGAGCTGGAACGCACCGGCTGGACCGAACGGCGGCATGGCAGCGGCGTCTACGTTCGCGCAAAGAAAAGTGCCGCGACCACGCCGGAACAGCTCCTGGAGCAGCGCTTTGGCGGCTTCCTGCGGGAACTGCGCGAGATGAAGGTTCCCGATGAGGCGATCCGGCGACGGCTGGCCGAGTGGGCCGCGGCGCCACGTCCGGAGCGGCTGGTGCTGGTCGATCCGGAAGCCGAGGCGTGCGAAATTCTGCTGACGGAACTCGCCGCGCTGGTCTCTGTCCCGGTGACGGCGTGCGGACTTGATGAGTGCAGCCGCCAGGCCGGTAGTCCCGCCGTCTTCGTCTGCCGCCCCAGCCAGGAGCCGAAGGTGCGGGCGGCACTGTGGGCAGGCGCTGAACTGGTGTTGCTCCCCATCCGGTCCGCGAACAACTGGCTGGCCCCGTGGCTCCCTGCTCCGCAGGGCCATCTAGTCGGAGTCGTGTCGCGCTGGCCGCAGTTCCTCACGACCGCGCAAACGATGCTCATCGCAGCCGGCCTCGCGCCGGAGACGCTGCTCTTTCGCGATGCGCGCCAGGCCGACTGGCGTCGCGGGCTGTCGGAGGTCTCAGTGATCCTCTGCGATGCGGCAACGGCGAAGCTGCCGGGCCTCGCAGGCAAGAAGCAAGTGGTGGTCTTCCCCATCGTCGCCGACTCGGTCACCGCCGAGGTCGCGCGCTGCTTCGCCCTCTGACAAATCCTGTGACACTCGAAAAACTGTACGCGTCGCGCACCAGACCCCGGAAGAATCGGCCTACGCTCCTTCCATCCGCAGTTTGGCAGACGGGAGGCCGCGATGCAGATACGGCAAATCATTCCCTGGTGGATGGCGGCAGTTCGCACGGCGCTGGGTCCGGTCATCCTGATCGGCGAGCGCTGCAACTGGAGCGGCAGCGGCCTGGCGGCGCTGGTCATCACCGCCCTCGTGTCGGACATTTTTGACGGCATCCTGGCGCGGCGCTGGAAGTGCGACACAGCCGGCCTGCGCCTCTTCGACTCAATGGCCGACACGGTTTTCTACCTGTTCGTCGCCCTGGCCTTATGGACAGGGCCCTCAGCCGCCCTGCGGGAGAACGCTCCCCTGCTGCTGGCGCTCCTCGGACTGGAAGCGACCCGCTACGTTGTGGACCTGGCAAAATTCGGGAAACCGGCAAGCTACCACTCCTGGCTGGCGAAAAGCTGGGGCCTCGTCATGGCCGTCGCGGTCCTAGCCGCGTTCGCGACCAGCGGAGGCGCGCTGCTCATCCGCCTCTCGCTGTTCCTCGGTCTCTTGTGCAACGCGGAGGGGCTCGCCATGTCTTTCATCCTGCCGCGCTGGACGCGGGACGTAACGAGCATCACTGCCGCCCTCGGGCTGCGTCGCGCGCAAGTCCACGAGAGCGCGCGAGCCCCTCGGGCACGCCCGCTATTGACATAATGGTAAATAGCTAAAAACAGAGCACGTGCAGGCGCGTCCTTCAGGGACGCGCCTTTTCTCTTTCCGGCCTGCTTACCTCCCTGCGCAGCCCCGAGTCCAAAGACGGAACCCAGCAGAGCTAAGAGAATGAAGGGTTTGTAATGCTCGGGCAAAATCCTGGCCCGGCCGCAAGCGTAGTCTGAGAAGAGAGAATCCTGCATGAGAATGGCTGAGACCTCGGTTGCCGAGGCACTGGGACGGCGGGCGTATGCGGCGCATGTGAATCCGCAATGGGCGCGGCTGCTGAGCCTGCTCGAAATGGACGCCGAGTACGTCGATTGCCGCGGCGAAAAACTGCGCACCGCCGACGGGCGCACCATTCTGGACTTCCTCTCCGGCTACTGCGTGTACAACGCCGGCCACAACCATCCCTACATCGTCGATTCCCTGCACCGCGAACTGGACAGCTTCGGTCCCTC
>DATEPN010000469.1:0-6161 GCA_035273225.1 Acidobacteriaceae bacterium | reverse complement strand
ATCTCGGTCGGCGGGGCGATCACGGGGGCGCAGGACGCTCAGGCGCTCAGCGTGAACCGGGTAATTCTGCGCAACTGGGGCTTCAATGGAACAGTGGTGGCCAACTCGGTGAACCAGAGCAACGGCAGCTTCCAGATGCAGGTGAAGGGCTTCGCCGGGCTGCTCATTCCGCAGACGGTTACTGTGTACACGCAGGCGGGGACAACATTCCGCGACGGGATGAGTTCGCTGGCTGACGTCAACTCGGCAACGACGGTGCGCGTGGTCGGCCTGCTGATCAAGGACCCGATCAGCGGGCAATCCGTCATCCTGGGCCGTTTCGTGGATGACCTGAAGTAAACAACCTGAACCAACAGAGGCGGCGCACTCCGCACGGGGACGCCGCCTCAGCGTTATCATGCCCCGTGCTCCTCTTCAGTCTTCGTCGCGCCCTCGTGCTCGCTGTATGTGCGGGCGTCGCCTTTTCCGGTTCGGCGCAGTCACGCTCCGATGCGGACGGGCTCGCGGCGCTCAGCACCGACTTCAGCCGCCTCGCGCCGCAGACCATCCAGCCTGCCGAAGGCCTCATCCGGTACCCCTACCTGATCCCTGCCGGCTACTACCACCAGATGTGGGACTGGGACGGCTTCTTCATCGGGGCGCACTGGGCGAATCAGGATCCCGCCGACGCCAAATACCTGCGCGACTGGGTGCTCAGCTTTGCTTCCTCCGCCGACGCCGACGGTTATGTTGCCGGCAGCCTCACGCCGACGGGCCCTCACGCCCTCTTCGGCAAATTCGCGATGAAGCCTTTTCTCGCGCAGGGCGCGTTGCTGGCCTCCGAGCGGCTCCATGACTACGAGTGGCTCCGCCCGGTTTGGCCCGCGATGCAGCGCATCCTCGAGTACCGCCGCCGCACGCAGTACGACGCGAAGTGGGGCCTGTGGTTCTGGGATAACGCGATGCAGTCCGGCGCCGACAATAACCCTGCGCTCACGAATGACACGAAGGATCGCAGCGCGATCCTGGCCGTGGATGCGTCGGTCTGGGCCACGCGCGAATACGAGGCGATGGCTGCGCTGGCTGAAGCCCTGCACGATGCACGGGACGCTCGCGCGTATCGCGCCGAAGCGCTGGCCTCGCGCCGCGCGATTCTGGGGAAGCTTTGGTCGGGATCGGATGCGATGTTCTGGAATCGGCGGCGCGATACGGGAGCCCTGGTCCGCGTCATTGCCTGGTCGAATTACCTGCCGCTGGTCGACGGCCTGCTTCCCCGCGACGAGGGCCGCCGCATGATTCGCCTTCACCTGCTGAACGCGGCCGAGATGCGCTCGCCCTGGGGCTTTCGGTCGCTGGCCAAATCCGATCCCAGCTACAACAACGAGGCCATCATCGTCCCCTACTCCAACTGGCGCGGGCCGATCTGGATCAACGCCAACTTCCTCGACTGGATCGCTCTGCGCCGCTACGGATTCCCCTCCGAGGCACACGGGCTGGCAGTGCAACTCGCCGGCATCCTGCATCGTGACATCGCGAAGTGGGGATCGATGCACGAGGACTACAACGCCGAAACCGGCGAGGGGCTGGCCCCAACGATCGAGCAGTCGCCCAACCATCACTTCGCCGGTTTTGTGGGATGGAATCTGCTCGCCCAGGACATGCTGCAATGCGAGACGGGGCGCGGACACTGCATGACGCTTTCCGTCACCGGCTTACCCTGACGAGGATCGGACTTAGTTTCCGATGTAGCCGGACTTCATGTATTTCCGCGCCAGGTCTCCCTGCACGGTGTCGCTGCCGGCGTCGATGACCTGGGAGTACTCCTGGACCGCGTCGTGGTGCTGGCCCATCAGATCGTAGGTCTCCCCGGCCTTGAGCAGACAGCGGCGCTTCAGTTCCGTGGAGGTTTTCGGCTGGAACGCACCCTCGCGATAGGCTTCGATGGCCTGCGCGTACTTTTTCTGCCCGCGCAGCGCCTCGCCCAGCCCGAAGTACGCGAGTTCGAGGTGCGCTTCGGGATAATACCTCGGGCGTTTCGCCAACTGGATCAGCTGCTCGTAGGAGTCGACCGCAACCATGCCCTGGCCGCCGTCCTTCTCCAGGTTGGCTTCTTCCAGGCGGAAGAGGTAGTCATGCGGATACTCCTCAGCCATGCTGCGCGCGATGGAGGCCGCCTCAGCATATTTTCCTTCGCGGCGCAGGAAGAGCATCATGGCGGTCCGCGCCTCGACGCGTGTCACCACGCCGCGGGCGGCTGTATCGCGCAGCAGCGCCATGCCCTGCGACTTCGATCCGTGGATGCCGACGATGCCGATGAGAATCTTAAAAGGAAGCGGCAGCGCGCCAACAACGTACTCGTAGGTGCCGACGATCAGCTTGGCGTCGACGTAATTCGGATCCAGCTGCAGCACCCGGTCGCAGTCGCCACGCGCCGCCATCGCCTGGCGCAAACCACCGCCGAAGGCGCGCTGCGCCATGCCGGAATAGACGGCCTCGAGGCTGCGCGCCCAGCCGCGTGCGAAGAGCGCGTTGATGTCTTTGTCATTCCGCTTCAACTGGGCGTTCGCTTCATTGATGGCCTCGTCGCCCAGCTTGCGGATGCGGTCGCGGGTGGCGGGATCTTCGGTGACGGTGTGCTTGCCGCTCAGGAATCCGTCGTTGGCGTAGAAGGTGGTGTCCAGCAGATCGAGCCGGTTCAGCTCACGGAAGAGGATGCCGTCCAGCAGATAATCCGTGGCCATGGGATCGCCGGGATGCTCGGCGTGAATGCGCTCGAAACGCGCAATCGCGTCGTCGTAGTTCATGCTGTAGAACTGGCTGAAGGCGTCGCGCACCTCGGGCTGGCGGTTCAGCGGATTCGTGTCCGCCTCCGCGTGCAGCGCAGCAGGCAGCAGAATCAGCGCACAGATCCCGAGAAAAAGTCGCAATCGAGAACAGCAGGGCAGCATGCGTGTCTACTGAGAGTGTAGACGTTATCAGCCGGGGCAATGTCGCGGTGGAAACTGATCCGCCAGGCGGGGCGGCAGGCACGCTGCCAATTTTGTGCGGTGCTATTTCGCTGTCGTCAGGTGATACAGGGCCTCAGCATTGCCCCGCAGCACTTTTCTCGCCAGCTGGTTTGCTTTGTCCCGCGTAACCTCGCCATCATGCAGCATGCCGGTGAGAGCGATCCCGAGCGCTGCTCGTCCGTTGCGGTTGGCGAGCCACGTCGATTCCGGCCAGCCCATCTCGTCCGAAAAGGGATAGCCGTCGGTCCCGAAGAGCACTTTGTCCGGCTCCCATTCGAGCCACTCGCGCAGCCACCCGGCCTGGGTCCGGGCGGGGAAGAACAGGTCCTGCGAGGAGAGGTCGGCATAGACATTCGGCTTTTCGAGCAGTGCCGCCGTGACGCGCTCGTAGGGCCATCCGCCATGCAGGAGCACGAAATTCGTATGCCTCAGGCGCGGGTCGTTGAAGAGCGGCTCGAGCAGCAGCGGATTCACTCCCGCCACGCCGAAGTAGCCGCCGTCGCCGGCCATCGCATGGAGATGGACCGCCATCCCGAGCCGCCCGCACTCCGATGCGATGTACCGGAACAGGAAATCCTGGAGGACTTTGTACTGGGCTGGATCGGGAACGCCTGCGTGCGCACCCTTTGCGTAGACCTGCGCCGCCTGGCTCTGCGGCGGATCGCCAAAGTCCAGACTGCGCAGGTAGGCCACCTCGAATTTCACGGCGATCGCTCCGCCGGCGCGCTGCCGCTCGAGCGTGGGCGTGACGACCCTGGCCAGGTAGGCGTCGAGGGTGGCGGGAATCGCGCTCAGTCCGGCTTCCTGCAAATAGCGCAGCCGCAGCTTGTCTTCGAGCGGGAAGAACTTCTTCCGGTCCGGAGTGGCCCCCGCCAGACCGCTGTTGTCCAGCGGGAAGAGCAGAGCGTCGGCGTAGGGCACCCAGCGAAAACGCGGCGGCTGGACACCGGTCCCGAGGGCTACGCGATTCGCGACCTGCGTGCCGATGTGCGCCTGGTCGAGCACCCAGTCGGAGAAGTGTTCGCCCTGCTGCTGCTCGGTTCGCTGACGCGCTTCATGCAGCCGCTGGAGCCCCGCGGGGTCGAGCGGAGGCTGCCCATCGAATCCGTAGAGCGCCTTCCACGCGTCATGCAGCGGCGGATAGTCGGGACGGAGCGCGGGCGGGACCGACTCCGGCTCAAGGGAATCAACGGGAAGCGCATCGAATTCGCGGTCGCTCGCCCCGGCCGGTGGCGAAAGCACCGGGTGGGCATGGTTGTCGAGAGCCCAGATGCTGTCGATCTCGTGCGCGATCCCGGAGTCAATCCCGAGATCCGGGCGCGCCGAATCGTGCTGACGAGCGCAGCCGCCGGCGGACAGAACAACCACCGCCGCGAGCCACACATGCGCTCTCATTGCGCTTCCGACAGGTGCGATTCCGGCCTGGGGGACAATTGCTTTGTTGCCTGCTTCAGCAGCGCGGCCTCGCGTTCGAGTGCGGCGCTCACGCGGCGGATTTGCTCATCCGCCTGGCTCCATTGTTTCTGCTCAATGGCCTCACGGACTCCAGGAATCGTCTTGACGCCGTAGCCGGTGTAGAAGCCGGGAGCGTACAGCAGATGCTGGAACCAGGGCCGGTTGGGCAGGCCGCGCGCGTCGGTCAGCAACCGCTCGCTGCGAATCAGGTCGCCGTTCAGCGCCGCCGGTGCCGATGCACCGGCCGCAGCATAGGCGTCGTCGAACGCCGTTGCTGCTGCGGTCAGGTCGTCCGAGGCCTGATCGAGCGGAGCGAAATTCAGATACGGCGGCACGGCTTCCGCAGGCGGCGGGACCATGTGCTTCTTCGGGTCGTGGAGCGCCTGATACACGCCCTCCTCGATCTCCAGATTGCGCTCCTTCGCCTCCGCGCGCTGGTCATCGGCGAGCTTCTTCAGCTGCGTGACGTACAGATGCACCGTGTCGGCCAGATCGCTGAACTGGAATGGCAATACGTCGGCGTCGGCCATGCGCATTACCATCGTGCCTGCGGTCTGCGCCAGCGCGCGCTCGTAGCTGAAGGTCGTGTCCATGAAATGCGTGTAGTAGTAGAAGTCGTCGTAGATGGAGTGGTACTGGCCGCCGCCCTCATCCTCGCCGCCGTACCCAAGATTCACGCTGGCAACGCCCAGATGATCGACGAAGACGGTGTAATCGGAACCGGAGCCGAGCGCCGGGATGCGCAGATCGGCGCGATTGCGGATATCGTCTTTCTCCTGCTGCGCGCCGGCGTTGGCAATGTCCACCAGACGAACGCGCTTCCAGACGGACATCTTCGTCTCCGGATCCTGGATGTCCTTCACGACCTCGTTGACGAAGTTCTCCAGCGAGTGGGAGCCCTCGGCACGGAAGTAGCCGCGGCTGTTGCCGTCGGAATTGAAGTACGCCACCGCATGCTGCTTCAGCTCATCGGCGTGCGCCTCGGCCCACTCGGTGGAACCGAGCAGCGCCGGCTCCTCTCCATCCCAGAAGCAGTAGATGACGGTGCGCTGCGGCTTCCATCCCTGTTTCAGCAGTTCGCCGAGCGCGCGTGCTTCCTCGAGCTGGGGGCTCGCGCCGGAGACGGGGTCCTCCGCTCCGTTCACCCACGCGTCGTGGTGATTGCCGCGGACGACCCACTCGTCCGGATACTTCGCCCCCGGAATGCGCGCGATCACATCGTAGAGCGGCTTGCGATCCCAGTTGAAGGCGACGGCGAGATGCGCCTTCGCCGTGCTCGGCCCCACGTGGTAGGTGAAGGGCAGAGCGCCTCGCCATGCTTCCGGAACGGTCTCGCCGCCGAGCGCTTTCAGGAACGGCTCCGCGTCGGTCCAGGAGATGGGCAGCACCGGAATCTTCGTAATGGTCTGCACCTGGTCCAGCGGGATCAGCTTGGCCCCGGCGACCGCGCCGACCCCGGGTGTCTGCGGATCTCCCGGGTAGATCGGCATGTCCATGACGCTGCCGCGCTGCGCGCCTTCGGCGGGTCGCATCGGGCCTTCCGGATAGGGATTGCCGCGGAAATAGCCGTCGTCCCGCGGATCGGAGTAGATAATGCAGCCGACCGCGCCGTGCTCGGCGGCGACCTTGGGCTTGATGCCGCGCCAACTTGCACCGTAGCGCTCGATGACGATGGCGCCCTTCACCTAAATGCCCATCCGATCGAGCACGTCATAATCT
>DATEPN010000468.1:0-7000 GCA_035273225.1 Acidobacteriaceae bacterium | reverse complement strand
GGCAGCCCGCCACGTGCAGGTCGCCGAGATGGTCATCGAGAAAGCCAAGCGACTCGTCGAGCACAAACGCGACGTCGTCATCCTTCTCGACTCCATCACGCGTTTGGCGCGCGCTTACAATACAATCGTTCCGCCTTCAGGCAAGGTGCTTTCCGGCGGCGTTGACTCGAACGCCTTGCAGCGCCCGAAGCGATTCTTCGGTGCGGCGCGCAATATCGAGGAGGGCGGGTCGCTGACCATTATTGCGACGGCCCTGGTCGATACCGGATCGCGTATGGACGAAGTGATCTTCGAAGAATTCAAGGGCACCGGCAACATGGAAATCATCCTCGACCGCAAGCTCGTCGACAAGCGTGTCTTCCCGGCCATCGACATCCAGCGCTCCGGTACGCGTAAGGAAGAGCTGCTGATCCCGAAGGAGGAGCTGTCGCGGACATGGGTGCTGCGCAAGGTGCTCAACCCGCTGTCCCCGGTCGAAGCCATGGAACTGCTGGTGAGCCGCCTCGAAAAGACGCGCAACAATGCTGAGTTCCTGGTGAACATGAACTCGCTGTAGGTGCTCGTCGTCGTCAGCAACGCAGAAGGCCCGCTTCGGCGGGCCTTCTGCATTTGTTGATGTCCGCATCGGAAACCGGGAGCGCGCCGGCCTGCTCTCGCGACGCGTTCAGTCCGGCTTCCCCTCCATCCCGGCCCACGCCATCCGGTGATACATCGCGTCCATCGTCTTCGGCGATTCCTTTGCACCACGCTCGATCCACCATCGCATCAGCGCAAGCAGGCTGCCCGCCAGAGCAGTCGCGCGGACGGCCAGCTCTGTCCGCGAGAGATGCCTCGCGCACCCGAGTTCCCGCAGGCGCCGCGCAATGCCGCGGGCGAAGGCATCCTGCGCGAGATCATAGAAATCCTGCAGCCGCCCCGCTTCGGCCAGCGCCGCATACATCCGGTTCTGGCCTCCAATGTGCTCAAACATCTCCTCGATGGCCACCAGCCGGCTGGAGCGTTCCTTCTGCTGGCTCAGCCTCGTGCTCATCACATCGAGAAACATCGCAAGCTGGCTAAAGAGCAGATCGTTCTTATCGCGGTAATGCAGATAGAAGGTCGACCGCCCCACGCGCGCGCGATCCAGCACTTCCTGGACGGTGATGGCTTCGATCGGCTTCTCACGGATGAGCTCCACGAGAGCACTGCCCAGCCGTTGGCACGTACGCCGCGTGCGCGGATCGGATCGGCGCGTTGGCATGCACTCCAGTTTCGCCGCATTCCTCGCTCCCCACAACGCCGACGCTCCCTTTTCTGAACAACCGTCCCTTCGATGTTCAGCAACTGCGGCGCCAGCCCTCGACTGCGGCTGCGTCGCCGGGGATCATAGGTCCAACGGAGGAATTCTTATGAAACACATCGGCTCATTCGCCCTCGGGGCCGCCCTGCTGCTGGGCCTGCCGGCACTCGGGCAGCAATCCGGGACGTCCAGTCTTCCCGTTACGGACAGCTCCGGAATCCCCACCGTCCAGGCGCAGATGAAACTCTTCACGTCGCGGCTCGGCCTCAGCAACGATCAGCAAACGAAGCTCGTGCCGATTCTCGAGGACCTGCACGATGCGACCGCCCGAGCCATACACGATGAAGCCAGGACTGCCCACGATCGCCTGCTGCAGGTGCATACGGCGCGGCTCGCCGCCGACCGGAAGATCCGGGATATCCTTACGGACGAGCAGAAGAGCAAACTCGATGCCATCGAGCACGAACCGCACCCGGAACTGCACGGAACCGTGGACGGGGCGCTTCGCGCTCAGCAGTGAGGAACACGGCTGCCCAGTCCCAGAGGTTGGCCCGCGGCGTTCCGCGGGCCATCTCTACCGATGCAGCACGCCTCAACGCGAGCGAGTTAGAATCCTCGCATGAGTCGGCAGATTTCCGATCTCCTGAAACGAGCGCTGGAATTGCCCGCAGAGGAGCGCGCCGCCCTGGCGAACACGCTGCTCGACAGCCTCGACGCGAAACCTGAGTCCGTTGAAGAGGCCTGGGACCAGGAGGTAGCTCGGCGAATCGAGGACCTGAAGGCCGGCAGGGCCGTCACGGTCGCCTGGGAGCAACTGCATCAGGAACTCCTGAATTTCGCGAATGAGCCCTAAGCCCGTCCAGTTTCATGAGGGCGCTGCTGCTGACGTAAGAAGTGCAGTCGAGTGGTATCGGGAGCGCAATGCCAGGGCCGCCCTGGAGTTTATTGAAGAATTGCGGCGAGCGACGGAGACCATCCGTCGGGCGCCCGAACGCTGGCCGATGGGCAGGAACAACGCGAGGCGGTTCCTGCTCTGGCGCTTTCCGTTCTCCATCCTCTATTCCGAGCAGGACGCCGTAATTATGGTCTGGGCTGTCGCCCACGGCAGCAGGCGGCCCGACTACTGGACGGGCCGTCTGCCGTAAGTTCGCGACGCTAGTACGCCTGCAACGGCTCGATCGGCAGCCGTACCTGGAAGCAGGTCTCTCCCGGCTTCGATTCGACGTGGATGAAGCCGCGGTGGCGCCGCACGATGCGTTGTGCCGTGTCGAGACCGAGGCCGAGTCCGTGGCCGGGGGCTTTTGTTGTGAAGAACGGCTCGAAGATGCGGGCCTGAATGTCCTCGGGGATACCGTGGCCATTGTCCCAAATCTCCGTGACGACGAACTCGCCGACGCAGGCGACGCTCAGCCGCAGCCGCCCATGATCGTCGACGGCGTCCAGAGCGTTTTCGATCAGCGCCATCCAGACCTGGTTCAGTTCGCTGGCGTAAGCGGAGATGCGCGGCAGATTGGCGGCGTAATGGCGTTCGATGTCGATGTGCCCGAGGCGCGATTGCAGCATGGCCAGCGTCGTCTCGAGGGATTGCGAGATGTCGACCTGCTGGATCGGCGCCTGATCCATCCAGGAGTAGTCCTTGACAGCGGCGATCAGGTCGAAGATGCGCGTGGTCGAGTCGAGCATCGCCTGCGCCATGCGCTCGGTGCGCACCGATGAGGCGAACTGCGACAGCACGATCTCGAGATGCTGGCCGTGCAAAAGCTCGGCAAGCTCGTCGAGGTTCGCGGTGGTGACACCCAGCTCCGTGAGGTCGGGAGCAATCTGCCAGACCTGCTCGATGTCGTGGTCGCGCAGCCAGCGCTGCACCTGATCCTCGCGCTCCGCCTGGGTCACGGAGCTGCCGAGCGCCTGCCGTCCCTGCTCCTCCATGCGATCGCGCCAGCTGCGGATGCTCTGCATGTGCTCCTCGTCCAGGCACAGGCCGCCGAGCAGGAATTTCTGGTGCCCGTAGGTACGCAGCTCTTCAATCAGCCCGGAGGCGGCGCGCTGCGCTGCCGAGGCGGGATTGTTCAGTTCATGCGCGAGATTGCCGGCGAGCTTGCCGAGCGCCGTGAGTTTTTCCGCCTGCTGTTCGAGGCGCGTCATTTCGCGGACGCGGTCCAGCATAATGCTGACGCAGCGCTGGCCCATCGACGGGATCGCCGCCAGCATCTCAGGGAACTTCTCGCGGTCGAGCTGCAGCCCCCAGACATCGGTCGCGGCGAATCCGTAGCCGCCGAAGGTCTTCATGCGCGAGAAAGGCAGCAGGCCGGTGATTTGTCCGGCGCGGCCGATGAACAGCCCGGCGCCGCCCTGCTGGCGGCGGAAGTGCACTTCGCCGCAGAGCAGGATCCACATCTTCGTCGCGAGATCGCCCTCGCGGAACATCTGCGTGCCGCCCGGATAGCGGGTTTCTTCGCAGTGGGTCGCGAGCCACTCCAGATCGGAGTCGGGGAGACCGTGCAGCGCGGTGACACGCCGGAGCGCCTCGACGATTTCGGGCACCGGGGTGGGCGGATAGGCGGTGGACGGCTGAACGGCGTCGCTTACGGCTGTGGGTGCCATGGTCCCTCTCTTTGAAGAGATGGTCGATAAGTGCGAGTCACTGGCTGTGATTCGCAGATTAATTCGCGTGGGGCCGCTGCATCTCCTCCCTGCGCGTCGGGAGTTCGTCTATGAGGGCGTTCAGGCGGAACGGATCGACGGGTGCGGGGCTGCGCAGCATCACGGTTCCGTTCTCTTCGAGTAAAAGCACTGTAAACCGGTCTTCGGGGATATGGAAGCGGGTACGGACGAACTGCATCTGGAGCCGGTCGAGCACCGTATAGGGCGCATCGAGCGGCGTGGCGATCTCTTTCGGACCGGGCGCAATGGGCGTGTAGAGGACGAAGCGGTCCATCATGTCGTCCGCATCGCCGTCCAGCAGTTTGGCCTGCCGCGCAAGGCGTGGATCCGTCGCACTCGGACTGAAGACGAGGAGCGGACGGAAGCAGCCCTGCATACCGGCGATGGTCTTCGGCACCACCTCGCAAGCAGAGTGTGCCTGGGCCTGCATGGGGAGACAGGTCACGGACAGCAGCATCACGAGATGGAAATACGTTCTGCGCATCGCGGCAGTTCCCGACAACTCCGGCCTTTCGCCGGCAACGGGGCAAATGTGGTTGTGTTAGACGAAGGGGAACAGAAAAGGGATACAGCGCGCGGAGCCGTATCCCTTCCAGTGTAGTACGGTTGGCCCGATCGGGCTTACGCGTTGACCGTTTCCGGCGAGGCGGCGGCCGGCTGGGGTGCGCCGTCCTTCACCTCAACCGGATCGAGGAAGGGCATCGCCGCCCGGAGGCGGGCGCCGACCTCTTCCACCTGCAGCCCGGCTTCGTTTTTCCGCATTTCCGTGAAGTTCTTACGCCCGGTCTTGTTCTCCTCAATCCACTTTTTGGCGAAGGTGCCGTTCTGGATCTCAGTGAGCAGCTTCTTCATCTCGGCGCGGGTTTGGTCGGTGACGATCCGCGGGCCGGCGGTGTAGTCGCCGTATTCGGCCGTGTCGGAGATGGAGTAGCGCATGTAGGCCAGGCCGCCGCGATACATCAGGTCCACGATCAGCTTCAGCTCATGCAGGCACTCGAAGTAGGCGATCTCCGGCTGGTAACCGGCATCGACCAGTGTCTGGAAACCGGCCTTGACCAGCGCCGAGGCGCCGCCGCAGAGCACAGCCTGCTCCCCAAAGAGGTCGGTTTCGGTTTCCTCGGCGAAGGTGGTTTCGAGCACGCCGCCGCGGGTTCCGCCGATGCCCTTGGCGTACGAGAGGGCCAGCTCCTTCGCCTGGCCGGAGGCGTTCTGGTGCACGGCGATCAGGCAGGGCACGCCGCCGCCCTCGGTGAATACTTCGCGCACCCGATGGCCGGGGCCTTTCGGAGCGACCATCGACACGTCGACTTCCGCGGGCGGCACGATGGCGCCGAAGCGGATGTTGAAGCCGTGGCCGAACATAATGGTCTTGCCCTTCTTCATGTGCTGGGCAATTTCTTTGGCGTAGGTTTCGCCCTGGGAGTGGTCGGGCGTGAGGATCATGATGACGTCGGCCCAGGCGGCGGCATCGCTGACGGAGCTGACCTCGAGCCCCGCTTTGCGCGCCTTGTCGACGGACTTGCTCGTCGCCGGCAGGCCAACGCGGACTTCGACGCCGGAGTCCTTCAGGTTCAGTGCGTGGGCATGCCCCTGCGAGCCATAGCCAATAACGGCAACCTTCTTCTGCTGGATGAGCGACAGGTCAGCGTCGTGATCGTGATACGTCTTTGCCATTCTGTTTCCTTTTCAAACTTAAGAGTGGGGACTGAGGGTATGGGGTGTAGGGTTCGGGTGTTTGGGTTGGGGTGTAGGTCTACACCCTATCCCCTACACCCTAAATTCCTGTCTCTTCCGCCATCAGCTCTTCAGTGGCGGCTTCTTCTTCAGCCTTCAATTCATCCGGCGACTCGAGTCCCGGTACGCGCATCGCTTCCAGCACGCGGCTGGTGTGCTGCCCGCGGCGCATCACCATCCGTCCGGTGCGCGCGATCTCGAGAATGCGGTCGCCGTTTTCATTCAGCACCTGGATGAGCCCTTCGATCTTGCTTTCCACGCCGGTGATCTCGATCATCAGCGACTCCGGCGCGAGGTCGACGATGCGCGCCCGGAACACTTCCGCCAGTTCGAACACCTGCGACCGCGTCTGCGGAGTGGCCGCAACCTTGATCAATGCCAGCTCACGCGCGACGTGCGAGAGGTGGCCAATGTCGTCCACCTGGAGAACATTCTCCAGTTTATAGAGACTCGCAGCGATGCGGTGGCCGGCGGTCGGCGAGGCCTCGCAGACAATGGTCATCCGCGACTGGCCCGCCTTCTCCGATCGGCCTACGGTCAGCGAGACGATGTTGATGTTGAGCCGGCGAAAGAGCGAAGCGACGCGTGTCAGCACGCCGGGCCTGTCTTCTACGAGAGCGACGAAAGTATGGAGCATAGAAACCTCTTGCAGTCAGCAGTCAGCAGTCAGCAGTCAGCAGCTGGCTGCTTGCAGCGAGTCGCTGCTGACTGCCAGCTGCTGGCTGCCCGCTTCGTTATTTGTCCTGCGCCGATTCCACCAGCGGATTATTCGGCCTGCGGATCATCTCGTGCAGCGCGCTGCCGGCCGGGATCATCGGGTAGACGGAGTCTTCCTTCTCGACCAGGAAGTTGATCACGAACGGACCCTTGTGCGCCTGCGCCCTGGCGACGGCAGGCAAGACCTCGTCCCGTTTCCTGACCGTAGTTCCCGCAATGCCGTGCGCTTCGGCGAGCTTGACAAAGTCGGGGCTGCGCAGCGGCGTGGACTGGTAGTTCTTCTCATAGAAGAATTCCTGCCACTGGCGCACCATGCCCAGATAGCCGTTGTTCACCACAGCGATGTTCAGGTCCAGCTCTTCCTGCGCGGCGGTGGAGAGCTCCGGGCAGGTCATCTGGAAGCCGCCGTCGCCGGCAATGACCCACACGTCCTTGTCGGGGCAGGCGATCTTCGCGCCGATCGCCGCGGGCAGAGCAAAGCCCATGGTGCCGAGGCCGCCGGAGGTGATGAGCGAGCGCTCAACGTCGTGGCGGAAGTACTGAGCCTCCCACATCTGGTGCTGGCCGACGTCCGTTACGATGATGGTCTTTTCGAGGCGGCCGGCG
>DATEPN010000467.1:0-7031 GCA_035273225.1 Acidobacteriaceae bacterium | reverse complement strand
ATGAGGTCGGGACCGCAGACCGCGACGTGGATCGTCTCCGAGCCGTTGTGGATGACCATGCCGGCGGCGTCGCGCTCGGCGGTCGCGGATGCCTGAGCGAAGACGCTCAGCGGCGAGAGGCACAGCAGAAGAATTCCGAAGCCGACTACACGGCGAACAGGTTGCACGTCCTGCCTCCTGACAAGAACCGCAACCATAGTAGAACGTTCGGGCGGGAGCGCTACGCGCCTAGTCGCGCTCGATCGCCATTGCGACGGAGTTGCCGCCGCCGAGGCAGAGCGCCGCGAGGCCACGCCGTGCGTTCCGCTGCTGCATCGCGTGGAGCAGCGTGACGAGGACGCGCGCGCCGCTGGCGCCGATCGGATGGCCGATCGCGACCGAGCCGCCGTTGACGTTCACCTTCTCCATCGGAACGCCCAGCTCGCGCGTGACGGCAATCGCCTGGACCGAGAAAGCCTCATTCAGCTCGAAAAGATCAACATCGCTCGCGGACCAGCCCGCCCGCTCCAGCGCCTTGCGCACGCCGGCGACGGGCGCCATCATCACCCATTTCGGATCGATGCCGCTGGTCGCGTGGGCCACGATGCGGGCCATCGGCCGCAGCTTGAGTTCCTTCGCCTTCGCCGCGGACATGACCACGAGGGCCGCGGCCGCGTCGTTCACGCCGGGAGCATTGCCGGCGGTCACGGTGCCATCCTTCTTAAAGGCGGCCTTCAGCTTGCGCAGGCTTTCGATGGAGGCATCCTCACGGACGGACTCATCGCGCTCGAAGAGCTTCGGCGCCTCTCCTCGCTTGCCGGGAATCTCGACCGGCACGACCTCGGCGGCGAATCGCCCTTCGCGCCATGCGGCTGCGGCTTTCTGATGCGAGAGCAGCGCGAAGCAATCCTGGTCTTCGCGGCTGATGCCGTACTTCTCCGCGACGAGCTCCGCCGTCTGGCCCATGTGGAAGTCGTTGTACACGTCCCACAGGCCGTCGCGGACCATCGAGTCGACGGCTTTGGCGTCGCCCATGCGGAATCCGCTGCGCGCCTGCGGCAGCAGATAGGGCGCGTTTGTCATCGACTCCATGCCGCCGGCGACGACGACCTCGGCGTTGCCGGTTTGGATGGACTGCGTGGCGAGCGCAACGGCACGCAGTCCGGATCCGCACACCATGTTCACCGTGACGGCGCTGACCTCGGGCGGCAATCCGCCGTAGAGCGCCGCCTGGCGCGCGGGGTTCTGGCCCAGTCCGGCAGAGACGACGTTGCCCATGATGCACTCGTCCACCTGCTCGGGCTTCAGATGCGCGCGCTTCACAGCTTCGCGCACGGCGATTGCGCCGAGCTGGGTTGCGGTCACGTCGGAGAGCGAGCCCTGAAATTTTCCAACCGGCGTGCGGCAGCCGGCGACAATCACAATCGGTTCCATCGTCATCCCTTTTCTTCTTCGATGCGCGGCGGGCGCTCCCCACATCCATCGACATAGAATCGCAATGGAAGATACCAAACCCCGAGGACCAAATGCACGAGGGCGCACCCGTAACCGATCCTGCCGGAGTCGGCGGCAGCATGAACGCTCCGGCCGCGTACCCGACCGCCGCGGTAGCGCCATGGTGGCATGCAGCTCTGGTCGTGGCGGTGCTGCTCGGCGGATCGCTCTTCAATGCGCGTCAGATGCACCGCGTCGGGCTGGCTTCGCACCACGCGGCGCACTACCTTGGCGGCATCTGCGTCGAGCTGCTGCTGTTGCTCCTCACCTGGTGGGGGCTGCGCATGCGGCGGGTGCGCATGGCCGACGTGCTTGGCTTTCGTCCGGGCGAACTGGGGCGCGACATCGGCGCTGCTGCGATCTTCTGGATCCTCGCTGTTGTCGTGCTCGCGTGCATCGGCTTCGTGCTGCGGCTGTTGCATTTCGCTACGCCGGAGAAGGCGATTGCCGCGCTGGCTCCGCAGTCTGCGCTGGAGATGCTGCTGTGGATCGCGCTCAGCGCGACCGCGGGATTCGTCGAGGAGTTCGTCTTCCGCGGATACTTTCTGCGCCAGTTCGCATCGGCGCGGCACGCGCTGTGGCTCGGCGTCGTCGGATCATCGCTGCTCTTCGGCTGTAGTCACGCGTATGAAGGAGCGGCGGGCATGATTGCGATCACCGCGTATGGCGCGCTCTTCTGCGGTCTCGCGATTCTTCGCCGCAGTCTTCGTCCCGGAATGATCGCGCATGCATGGCACGACATTTTCTCCGGAGCGATGCTCGCGCTCGCGCATCACCTCCACGCGCTGTGACCCAAAGGTGTCATCTCGATGGCGAGAGCGATTCCGAAACTTGCGAAAAGTGCAATTTTTTTCTTGACACTCCATGATGGGAAATCTATACATTCGTTAACTGCAGCATTTATGTTGCAGACTTCGATGTAAACATCGAAAAGGGAGAATAGAACACATGGCAACGAAAAAGGCAGCTAAGAAGCCGGCGAAGAAGGCAGCGAAGAAGACCTCGAAGAAAAAGTAAGCCATCACCGGTAGCAAGCTGAGGGGACGCGAAAAGCGTCCCCTCAGTGTTTTTGGGGACTCGCCGTCCAGGCCATCGCGCTTCGCGCCCCTTCACCGCGAATCGCAGATGACCCAGTGTTCATGCGGCTTTCACGGACTGGCCGTCCCGGCCATCGCGCTTCGCGCACTTCCTTCGCCACGCTTGCGAGAACGCTCTTCTGCGCGCTATCCGCCATCCGCTACCCGCTATCCGCTATACCCTGTCCTCATGACCCGACGCCGCTGGATCGCCGATACCTGGGATGAAGCGACGGCCACCATCGCCGGAACCCAGGCCGCGCATTTGCTCCGCGTGTTGCGCGCGCAACCCGGAATGGAGTTCGACGTGGTCGCCGGGGGACGCGTGTGGCACTCCGTCATCGCCGGCATCACGGGCGACGCGGTGCGCTTCAACCTCGTGGCCGAAATTGAGGCAGAGCCGGCGCTGCCGCTCACGCTTCTGCTCAGCGTTTACAAATTCGATCGCATGGAGTGGGCCATCGAGAAGGCGACGGAACTGGGCGCCGAGCGCATCGTGCCAGTCGTCGCGCGGCGCAGCGAGAAGCATCTGGCGCAGGCAGCCGCGGCGCGCGCGGAGCGATGGCGGCGTGTGGCTCTCGAAGCATCGAAGCAGTCCCGCCGCTCCGACGTGCTCCAGGTCGATGATCCTTTGCCGCTGAAGACGGCGGTGCGCGACGGCGCAGATGCCGTGCGCCTGGTACTCGCCGAGCAGGAGCGCTCGACGACCTTGCGCCAGGCATTGACGGAAGCGCTCGATGGCGGCGGTGACGCGCAGCCTGCGATTCGTCTCGCCATCGGACCGGAAGGCGGGTGGGCCCCCTAAGAGGAGGCGCTGTTCGATGCGGAGAACTGGCGCGCCGTGACGCTGGGCCCGCGCATCCTGCGCGCGGAGACAGCGGCGATCACCGCGGTCGCGATCGCCGCTTCCTTGCTGGAGTAAATCGGGTGACGCTGCGGTGCGCTACTCCGTCCGGAGCGCCTGCATCGGCTCGATGGAAGCCGCGCGTCGCATCGGCAGCAGCGCCGCTGCCAGTCCTGCTGCCGCCATCGTTACCACCAGCACGCTGAGCAGCCCCGCCTGATGCACGAAGCGGAAATCCACGACCGCAGCGATCGCCCGGTGCACCGCAAACGTCAGCGCAACGCCGACCGCGAGTCCGCCCGCCAGCAGCAGCGCCACCCGGCGCAGCACCAGCGCGAAGACGCTGCCGCGGGTTGCGCCGAGCGCCATGCGCACGCCGATGTCGCGCGTGCCCATCTCCACCTCGTGGCTGATCAACCCGTAGAGGCCGACCACCGCCAGCAACAGCGCGAGCGATGCGAAGATGCCGAAGAGCCAGCTTTCCATCCGCTGCATCACCAGCTGATCGGCGATGATCTGGTTCATGGTTTCGGGCGCGCGGAAGGGCAGCGTCGGATCAATCTGCCGAAAGACCTCGCGTATTTCCGGGATCACCGCATTCGGATCGCCCTTCGTCCTGACGATCAGGTACAGCGTCATGCCCAGCGAAGCAAGGTCCTTCGGCCCCAGCTCCGTCACCAGATAATCCATCTCCGGCTGCGGCGGTTCCAGCAGATTCTGCCGGATGCTCGTCACCTCGCCGACAATCTCCGTGCGCTCATCCGGCTTGTCGTTGTCGTTCAGATGCTGCCCGATGGCATCGGCCCCGGTGCGCAGGAATTTCTTCACGAACGCCTGATTCACGACCATCGTGCCGAACTTGTTCGTCGATTTGTCTTCCGATTCCGACAGCATGCGCCCGCGCAGCAGCCGGATGCCCATCGCATCGAAATACCCAGGCGTGACGAACCGCTGCTCGGCCAGGTTGACCTCGTTCGGCCCAACCGGCGGCTGCCCCACAACCTGGATCTCCTGGCTCCAGCCCCATCCCTGAATCGGGATCAGCGTGTTCACGCCTGCGGCGGAGACGCCCGGCAGATGCTGTACCCGCTCCAGCATCGGCTTGTAGAAATTCCCCCACACATCGCCGGCTTCGTATCGTCCCGGCGACAGGTCGATCTCCGCCGTCAGAATGTGCGCCGGATCGAAGCCCAGGTCCTCATGCCGGAGCCCCGCAACCACGCGCAGCAGCGCGCCCGCCGTCACCAGCAGCACCAGCGACAGCGCCACCTGCCCGATGATGAAGACCGACCGCAGCCGATGATGCGCCCTCGCCGTTCCCGCCGATCCGCCGCTGCGCAGCGCCTGGTTGGGATCGGTTCCTGAGAGCCGCAGCGCCGGATACAGCCCCGCCGCGACACTGGCTGCCGCCGACAATCCGATCGCCACCAGCAGCACGACCCAGTCCATCTGCACTTCGCCGCCGCGCGCCAGCGCATGCACGAGGAAGGTCTGCATCGCGCTCAGCAGCAGCGATGCCAGAGCGACGCCGCCGGCCGCGCCCATCACCGCCAGCAGCAGGCTCTCCGTCAGAATTTGCCGCACCAGCCGCGTGCGGTTCGCGCCGACCGCCGCCCGCAGCGCCATCTCGCGCTCGCGCTTCACGCCGCGCGCCAGCAGCAAGCCCGCAACGTTGACGCAGCCGATCAGCAGAACCGCAAGCACCGCCGCCACCAGCATCCACAGCGCGCTGCGGCTCGATCCATTCACCGCCTCGGTCAGCGGAATCATCTGCAGCCGGCGTCCTGCATCCGTCGGCGGATAGGCGCGGCCCAGGTTCGCCATCACGGCATCCAGATCCGCCTGCGCCTGCTGCCGCGTCACACCGGGCTTCAGCCGCCCCACGGTGCGCAGCCAGTGATCGCCGCGCGCGTTCAGCCACGCGCGATCCGGATGCAGCGGCGTATAGATCGCATTCACGGCGCTGAGCGGGTAGCGGAAGCCCGCCGGCATCACGCCGATGCAGGTGTAGGGCTTGCCGTCGAGGTCGATTGTTTTGCCCACGACATCCGCGCGTCCGCCGAAGTTCGTCTGCCACACCTCGTAGCTGAGCACCGCGATGTTGTTGCGCCCGGCGGTCTCTTCGCCCTTGCGATAGGTGCGGCCCAGAATGGGCGCGACGCCGAAGACGTCGAAGAAATTATCCGAGCCCTGCACCCACTTCAGCGCCACCGGTCCCGACGGCGTCTGTAAATTCGCGCTGCGAAAATTCCAGATTCCCGACAGCGCCGCAAAAACATGATTCTGCGCCCGCACGTCCTGGAAGCTGGGCCACGAAAAGGGCTGCGTATAGCCTTCATGCGACAGCGTGACCGGCGCATAGATCCGCTCCGGATGGTCATAGGGCAGCGGCCGCAGCAGCGCCGCATCCACTACGCTGAAGATCGCCGTTGCCGCTCCCACGCCCAGTGCCAGCGTCAGCACCGCAATCAGCGCAAACCCGGGCGACTTCCGTAGTTGGCGCAGCGCATACCGGACATCCTGAACGACTGTCTCCATCGAGGCCTCCGCTTTGTTCTGGGGGAACCAATGCAGAGTTACACGTTCGGGGCCATCTGGCGGTCGATCATGGCCTCAGCGCGCCAACAACTTAGCCGTCCGTTCTGGGGCATCGCGTGTCCGCTCCCGCGTGAAACTGTTCAGAATCGAACAGACGCAGAACCAGCCATGCAAAGAAAAACGGTCAGCATCACCGCTGACCGTCTGCTGCTTGCTACCGGCTGCTTGCTACCGACTACCGGCTTCCTTACGAAAACATCTCCTTGACCTTCTCCAGAATCCCCCGCGACGCCGGTGTGTTCTCCACGGCGAGCGTCTCGGCCAGTTCCTGCAGCTTTTCCCTCTGCACTTTGGTGAGCTTCGTCGGCGTCTTCACCACCACGGTGACAACCAGGTCGCCGCGCCCGTGCTCGTTCAGGAACGGCACGCCGCGTCCGCGAATGCGGAACTTCTGCCCGCTCTGCGTGCCCTCCGGGATCTTCACCTTCGCCGAGCCATCGAGCGTCTTGAGGTTGATCTCGGTGCCGAGCGCCGCCTGCGGGAACGAAATAGGAATGGAGCAGTGCAGGTCGTTGCCCTCGCGTTCGAAGATCTTGTGCGGCCGCACATGGAGCACCACGTACAGATCGCCCGCGGGTCCGCCGAAGCGTCCCGCCTCGCCTTCTCCCTGGTAGCGGATGCGCGTGCCGTCTTCGACGCCGGCCGGAATGGTGACGGCCATTTCGTGCTGGCGCTCCACGCGTCCTTCGCCATGGCAGGTCTTGCACGGATCGGTGATGACCTGCCCGGCGCCGCCGCAGTGGCTGCACGTGCGCGCGATCGAGAAGAATCCCTGCTGGTATCGCACCTGGCCGCGGCCCTGGCAGTAGGGGCAGGTCGACGGGCCGCGTCCCTGAGCCGCTCCGGTGCCGGTGCAGTCCGGACAGGTCTCCGACCGGCTGAACTTCATCTTCGTTTCCTTGCCGAAGACCGCCTCTTCGAAGTCGATGCTCATGTCGTGGCGGAGGTCGCGGCCCTTCTGCACGCGCGAAGCGCGCCGCCCGCCGCCCATGTTGAACATCTCGCCGAAGATGTCGCCGAAGATATCGCCGATATCCTGC
>DATEPN010000466.1:0-13236 GCA_035273225.1 Acidobacteriaceae bacterium | reverse complement strand
ATCTCGTGCGCAATGGCTGCCGCCATTCTTCCCGCCGCCGCCATCTTCTCCGTCTTGCGCAGCGCCTCTTCGGTGATCTTCTCGTCGGCGATGTCGCGGATCAGATACGCCAGCCCCGTGGAACGCCCGTCCGAAGCCAGTTCCCGCACCTCCACCCGCCCGGGAAACGTCGCCCCGTCCTTGCGCGTAAGCGTCACTTCGTGCACATCGAGTGTCTGGTACACCCAGTTGTGCGGAATCTGCGTCACCGGTCGCAGAAACCGCTGCACCGGCGCGCCAACAGCCTCCTCGCGCGTGCAGCCGAACATTCTGCTGAAGTGGGAATTGACGTAGCGGCAGTTGCCCTGCACATCGGCCACGCACAGCGCACGCGAGGCCGCGTCAAGGATCATCTCGACCTCGGCCGGCGCCAGCGATCCCAGCGGCGACCCGGATTGTGCCACGTCACGCACCGGCATTGTGGCTTTCAGTTCTTCACAGCTGTCGTCGAGCCGCGATTCACGATCAGCCAGTACTGTTGCACAAACTGAATCAGCCGCCCCACGTCATCGGGATTGGCGCTCTTCACCAGATACGAATTGGCCCCGCGCTCATAGGCACGGTTGACTGTCTCTGCGTCCTGCGCGCTGGCCAGTACCACCACCGGCACCCGCTTCAACTCGCGACGGCTGCGGATCGCGTCCAGCAGTTCCAGTCCCGACATTCCCGGCAGACGCATATCCAGCAGCACCAGCGAGGGCAGCAGGCTCGGAATCCCCATCGAAATTTGCTTGTCCAGCCACTCCAGCGCCAGGCGGCCATCCGGCGCATGCTCCACCACGCCAGGAAAGCCTGCGCGCGTAAACGCCCGCGTAATCAGCAGAGCATCCGTGCGCTCGTCTTCCACCAGCAGAATACGCCGCACCAGGTCGCGATTCGTCTGCGCCTCCGTCTGGGTTGCGGGAAACTGCGGGCTCTGCGCCATCACCGGGAACTCGTTTTTCTCGATCCAGAACTCTTTCAGCGAACCCAGCAGTTCAACCAGTTTCGCGCTCGTGTCCGGCTTCACCGTATACGCGTTCGCTCCCAGTTCGTACGCGCGATTGATGTCCACCGTGTGCTGCGACGAGGTCAGCATCACCACCGGCATACGGCGCAGCGGCCGCGGATCGCGCCGGATCCACGACAGCACCTCAAAGCCCGATCGCCGCGGCAGCTTGATATCCAGCAGCACAAGGCACGGCAGCGGATATTTCTCGCGATCCTCGTAGCGCTTGAGTCCGTCCAGATACGCCACCGCGTCATCGCCATCCTTCGCGCGCATCAGAGACATTCCGAAATCCGCCTTCTCAAAAGCGCGGCGAATCAGTTGACTGTCGGCGGAATCGTCCTCCACCAACAAGACAGTCGTCGGTGCCGTCATCATTTATCTCCTGCCCTCGGCAGTTCCACCCAAAAGGTGCTCCCCTCCCCCGGTTTGGAGTCCAGCCCCACACGGCCGCCCATCCGTTGCGCTCCGCGCTTGACGATGGCCAGCCCAATACCGGTCCCCGGATACTCTTCCTGGCCGTGCAGACGTTCGAAGACCTGGAAGATGCGCTCCTGGTGCTCCGGTGCAATCCCGATACCGTTGTCTCTTACACAGATGCGCACGTGGCCGTTGGTGCGCTCCGCCGAAACGATTACTTCCGGCGCGATCCCCGGCCTTTGGAATTTGAGTGCATTTCCGATCAGATTGCTGAGGATTTGCACAAGTGTCTGCTCATGGCCTGTAACCGATAAGCCCTGGCCCACCTTCACCGTCACCGCGCTGGCACCCCCATCCACCTGCCGCAGCGCCTGCCGCACCACACTGCCAACATCGGTGGGCGTCAGCTCGAACTGGATGCGGCTCAGGCGGCTGAAGTTCAGCAGATCCTGCACCAGGTGGTTCATCCGCTCGGCGGCCGCGGTGACTTCGCGCAAATACTCGAGTCCCTGCGGCGGCACCTGCTCGCCGTAGTCCTCGATGAAAGCGTTCGTAAACCCCTCGATCGCACGCAGCGGCGCGCGCAGGTCGTGCGACACCGAATAGCTGAAAGCCTCCAGCTCGGCGTTCGTCTGCTCGCGCTCCGCGATGCGCAGCTCCAGTTCCTCAGCGTGCTGCCGGATCTGTTCCAGCAGCACTCTGCGATCCGTCACGTCGCGCGTAATTTTTGAGAACCCGATCAGCTCGCCCTGGTCGCTGCGGATCGGCGTCACCACCACGCTGGCCCAGAAGCGTGTGCCGTCCTTGCGCACGCGCCACCCTTCCCCTTCAAAGTGGCCCGTCTCGGCGGCCGTCTTCAGCACGTGCTGCGGCATTCCCGCCGCCGCGTCCTCCGGCGTGTAGAAGGTCGAGAAGTGCTTGCCAAGGATTTCGAACTCGTTGTACCCCTTGATGCGCTGTGCGCCGGTGTTCCAGCTCGTCAGATAGCCATTCGGATCGAGCGAGTAGATCGCGTAGTCCTGCACGCCTTCGATCAGCTGTCGATATCGCTGCTCCGCGATGCGCGGCTCCGTCAGGTCCCGCGTGATCTTGCCGAAGCCGATCAGATCGCCGCGCTCGTCGTTGATGCGCGTGATCACCACACTGGCCCAGAACTGCGAACCATCCTTGCGAACCCGCCAGCCCTCGTCTTCGAAGCGCCCCGTCTCCGCCGCGACCTTCAGTTCGTACTCCGGCTTACCGGCCTCGCGATCCACCGTCGGATAAAAATTGCTGAAGTGCCTGCCGATAATCTCCTCGGCCTGGTATCCGTTGATCCGCTCGGCCCCGGGATTCCAGGAAGCGACGTTCCCCTGGGGATCGAGCAGGAAGATCGCGTAATCCCGCACGCCCTCCACGAGCAGCCGAAACACTCGTTCTGATTGCAGTACGTTTTCCTCCGTACGTGGCGGCTTCCTCTGTGGTGCAGCCCCAGTCATCGACGGCAAACTCCCCATCTTTTTTCCCCTGCGCATGAAATATCTGGCCGTTCATCGCTGCTCCGCGTGCGCGTTGCCGCGGAGGTATGCCAGTCTGAGGCCGCAGGTTTCCGGACATGGCTTGCCGAAGCCACCATGGGCACCCTGATAAGCGCCGAGCTTATCTTTGCGTGGATGAGCTTTCCTGGATGAAAGTTGCCGATGGTCCCAAAGGTTATGATGCAAAGCAGCGCTGGCTTCGCAGCGCGGAGCATGCCATTTTTTCCGGAGATAACTTGAAGCTTCTGAGCGCATTCGCCTGCTTCCTCATCCTCGCCGGCGCGAACGCCCAGGCGCCGGACTCTCCCGCATTTCTTCCTGCCACGCCAGCCACCGTCGCCTGGGGCTACTACTGGTCGAAAGCCAAGCCTGTGCTCACCGTCCATTCCGGCGATACCGTGCGCGTGCAGACCCTCTCTACCTGCGGTCCGAATGAGCGCCTCGAAACCGAAGGCGTCAAGGCCGCCGACATTCCCGCGTACAACCAGCCCATCTTCGACCAGGTGAAGGACAAAGGCCCCGGCGGTCACATCCTCACCGGACCCATCGCCATTGCCGAAGCCGAGCCCGGCGACGTGCTCGAGGTGGACATCCTCAAAATCGACATCGACGCGCCCTTCGCCTGCAATGGCTTTGGCGCAGGTCGCGGATTCCTGCCCGACGACTTCCCCTACGGCAAGATGAAGATCATCCCCCTCGACCGCGAAAAGATGATCGGCCACTTCGCGCCCGGCATCGACATCCCGCTGCACCCGTTCTTCGGCAGCATGGGCGACGCGCCGCCCGAATCCGCCGGGCGCTACAACAGCGCTCCGCCCTGGATGCACGCCGGCAATATCGACAACAAGGAACTCGTCGCCGGAACTACCCTTTACATTCCCGTCCACGCGAAAGGAGCGCTCTTCGAAGTCGGCGATGGGCACGCCGGTCAAGGCAATGGCGAAGTCGACATCACGGCGCTCGAGACCTTCCTCACCGGCACCTTCCGCTTCGTCGTCCACAAGGATCAGCACCTGCTCTGGCCGCGCGCTGAGACGCCCACCAGCTACATCAGCATGGGCTTCAGTCCCGACCTGAAGACCGCCACGGAAATGGCCGTTCGCAACATGATCGACTTCCTCGTCACGCAGAAGCATCTCTCCCGCGACGACGCGTACATGCTCACCAGCGTCGCCGTCGATGTCGACATCACGCAGCTCGTCGACGGCAACGTCGGCGTCCACGCCATCTGCCCGAAGAACATCTTTCAGTAGAATGACTGCCGGGTGCAGGGGGGTAGTACCCAGGGATGACCGCTCCAATGGAATCAAATGCTTCGGCCCCATCAGGGGGGGTATACCCCCCCATAAAACGGCTGGTCGATACCCTCCGCTCCGGCGACGCCCGCGCCCTCGCCCGCGCCATCTCCCTGGTCGAAAACGAAGCCCCCGAAGCCCCCGCCCTCCTCTCCGCCTGCTTCCCCCACACCGGCCGCGCCCTGCGCATCGGCATCACCGGCTCTCCCGGAGCCGGCAAGAGCACCCTGGTCGACCGCCTCGCCCGCCACTTCCGCCAGTCCGGCCGCACCGTCGGCGTCCTCGCCGTCGACCCCACCAGCCCCTTCACCGGCGGCGCCCTCCTCGGCGACCGCATCCGCTTCCAGGAGCACCATGACGACCCCGGCTTCTATGCCCGCTCCATGGCCACGCGTGGCTCCCTCGGCGGCCTCGCCCTGACCACGGCCGATGTCGCCCTCGTCGTCGAAGCCAGCGGCAAAGACCTCCTGCTCATTGAGACCGTCGGCGTCGGCCAGGACGAAGTCGAGATCGCCCGCCTCGCCGACGTCACCCTCGTCGTCCTCGTCCCCGGCATGGGCGACGACGTCCAGAGCCTCAAAGCCGGCGTCATGGAGATCGCCGACGTCTACGTCATCAACAAGTCGGAACGCGAAGGCGCCCATCGCGTCGAGCAGGAGATCCGGGCTCTGCAATCGCTGGCGTCCAACCGCGGCTCTGAATCCTGGACGCCGCCCATCGTCCGCACCGTCGCCACCACCGGCCATGGCATCGACGCGCTCGCCCAGGCGATCTCCCAGGTGGAGGCATGGCTGCAAACCGGCAATCGCCGAACCGCGCGCCGCGCCCAGCACTGGCAGCTTCGCCTCGACGCCATGCTCCGCGCCGAACTCATGCGCCGCGCCCGCCGCCACGGCCTCACCCCCGCCGAACTGGAAGAGCACGCCACCCGGATCGCCAACGGTCACGAAGACCCCTGGCAACTCGTCCCTCAACTGGCTCAGCGCCTGTTCGCGGACGAATAGCTGCCGACTGCTAACTGCTGACCGCCGACTCCCTACACCCTAACCCCTACACCCTATACCCTGTATTCATGCCTTCCGTCGACCACATCGGCATCGCCGTTCGCAGCATCGCTGAGGCTCGCCGCCTCTACGAAACGCTCGGCCTCCGCGTCGTGCACGAGGAAACCGTCGAGCATGAGCAGGTCCGCACCGCCCTGATTCCCGCCGGCGACACGCGCATTGAGCTGCTCGAGCCGACGGCACCCGAATCCACCATCGGACGCTTCCTCGCGAAGCGCGGCGAGGGCCTGCACCACATCTCCCTCCACGTCGACGACATTTCCGCCGCCCTCGAAACCCTCAAAGCCCAGGGCGCGCGCCTCGTCTCCGAAGACATCCAGACCGGCGCAGGCGGCCACCTCTACTTCTTCGTCCACCCCTCGAGCACCGGCGGCGTGCTCCTCGAAATCTGCCAGGACCCCATCACCGACGTCTAGCCGCGTTTCGGCTGTTGGGTCGCTCGTGCAGGTGCCCCATGTCTCTCCCCTGGAGACATGGACCCTATCCCCTACCGCCTATACCCTAGTCTCTGGATGCTCCTCTCCATCGACACCTGCGGCCCCTCCGGCTCGATCGCCCTCGCGCGGCTCCACGGCGACACCCTCGACGCCCTCGCCGAGACCGGCCTCGCCGGCAAAACCTACTCCGCCCGGCTCGTCCCCGCGATTGCCGAGCTCCTCGCCGCCCAGCGCACCTCCGTCGCCGACCTTGCCGCCATCGTCGTCACGCGTGGCCCCGGCAGCTTCACCGGCATCCGGATCGCGCTGAGCACCGCCAAGGGGCTGGCGGAACCTCACGACCTCCCAATCCTCGCCGTCTCCCGTCTCGCCGTGCTGGCCCACAAAGCAGGTTGCCAGGCTGCCGCGCTCGACGCCTCCCGGCACGAGTTCTACTTCGGCCGCTACGACCAATCGACCCGGGAATCTCTTCTCACGCTGGACGCATTCGAACCCGAAGCGACCACCCTCGGCCCTCAGCTCGCCGTTTGTGAGCCGTCTGTCCATGCTCTCGCGCCAGCCGCACCCCTGGTCGATGCCCCCACAGCCACCGACGCCCTCCGCTTCGCGCTACCCCGCCTTCGGACCCGCGACTTCGACGACCCCGTGACTCTCGACGGCAATTACCTTCGCCGCTCCGACGCGGAGATATTCTCCCAACCCGGCGCGCGCCGCCCCAGCCAGCAGCCTCAGCCATGAACGCTGTCGCGATCCGGCCGATGCAGCCCGACGATCTCGACGCGGTGCTTACGATCGCCGCCGAGTCTCCGGAAACCGCGCGGTGGCAGCGCACGGACTACGCGCCCTACCTCGGGCCCCCCGAGCCCCCTCTGCTCCGAGCCGCTTTCGTCGCCGTGCTGTCCGGCCGCGTCGCCGGATTTGCTGTCAGCAGCCTCCTGGTCGATCCGCCCGGCGCCGAAAAGCCAGAGAACCGCTGCGAACTGGATTCCATGGCCGTCGACCCGCACGCTCGCCGCCGACGCATCGGCTCCGCTCTGCTCGAAGCAGTCCTGCACTGGGCAGCCACACACGACTGCCGCCGCTTCACCCTGGAAGTTCGCGCCTCGAACATCCCGGCCATTCGCCTTTACGAGCGCCATGGAATCCGCCAGGAAGGCCTTCGGCCTCGCTACTATGCTGAGCCGGTGGAGGATGCCGTTCTCATGGGGTCCCATTACTCCCGTGACCAGCAACCGGGTCCTTTTTCCACCGCGAAACCGGTTGAAGGTGGGCTTCCACGGTGCTAGCGTGGTACGTCTCACTAGAGTGAGATAAATCGCCCGGCGAAGCGTTCTTGCCGGCTCCGCCGGGACAATCCCGAAGCGGAGGTGTCATCCATGGATCTGGAAGCGAACGGTCAGCCGGATAGTGAAGAGATTCGCCGCCTGGAAGAGCAGCATCGTCACTATTCGGAGAAGCTCGAAGCCCTGCTCCAAAAACCCTGGCTTTCTGAGGATGACCTGCTCGAAGAGACTCGCCTGAAGAAACTGAAACTCCACGTCAAGGATCAGCTGGCTGCCATCAGGGGCCAGCAACGTGCGTTCAGCGCCGCCTGACGCCGCACTCCATACCTTACTGAACCCCCGGCACCGCCAGCCGATGTACGTCGCTGCCGGTGCCTGTCTCGCGCTCCGCAGCAGCAGATTCTCTGCGCCGTGCCGCCCCTCCCTTTCTGTTTCCTTCTGTCGGCTCTAGAATAAAAAAGACTTGCATGGTGCGTGATGGCTACTTCTACGGGCTGGCGCTGATCGCCGTTGCTCTTGTTGTTGGGTTGGTTACCGGCAACTGGGCGTGGGCGATCCTGCCGCTGCTGCTGGCGGCGTTCTTTCTCTGGTTCTTTCGCGACCCGGAGCGCGCCATTCCGCAGGATCCCGGTCTCGTCGTCTCTCCCGCGGACGGAAAAGTCACGCAGGTAGCGCGCGTGAATACTCCGGACGGCGAACGCCTCCGTATCAGCATCTTTTTGAGCGTGTTCGACGTTCACGTCAACCGTTCGCCGGTAGCCGGAGTCCTGCGTGAGGTCCGTTACAGAAAGGGCGAGTTCCTGAACGCGATGAATCCCGTCTGCGCAGAACGCAACGAGCAGAATCTCGCCATCGTGGACACGTCCGAGGACTACCAGATCGCCTTTACCCAGATCGCCGGGCTCATTGCACGGCGCATCGTCTTCAATAAGCGCGTGGGCGACCATCTCGCACGGGGAGAGCGCGTCGGCATGATCAAATTCGGTTCCCGCACCGACATCCTGATGCCCGGAACCGCCGAAGTCTTCGTCAAAGTCGGCGACCGGGTGCGCGGGGGAGCCAGCATTCTCGCCCGCATCGCCACTCCCATGCCCGAGCCTGAACTGGCCACCATGGGTGCGGAGTACCCCGCGTGAGTGATCACGAGCAACAGGCGCTCTTCCCGCACGCGCGCCGGCGCCGCGCACGCGGCCTGTATCTGCTGCCCTCGATGTTCACCGCCGTGAACATCGGAGCGGGCTTCTTCGCCATCATGCAGAGCCTGGAGGGGTCCGCGCTCGAGCCACATCACTTCGACTACGCCGCTGTTGCCATCGGACTGGCCATCCCCTTCGACGCCCTCGACGGCCGCATCGCGCGCATGACGAATACCGAAAGCGATTTCGGCCGCGAACTCGATTCCCTTGCCGATGTGGTCACCTTCGGCGTAGCGCCCGCCATCCTCGCGTTTGCCTGGGGATTTCGCTCGCTGCCCCAAACCCTCAACCATGACTTCCGCGCCAAGCTCATCCAGTTTGGCGCCTTCGTCTGCTTCCTCTTCCTGCTCTGCGGAGCGGCCCGGCTTGCCCGTTTTAATATCAGCGTCAATCCCGTCCCGAAGAATCCCGGACATCCCGGCCGCAAGTACTTTGTCGGTATGCCGATTCCCGCCGGTGCCGCGCTCGTTGCGGCGGTGGTTCATGGATTCATCGGCCTACCCATCTTCTCCGCCTGGGTAGCCATGATCTGGGGCGCGCTCGTCGGTTTCCTCGGCTTCCTGATGGTCAGCACCTGGCGCTTCTGGAGCGGCAAGGAAATCAATCTCGCCGGCCGCCAGCCCTTCCGCTGGATCGTGCTGCTCGGTGTCGGCATTTACCTGCTTGTTTTCTTCTCGCGCGAGGTCCTCATCCTGCTCGCCTTCGCGTACATGTTTTCCGGCGTCATTGCGCGTCTGGCCTATTCCTGGCGCCGGCATCACCCCAGGCAGCAGTCGCAGCCGCTCCCTTCTTCGATTGAAGGACCCAACGGATGACGGAACCGAAAATTGCCATTGTCGGCGCAGGTTCGCTGCGCGGCCGTGAACTGAACGATGCTCTCACCGACTCGCCCTTCGGCGGTTCCGACTTTCTGCTGATGGACGACGAGGCCGAACTGGGCACGCTGGAAGCTGTCGGCGATGAGGTCACCTTCATCCAGCGCATCGAGCCATCGTCGTTTGACCGAACGGACTTCGTCTTCTTCACGGGCGACGAGGCGCTCACCCGCAAGCACTGGCAGGCCGCCAACAAAGCCGGAGCCAGCATCATCGACATCTCCGGTGCGCTGGAAGGCGAGCCCGGCGTTTTGGTGCGCGCTCCCTGGCTAAACCAGGAAGTTCCGACGCCCGCCACGCAGAACGCTCCGAGCCTTGAAACGCGTGCAGTGGTCCCGGCGCATCCAGTTGCCATCACCCTCGCGCTGCTGCTCGACCGCATCGGCTCGCTCTCTGCGGTCGCGACGGCCTCGGCCACCGTGCTCGAGCCAGCGTCGGAGTATGGCCGCGCCGCCATGGACGAACTGCACCAGCAGACGGTAAAGCTGCTCAGCTTTCAGGATCTGCCCAGGCAGGTCTACGACACGCAAGTAGCCTTCAACACCACACCCGTCTTCGGCGAACTGGCCAGAGTCTCCCTCTCGAACAGCGAGTCGCGGATTCGCCGCCATTACGCCCTGCTCACCAGCAATCGCCAGCCGCAGATCGGAGTACAGCTACTGCATGCACCCGTCTTCCACGGCTACGGTATTTCGCTCGCCGTTTCCGTCCAGCAGCCTGTCTCGCTCGATCAGATCGAGGCCGCTGTCGCCGGTGAGCACATTGAAGTGATGACCGCTGACTCCGAACCGCCGACGAATCTCAGCGTCGCGGGCCAGCCGAACATTCTGGTCCGCGTGCGTCCGCAAAGCGGGGCTCCAGAGAGTACGGACAAGTTTTGGCTCTGGGCGGGGCTGGACAACCTTCGCTTCGGTGCACAGAATGCCGTCGCCTGCGCACTCGAGTTGAACCGCCTTCGCCCCCACGGCGAAGTTCAGTGAGCGACCCAGCTCCAGATCAGCGCGCCCGAAGCCGCGAAGACCACCGCCGTCGTCGCCCAGCCAAAGAGATTCGTAACCCGCGTATTGGTCTTATCGCCCATGATCCGTGAGCTGTTCGTCATGAACAGGATCAGCAGCAGCAGCGGCGGGGTTGAGAACCCCTGTACGATACCGGCGAACACCAGCGCCTTCATCGGATTGATCCCGACAAAATTGATAGCCGTTGCCACAGCCATCACGATCGCGATGCTCCCGTAAAAGCCCTTGCCGTCGCGCAGCCGCAGATGCAGCCCATTGCGCCAGTCCACGCTCTGGCAGATGTTGTACGCCGCTCCCGCCGTGATCACCGGAATGGCCAGGAATCCGACACCGACAATCCCAGCGGTGAAGAGCAGCGCCGCCGCATGACCTGCGAGCGGCGTGAGGGCCTTCGCCGCATCGGTTGCCGACTGAATATTGTGCTGGCCCGTCTGGAACAGCGTCGCGCCGGTAGCGATGATGATCGCGTACATCACCAGCGCCGAAAAGAACATGCCGAACAGGACATCGAGCAGTGTCTTCTGCAGCCGCTGCTCCGACGTGCCCCGCCGCTGCCGCAACTTCACTTTGCCCTCGGCGATCTTCTCCTCGACCTCCTGATTCGATTGCCACGTGAAAAGATAAGCCGACAAAGACGTGCCGATCATCGCAACCAAAATCGCCAGCACGTTGCGATCGAATTTCACCCCGGGATGGAAAAAGCCAGCGGCAACGGCGTGCAGGCTCGGCCGGGCAAAGAACATCGCGGCAACATACGCCAGCAGCGCGAGCGACAGGAAACGGAAGATATTCGAGATCACTCGGTACGATCCCCAGACTTGCAGCACCAGGGAGAGGACGCCGACCGCAATCACCAGGAATACCCGGGAAACGGGTACCACTGTACGTAGCGCTTCGGCAATGCCGCCGATATCCGCACCCGCTTCGATGGTGTTGCCGATCAGAACCCCGGCCAGGACCAGGTAGAGAAAACGCTTCGAGTAGTTACACCGAATGGCGGAAAACAGACCCTGACCGGTCACCTGACCCAGCTTCGAGGACAGGTAGACGACCGTCACCATCATCGGCAGAAGAAGCGGCGCGGTCCAGAGCAGCGAATAGCCGAATGCGGCGCCCGCCTGCGCGTAGGTGCCCACCGCGGAGCAGTCGTCGTCGGCCGCGCCGGTAATGATGCCCAGCCCAAACGAGCGCAACAGGGTAACCCGGCCCCTGCCGGGGTCCTGCCTCGTTTCAGTTACGGAGGTTGGCCCGCCCACTCAGGGTTAGATGCGCAGCAGCCACTCTGGTCCGGCAAGGACCCTCAATCAGCGCCCGGCGAGCGACACTTCGGACCGTGCGCCGCGGCGGCTCGGTGCCTGTACGGAACCGGTCGAATCCCGCACCACCAGTGTCGGCTTTACCGTGAATTCGCTGCCCAACCCGCCTTCCTGGCGAATATTGAACAGCGCCCGGAACGCGAGCCGCGCAATCTCCTCGCGGGACAGCTTCACCGTCGTGAGGGCAGGCTGCGTAAAGGCACTGAGAGCGATGTCGTCAAATCCCGCAATCGACACTTCCTCCGGCACGCGCACTCCAGCCTCGTGGAGCGTCCCCAGCGCGCCGATCGCCGTCATATCATTCGAGGCCAGCACCGCGGTCGGCCTGCGCTTCCCCGCCAGCAGGCGCTTCATCGCGTCATGGCCGCCATCCACCTGATGGTTGCCCTGCTCCACCAGGCTTGCATCCAGGCGCTTCTCTTCCATGGCAGTCACGAACGCGTTCCGGCGGACGCGTGCAGACTGCAACGTCGCCGGGCCAGCAATGAAAGCAATGTCCGTATGTCCCAGCTCCAGCAGATGCTCCATCGCCGCACGCACGCCCGCCGCGTAATCCACGACGATATTGCTGGCCAGCTCACGCACGTTGCCGGTGTCGAGGAAGACCAGCGGAATGCCGCGGCTCTCAAACTCCGTGATGAGCCGCTCATCCATCTCCGACGTCATGATGGCCACGCCGTCTACTTTGCGCTGCAGCATGCGGCTCACGCACACTTCCATACGCGCAGGATCATAGTTCGTATTGGCCACCAGCACTTCCTGACCGTGCTGCACGGCCACATCCTCGAAGCTTTTTACCAGCTCCGGAAAGAACGGGTTTGTGATATCGGAGATGATGAGCCCATAGAGGCTGCTGCGCCCCGATCCCAGGGCCCGCGCCCAGGTGTTCGGATAGAACTTCAGCTCCTCGATCGCGCGCTGCACACGTTCCTTCGTCTTCGGCGTCACCTTGTCCGATCCGTTGATCGTCCGCGACACCGTTGCCGTGGATACCTTCGCCAGCCGCGCTACTTCCCTGATGTTCATCGGTCCACCTGTTATACCGCGTCCGGAGGGAAACCGGCCAACCGTGCCCTATCTGCCCGCGGCAGCCTTCGCCCGGCCCGCGCCTTCCGTAACGGTGTAGATGCCATCCACCGCCGGAGGCTCTATCTTCTCCACCACCCCGTCGGGCCAGTGGATCTCCACCGCGTCAATCTTCGCCGCATCGCCCAGCCCGAAATGTACCCGGGGATCATTCGACGAGAGATAACTCCCCCCGCTCAGAACATCATCCCGCTGGCGGATCCCGCCGGCCGTCAGATACACGGTCGCCCCCACCGCATCCCGCGGACTCTTCGGGCCGCCGACCAGCTTCATCTCCACCCAGTGATGATGATCGGCATTGACGTTCTTCAGCAGCACCGGAACGCCATCCATGTTGTTCATCACAACGTCGGTTTTGCCATTGTTGAAGAGATCCCCGAAGGCCGCTCCGCGCCCGACCACCACAACCGCCAGCCCTGTGCCCTCAACCGCCGGAACCAGCGAGAACTTCCCGTTCTTCTCGTTATGAAAGAGCAGCGGCCGCTGCGCATAGCTCGATCCCCACTCCGGATGCTTGTCAACCACCGGGTAGACATGCCCGTTGTCGATGAACAGGTCCTTCCAGCCATCATTGTCGTAATCGAGAAAGCCGTCGCCGAATGAGACAAACGGGATGGTCGGCCCGGCGATGCCGGCCTGGTAACTCACATCGGTGAAATTTCCCTTGCCGTCATTGTTGAACAGGATCACGTAATCGTCGG
>DATEPN010000465.1:0-14759 GCA_035273225.1 Acidobacteriaceae bacterium | reverse complement strand
GCCGGGCGCGCGGCTTGCACTGCTGTCTTCTGGACCCCATCGGGAATCCAGGTGTAGCGGAACGCTGCAAGCTTCCCTTGAGCGAGTGGTGCAGTAATGCTCAACGAGCGACTGATCGTCGAGATCTCCCAGCGGGTCCGGACTCTCCTCCGTGGAATGCCGGGGTATTCCCTCGAGAACGCAGCCTCGCGGCTGGACGTACCCGTTGAACGGCTCGCTCCGGTCCTGCAGCCGCGGCCAGGGCAGATGATCGACACGGCCACGCTCATCGACGTGCTCGCCGCCGTCGTCCATGAGTACGGGGTCGATTCGACGTGGCTCCTTACCGGGGAGTACGGCCCCGGCACGCACCGGACGCTGGAAGACGAGGGTCCCCTCTCACTGCCGGCCGTCCGCACGTTCGTCGCCGATCAGATCGCCTCTGCGTCGTAAGCTCCTCTCATTCTGGATGTCCATCACCTTCCGCGACGAGAGTGGAGTAGAGTGGACGGTCTCTGAACGTCGAGGGTGCCTGGTCGGAGCGCGGGGAGATTCTCGCGGAAGGGTGGACGGGGCGAGCGGAGCTGACTCGCTCGCCATGGTCTGACGTGCTCGCGGTCTGAACCATGCTTCCCTGCGGTTGCAACGGAGGGTAGCCGATGGAATCGCGCTCGTTACCCGGATGTCCACTCGCCCAAGAGCTCGCCACGCGCCTGCGCGCGGCGCGCAGGGATATCACGGAGCGCTGGCTGGAGAGAATCGCCTCGCGGGTGACCCTCGACGCAAACCGCCTCTTCCCCAGCGACGAGCTGCTCGACCATGTCCCGGTCCTGGTCGAGGGGATCGCGGCATTCGTGGAGGATCCGGCAGCCGACGTGGCGACCGAACCGCCCGTGATCGCCAAGGCCATGGAGCTGGGAGAGCTGCGCTACCAGCAGGGCTTCGACGCATATGAGATCTTCAAGGAATACGAGATTCTCGGCAGTGTGCTGTTCCATTATCTCGCATCGGTGGCGGACGAGATCGATCGGCCGTGCACCCGGGAGCAGCTGCTGTACTGTGGCCAGCGGGTGTTCCAGGCCGTGACCCTCATTCAGCAGGCGACGGCGATGCAGTTCCTTCGCCAAACCCAGGGTCGCATCCGCGACCGCGAGGACAGGCTTCGCGGCTTCAATCGCATGGTCTCGCACGAGCTCAAGAATCGGGTGGGGGCCGCCTCGGGTGCCGTGGACCTGCTGAGCGAGGGTTGGCTGGACGAACGCCAGCGCGATCAGTTTCTCGGTATGGCCTCCACGAATCTCGCCGCGATTCGAAACGTGCTCGACGATCTTGCGGCGCTCTCGCGCCTGGACGAGGATCTCCGCCAGCAACGCAACGTGCGGCTGCCCGAGGCCGTTGCCGAAGTCTCCCGGCGCCTGCGCGACTTCGCGCGCGTACACGACGTCTCCATCGAGGTGGAGGAGCCTCTCCCGCCGGTCGAGGTGAACGCGGCCGCCGTGGAGCTGAGCCTCACGAACTACATCTCCAACGCGGTCAAATACTCCGATCCGACGAAGCCGCGCCGATGGGTGTGTGTGCGCGCGCGCCTCGCCGACCGCGAGCGGGACGGCAGGACGGGGAAGGAGCTCGTCGTCGAGGTCAGCGACAATGGCGTCGGCATTCCAGAGGATGCACGAGCGAACCTGTTCAAGCGCTTTTTCCGGGCGCACAAGGATTCCTTGCGCGACGTGGAGGGCACGGGCCTCGGTCTGAGCATCGTGCGCGAGACCCTGGATGATCTGGGCGGCCGCACGTGGGTGGAATCGACGCCCGGTGAAGGGTCGGTGTTCTCCTTCGCCCTGCCAGCAGATCGATCATCTGAAGCTCGGGAGACCTCGCCGATACGGCAATTGGCGGGCGACGGCGTCGAGCTCCGTCCATAAGCTGAACGACTTCTCCATAACCGATGACGACCGATGACCTCGATGCCTGACGTCAGCGCGGACACGCAGTTGGACGCCCAGGAGGCGGAGAGCATACTCAGAAGCAACCCGGAAGCCTGGCTGGCAGCGATCGTGGAGTCGTCCGACGACGCGATCATCGGCAAGACGCTGGACAGCGTGATCCGGAGCTGGAACGAGGGCGCCACGAGGATGTTCGGGTACGAGGCGCATGAAGCCATCGGGCAACCGGTCTACTTGCTGATGCCGCCCGAGCTGTACCACGAAGAGCCGGGGATCATCGCGCGCCTGTCCCGCGGGGAACGAGTCGATCACTTCGAAACCGTGCGGCTGCGCAAGGACGGCGCTCGCCTGGACGTCTCCCTCAGCGTGTCGCCCATTCGCAACAGGGCCGGCAGGATCATCGGCGCGGCGAAGGTGGTGCGGGACATCACGGAGGCCAAGCGCATGCAGCGCGCGGAGCGGGAGATGGCCGAGGAGCTCCAGGAGCTGGCGAGTGAGCTCGAGCAGCAGATCGACGCGGAACAGGGCCTTCAGCAGGAGCTGGAGGAGACGAACGAGCAGTTGCGGCGCTCGTTGAACGAGGCGCAGGAGGCGCGTCGTCAGGCAGACGAGGCCCGCCGGCAGGCCGAGGAGGCCAACGCGGCGAAGAGCCAGTTCCTCGCGACCATGAGCCACGAGCTGCGCACGCCCCTGAACGCCATCGCCGGCTACGTGGATATTCTCGAAGCAGGGGTGCGGGGGCCGCTGACACGGGAGCAGTTGCTGGACGTTGGCCGGATCAAGCGAAGCGAGGAGATGCTGCTGCGGCTCATCGAGGACGTGCTGAACTTCGCGAAGCTCGAATCCGGCCGGATGGAATATCGGTACGAGGACGTGCGCCTCAGCGATTTCCTGTCGACCCTGGAAGCATTCGTCGCCCCGCGATTCGAGAAGAAGCACCTCGTCTATGACTTCGGTCCCTGCACGGCAGACCTCGTCGTCTCGATCGATCGTGCGAAGGTCGAGCAGATCATGCTGAACCTGCTGTCGAACGCGGTGAAGTTCACGGATCATGGCCGCATCGAAGTACGCTGCGCCGGCGACGATACTACTGTGCGAATCGAAGTGCGCGACACCGGCCGTGGGATACGTCCGGAGATCCTGGATACGATCTTCGAGCCATTCGTGCAGGGGGACCGCACCTTCACCCGGACGGCCGAGGGCACGGGACTCGGTCTCTCGATCAGCCGCGAGCTTGCGCGCGCGATGGGCGGTGAGATCACCGTTCACAGCACCGTAGGGCAGGGGTCGGTTTTCACCCTGGTGCTGCCGCGCCATCGGCCGGCGGCAGCCAGAGGGTGAAAGTGGCGCCGCGACCACCTCGCTCTCCACCGTCAGGTCCCCGCGCGAGTGGAATAAATGCCTCGTCATCGCTGACTACTCGCTTCCTGGAGTGCGGATGGTCACGGATGTGATGCGTCAAAGGCGCCCGATCGGAATCACAGCTCTGGCCACGCTCCTGGCATTGCTGGCCGTAACCGCCGTTGCGACCGCGATTGATGCGTTTTCCCTTGATGCGAGCTGGCGCCATCCCTGTCCCGGATTCCGCTGATTATTGCGGTGCCACCGGACATGTGTAAACTCAACCCTAATGACGCAAGCTGCTTTATCACCCGACCCGCGGGTGGACTCGGCGAGTCAATGATGTGCGTGCCACCTGATCAGTAAAGCGTGTGGATGCGAGCGATGTCCGATCTTGAGCAAGTCCGAGAGAGGTTTGGCGAACTCGATCTTCATGACTCCAGACTCAACGGAATTCACCTGGAACGACGTGACGGCGAGAACGTCGACCGGGTGCGTCTCGATCTGGAGCTGCTAGAAGGTAGTTATCCGGAGTACCAATGGAGACCCGTTCAGCTCGCATTCTGTGACTGCGCCTTCGTCAAAGTGGAGATCGACCTTTTGACGAAGGCGCTGTGCGGAGGTGCCATTTCAGGTTCAGAATGTCTGACTGCGTCCTCCGCTCGCGACCAGATCGAGGCACAGATGCTCGCAATCGGCCGTAACCCGGCAGGCGAGTATGGGGAGCATCCGCTGGCCGATTGTCTTGAATTCGTTCTTGGGCTCTGTCCGCCAGGAGGGGAGTTGCACGTGTTCGCCAAGGAGTTTGCGCTCAGTAATGGGCTGGGGAGCCCGTGTGCGGCGTGACCGCTGGCAGAGCTTGCGATGACCTCAGACCCGGCTGGACTCAACTTGCGGGAAAGGTCACTCCGCTGTCCATATGGAAGAGGGTTACTAAAGCAACTGAACCGCGAACAGTGTCAAACGTTCCGAAAGAAGGTGCGCGAATGCCACGTGAATCAGAGTTCCGCAAGACCATCATCGTTATTTTGGGAATTGTGATCTTTCTGGTGGCTCTCTTCGAAGCCTTCATTCACGTTGCGGACGTGGCAACAGGCACTAGTCACGCCATGGGTGCTAGTCGCCTCTGGATGATACCGGCCGGTGTTGCCAGCGCATGGGGGCTAATGATGCTCATCCCGGGAATGGCCGCCTATCTGGGAATAATTCTGTGGGCGTGGCTGGAGCGTCCTCGCTTCAGCGTGCGACAGTTGGCTTAGTTGCAGGTTGCCGGAGGGGGCGCCTACATCGCGGGCTTCCTCGGCGCCTGGAGCATGATGAGCTACATGTTCCTGCCGCCGATCCCGGCGGCGATAATCTTCGCTGCGGTGCGCGAGCACCTCGTGCGCAAGACCGCTCAGCATGATTGGGCAGGCACGAATGCCAAGTAGCGGGCCGCGAGCTTACGCCTCGTGGGCCGCGGCCGCCGCGCTAGCGATTGTGCTCTCCATGGCGGACGTCAGGTCGTGGGCATCCGGAGCGTCCGCCGCTGTCGCTTCTTGCCGTTCGATTCGCTCATCGACTCCAGGCTCCCACTGTATAGTGTGGGGGCGGTAGGAGTCACATTTCAACCGAGGCGGGACAGGTGCCGCGAGCTGCGTACTCGTCGACCAAGGCGGATCCGCAATGGCCGGCCAGGCAGCGATCCCCAGGCGTTGGATTCTCCACTCCTGGAAGTGCAGGAAAAGCGCAGCCGAGCGAGGTGACAACCCGCCTCCGGAGATCGGAAGGTGTGTCGCGTTTCCCTCGCCGTTGGGCGCGACCCAAGGACTATGACTCAGAAGCACCATGCACCGAAGGTGCACACGATTCCGATGACCACAATCGGCGCAACGAGCACCCAAAGGCCGAGTGCTGGAACAAACGTCCCGATCCCCACGTCCGCACGCAAGGCTCGCATCAGTCCCTCCAGCGTCACTGCCACACCAGCAACGAAGGCAACGAGCATCCATGTTGAGGAGAACAGGATTCCACCTGCAACGAGCAGAGAAATCGTGATGAGCCACAGTACACCGATAAACCATCGACGTCTACCATGACCCGCAAAACCACATACGAGTCGAAAGAGGAGCGGCACCGAAAAAGCGGTGAGATAATATTCCAAGCTCATTTGCGCCGCTCCTCTTCCATGAAGAGCTGTACTCCTTGGCCGCCGCTGCAATAGGAGCTTTGATCACACCGAAGCAGAAAACATTCGGGGCCTGACCGAAGGTCGTCAGCGAGACTTGTAATAAGTCGGCCGAACTGGGCCGACAAGAATCAAAATGGCCTTGGCACCCATTGCGGATGCTTCCGCATCGGGGTCGTCAAGGCCAAAGCCGAGTCCACTCGGCTCCAAGTCGTAGTCCCCTAACCAGCGCTCAATCTCCTTGGCAGTCATCAGTATCCCCTTGCCACGACCCCGTACCAGAACAGCCGGATCATCCTGGCGTTTTCCCACCAGACGAGCAATCGCATTCAGTAACTGTGCTCTCGTGCTGATCCTGTCGTACCGCTCCTCTGGTCGCGCGGCGTGTGGTTGCAGTGACCTGCACTGAACCTCGAGTATATGGTTGTCCAAGCGAGCCATGCACGAGAGCGGCTTAGGCCGGTCTGCTAATGCTCTCGCGGCGGCCTCGAACGTGAGCACTGCGGTGTCGGGGGTCAGTGAGTAGCCTTCGAAATGCTTCACGCTGCTGTCCGCGTAAACGGCTCCCAACGCAAGTAGAGTTGCCATCGCCGCTTTCAGCGGCGATGGCGGAGCCTCTGATTCGCTAGCCACAGCGAGAGCCCCCCGTTCCGGGCCAGGGATTGCCGGCTGCAATTCTCCGGTCACAAGAACATTCAGCACGAGCAGACTTCGTCGGAAGGACAAACCGAAAGGCGCATGATGGGTCATGGCACGACCTCCCAGCCAGCACCCGAGAAGTCAGCGTCTCCGGTGACGCAGTCGACATTCCCAGCAATCGTCGCGGTAAACCCCTCGTGGTCGGGGCCGACCTGCTCCAAACTACCGACGTAGAAGGCATCTCCATAAGTGATTCTGCACTTTGAACCTCCGTAGCGATCACTCTCGAACGGGAGAATGCGCCGCATCGAGATCTTGATTGGCGTGTAAAACTGGTTGGGCTGGGACTTTGGAATTCAGCCATACGATTGTCAGCGCAAGCATCCCTTCCAAGGCTCTGCATCCACACCGTGGAACGCAATTTCTACAGCAACCCACCTGACCCCTCCGGCTGAGAGTGCTTGCGAAAATGACCTGACCCCCAACCCTGATCCAGAGATTATGTCAGTCCGGTGGTGGGGGTGAAGGAAGGTGTAGGGAGCAGCAGCGCTTTCGCAAACGCTGCCGGGTTCGATCGGCGAGGCCGCTATGCGGCCGAGCGGTCTCGTAGTCGACGCGCCACGCCTCAATCGTCTGCTGCGCATCGACCAAGCTCACGAACCAGTTTTCGTTCAAGCACTCGTCGCGAAACTTCCCGTTGAAGCTTTCGATGTACGCGTTCTGCACCGGCTTGCCCGCCTCGATGAATGCGAGCTGCACGCGGTGCTGATGCGCCCACTGATCGAGCGCTTCGCCGCGGAACTCCGGCCCATTATCGCACACAATCGCTTTGGGGTACCCGCGCGTGGCCGCCGCGCGATCGAGTACGCGCGCGGCACGCTCGCCCGGTAGTGAGACATTCACCTCGATCGCCGGACACTCGCGGGTGCAATCGTCCACGAGCGTGAGCGCGCGAAAGGCGCGACCATCGCCGAACGCATCACGCACAAAGTCCATGCTCCAGCGTTCGTTCGGTCTCGCCGGTGTCGCCAGTGGCGTCCGCGGCACGGCGACCCGCTTCCGCTTGCGCCGGCGCACGTGCAGCCGTTCCTCCCGATACACCCGCTGCGTCAGCTTGCGATTCAGCGTCCAGCCGTCGCGATGAGCAGCCGATGCAGCCGGCGATAGCCCCAGCGTGGGCGGAGGATGGCCAACGTGTGGAGGCGCTCGCGCAGCTCGGTCCGTGGTGGTCGACGCATGCGATAGCGTTGGCTCGAGCGCGCAAAGCCCGTGTAGCGACACGCGCAGCGCTCCGAGATCCCGGCGGCTTCCATCGCCATCGTGACCGCCGTCCGCCGTTGCTCGGGGGTCACCACTTTTTTCCCAGCAGGTCCTTCACGACCTGGAGATTCAACGCCTGGTCGGCGACCAGGCGCTTGAGCTGCCGATTCTCTTCTGCCAGCGCCTTGAGGCGCTTCGCCTCGTTCACCTGCAGGCCGCCGTACTTCTTCTTCCAGCGATACAGCGTCTGCTCGGTCACGCCCAGCCGGCGCACCAGATCCGCGATCTTCGCGCCCTTGTCCCACTCCTGCAGGACCTGAACGATCTGTTCATCCGTGAATCCACTCTTCCGCATTGATCCTCTGACGGTTGGGGACCAACATAATCCTTGGGTCAATTGTCGGGGTCAGGTCAGGGCAACTCGCGACGATGCGCGGCGGGCAATCTTTCGGTATATCGACACGTGGTACAACCGCGAGCGCCGGCATGCGACGCTCGCCTACGTGAGCCCCGCCGTCTATGAAGAGCGACTCCAGAGGGCGGCATAAGTACTCTTAAGCCCCTCTTAAGCCCTCTTAAGCCCGTGTCCATCAGACCGGGTCAACTCCAACCTCGGGTTCTGTCGCAGTTCGAACGACTATGGTAAGTATTACTCGGGCTCCGCCGGAGACGGAGCCGGCTTTCACGTAGCGGCCACATACACACGCAGCATCGTTGAGCTGGCGCCGGCCGCCGCCATGGAATCGTTCCTCATTCTGGCACGAGGACAGATCGAGGGCGTTCGAATGCAGATTAACAGTGTCTTCGCGTCGCTCGCATGGCCGCCCCGATAAGTCCCTCCGGTGAACGAAAAGGGCAACACCTTCGATGACAGAGTTCATCACCGTGTACGATCTTGCGCAGTCCAGTGCTGTGAACACGAGAGATCTCCTCGTATTCGCTGAGTTTATCGCGATTCTGTTGACCCTTGCGCTGCTGAGACCGAGCAGGAGAAAAGGCGCGATCTTCGCCGGCGCCGTCGCGTGTGCCCTGATGCTCTTTGCCTCATGTTACCAGTACTTGCAGTATCACAGTATGTTCGACCGCCTGCAGCGAGGAGCGTACGTGAAGGTCGACGGCACAATTATGGACTTTGTACCAGGCGATCCTGCGGGTCATGCGCCGGAGTCGTTCAGCGTTGATGGGCATCGCTACAGCTACTGGAGCTCGAAGGACGCGCCCGGCTTTCGGATGGTGCAAGGAAGGAATGGATTCCTCCACAACGGCGTGCACGTCCGTATAGCCGATATCAACGGCGCCATCGCGAGATTGGAGGTGGCACGCTGAGCCGAAACTGGGAGTCGCTGGTGTTGCGACCATCATCACGGGAACGGATAGTGGCCAGGGCTCCTTCGCTGCAGATGTGTACCGTGCGTTTGGTTGTGGGCTCCAGCCCGACATAGCGGGAGCCATAAGAGGCCGAGCTTGCCACTTGAGGCCAGCTACCATTGCGTCCCCAGCGACGAGGTTACTACAACGCCTCGGGCGTCGAGCAGGGCGACGCGCCCGCACGATCGATGGCACACGGATCTCATGTAGCTCCGGGAGACCGAGACTTTGTACTTCTGGTCTAGGTAATGGTGATCGATGGTGCGGCCATTACGCGGTGCTCTGGGAGCTGACCGCGACCACGGGCGTTCGACGCCAGGCGCGATCGGCAGAGGGGCGGCGAGTCCTGAGCAAGCGCAGTGGGAACGGTGGCGGATCAACGCGGCGCGGCTGCCGGACGGCGCGTGAAGACAGGAAGTTGTCCACCACCTCGCTCAAAAGCTCGAAATGCTCTGAAGCACCACACTGGCGCTTCCGAACTCCTCGGATCAAGGCCGACTGATCGCCTACGCTTTCATGAGGTCTGGGGGGATCATCTGCATGCGCCGCGCGACACGACCGAGGAGCAGGACGGTCTTGCAAGGCGTGCCATTCTCATAGGCGACCGGGTTTGCGCTCGCGAAACCACTCCCGAGCAGTGCTGTTCCCGAAGCGCTCGAGGTATTTCTGTAAGACGCCCGTCGAGAGTTCCGTCCAGACGAGGCCGCACTCTGCGCACGCGAACGCCCGATCGCTGAGCGGCACACCCAGCCGAAGTGGTGCCAGGATGGCATTGTCACCGGCATGAAAGCGGATATCAATGTTCCGGCCAAACCAGCCGCGGAACTCACCGATGACGAGGCGGTTCTGCGCGCACCGCGGGCAGACAGGGAATCTCGAGTCGCTGATGATTGAGCCAGAATCCTTCATCCGCTGCGCTCCTGTTGATGCCGAGCACTGGCACTTTGCCTGAGGGTCCGTATCTCGGAGCCGGTGCTCGATAGTGCGAGTCTGCATTGTCTATCGCGAACGGGCAAGATGGTATCGTTCCGCGAAGCAAATGGCGCGGCGACGATCCAACCAAGCACACTAGAGTGGGGATGTCACGGAGGTGATACGTCAAAGGCGCCCCATCGGAATCACAGCTCTGGCCACGCTCCTGGCATTGCTGGCCGCAACCGCGGTTGCGAACGCGATTGATGCGTTTGCCGTTGATGCGAGCTGGCGTCATCCCAGGCTCGCCGGCTCAGTCGCGATGCTGTATGCAACCCTTGCGCTGGCGACGGCTGTCGGACTTGTCCGCCTCAGCCGTTGGGCCCGCGAGCTTACGCCTCGTGGGCCGTGGTCGCCGTGGTAGCGATCGTGCTCTCCATGGCGGACATCAGGTCGCGGGCATCTGGAGGGTCCGCCGGACCGATAGTTCTCGTCTCTACACTCGGGTTTCCGATCATACTTCTCACGCTCGTGTTCATCTACGTGCGAAAAACTGTCCGTGCGCACCATGACGAGCGCCGCCGCAGTGCCGCACGCGATGGCCTGAGCGGCGATGGCCGCGACGCCAGCGCTCGCTAGGCGTGCTGAGGACACGCCGCGCTCGCGTGTGGTTACGCCGGCACCAATGAGCACATGGGTACGGCCCATGCTGCCATTCCCAGGGGCGCCGGCACATGCACTTGCCGTCAGGCGACACGATCGCGCAACGCACCTGCGGTTCCGCACCGCGAGCCTATATGCCATCAGGGGGCCCATATCGCCGTTCAGTTGCGGCGCGTAGCAGTCGCAGCCACGTACCGTCCACTGCGTGGACTGCCATGAGAGTCACTTGCGTACTTGCCAGTGCCACGAGCGTTGGCTGCGCCAGCGGGGCCCCTATGCGAGCGGGCGCCGAGTCGGACTCCCTCACGGTCCCGCTACGTCGACTGCCGGAGATTACTGGTGACGTGCGCGTGCTGACCGGAATTTACGTGCCGCGCCGCGAAGTCGTTCATACGGATGTGCGATGGGCAGCGTTGTGGCACGACCTTCGGCAAAGCATGGTGCCGGCTGGCCCGGTGCCGAGAGTCAATTTCGACTATTACATGCTCCTCTTCGCGGCAGCCGGAAGTAGGAAAAATGACGGCTACAGTATCGACATCGCAGCGGCGTACATACGCCGAGATAGCCTGTTTGTCGTTGTGCACACGCGATGCCCTGTTCCCGTCGGTGGAGTGGGATACGGGCAATTCCGCACTGCCCCCATCGATGTGGCTCTCGTGCCGAGGAGCACCCGGCCGCTCAGCTTTGTGGAAGAGACATCCGGCAAATGCTGACAATTGGAACCGCCCCGGGTTTCCAGGAGGCTCCAATCTGTTGGCTATCTTCCGCCAGCCGAATATGAGGCGCAGTATCACTGCACCCACCCGGCTCACGCCGCCGTGGCTGCACTCAATTAACCGAGCCTCCGGAAAACCCGTTGCGGTTCAATATCGGACGACCGGCATGGCAACCCTAGAGATCAGCGCCTATCGGCCCAGATTCGCGGGAGCCGATCGCGCATCGTGCCTGCTTCAAGCCGACCTATTCGAGCGCCCGTTCCCGATCCAGAGGGGGATGCCGGCACTGACATCCCCCCTCCTCGGCCGACCCACGAGCCTCGGCCAGCGAGCGGCGCGTGGAGATCGCAGGCGCATCAAGGGCCATTTCCGCGGCGCCAGCGTTCACCTCTCCAGTGATTTCAAGTGACACGTAGTCATCACTCGATGGGACCACGTGCACGGGAACCCGAGCGGCGACGGCGACACTGGTCTGTACGTGCAGGCCGAGTGTGTGCACACGCGCTCGTGATGGGAGCTCTGCTCAACTGCGCGGATGGGTGTCGCCGAACGACGGAAGTGGCCGTCGACATGCCATCGTCGTCGTGGGAGGTCGTCTTCAGCGCCCCGTCCTCCCCGATATACGCACTGGCCGGAACATCTGACGGCGCCCTCTTTGCCGGTGGTGGCGGCCGGGTCTATCGCGCTCTCGCACAGGATGACTACCGCAACTGGACCCCCATCGTAGATACGACGCTCCGCGTGGTGGGCCTGTATGCATTTAACAAAGCATCCGTGGCGATGCGCACCGCGGGAGGGGTGACCCTGTTGGGCGAGGTAGAAGGGAGGTGGCGTGCCCTTCCTATCGCGATTCCGGATTCGTTGCTGGGAAACGGCAGGATCGTGGGCAGGCCATTGCTGCTGGATATCTGGGGCCGCTCACCCACCGACGTGTACGCAGTCGGCACGTTAGGTACCATCCTCCACTTTGACGGCGCTCGGTGGCGTCGCGAGCACAGCCCACTCGACAGCCTCGCGGCCGAGAGCACCGCGAATCAGTCCATCGTGGTAGGAGTCGGTGGAGATGGGACGCGGACTTTTGCTGCAGGGGATGTGGCGCTCCAGAAGGCGGCCGATTCATGGAGCCGAATCGATCCGAGTGCTGCGAAGGGCTGCAGCAGCCACGCCGTTGTGACAACGCGCGCAGGTTCTCGCAGTGGCCAGGAGATCATCTTCGGTGGCGGCGATTACCTGTCCAGGATTCCCTGCCTTTGGACTCTGAGCGGCGCCGCGGTCGGCCTGCCGTCGCAGGGACTGAAACTCCACGATGCATTGTTTCAGGGGAGGAGCCAGGACGATGGAACGGCGCTCTTCTGGACGTACGGCGGGGAAGCGGTAGAGATCGCCGGGGACCGGGTGACGCGCATCTACAGGTTGGCACGATTTCGGGAGTTTGCAGGGGCCGTCAATATCGGCGACTTCTTGTACTTCGCCGGCGACACGGGCGCATTTGTCGTCGCCCGTGTCCGGCGAAGGTGAGGACCGCGCAACTCCTCGAACGCGTATGCCCGGTCGAGAGGGGGATGCCAGTACTGGCATCCCCCCGTCCCCGGCGGCTTGGTGACGCGGAATCTCTAGCGGACTACCGCTGGGTACCGGTGAACGTCTCTGCCAGCCGTGTGGCATCGGTTTTCAACAACATGGGCGACCGCCTACGCAGTAAGCCCTATTCTGCAGCTGGGACGGGAAACTCCAACAGGTTCATCTACCAGGTGATCACGCGCGCGGGAGGCCAGATGCCCTCGGCCGTCGTCCCGTGGCTTACTGTGGCATCGGGGATCTGCGGGGGGGGCGCAGTGGTGGGACCCGGTCGCTCGATACACTATGGCTGGATCTGGATGTGCTCCCGTCCCGCATTGATCACGTCCAACATCACCGCCAGATCGGGATCAACTGCTGTCGGATCGGCTCTTCTGCCGCCGCTCCTGGCCAACAAGGTACCTGTACCACGCGTAGGGGCCCACCGTCAGGCCCATGAAGGCCGCGTAGAATAAGACAACAAGCGCATCTGCGAGCCGCCAGGGCCGGAAGCCGTATGCACCCACTCGAAGTACCACACCGACGGCAACCGAAGCGAGGAAACCAACGACGGCCGCGTTCCGAGTGCATGTCAACATCTTCCGAAGAGCGCCAACGACGATCCCCCCCGCGACGCCCGCGCACAACTCGCACGCGACGACAGCGATGTAGGTGGTATCCATCTCTCTGTAGAACTCCGCCCCTCCAAAGACTCGGCCGATTGTCGTCATCGCGACGAACACGCCTGCGGTGGCGAGGCCGTACCGGATACCCCAGATGATGTTACCGATGAACGCCGCAGGGTTCGGCATACCGTTTCCTGGTCACGACTGTCATGAGCCGACACAAGTGACCGCTGGTGCGCAGTGGACAGCTAATTGTCTTCTTCCTGCGGCACAGCGCGATCAAGCTAGGAGCGGACTACTACCTTGGCTGAGGAGAGGCGAGTGTGTGGGAAAAGGTCGTCAGCTACGTTCCGGTCGCGAACACACTTCATAAAGTCTACAAAGCTTACAAGGCGTGCAATGACTAGGAATAGTCAACAGCAGCAGAGAAAGAAAACCACGACCGCCCAGAACGCGAGGTGGGGTGCGAACCATGGACTCGCGATCGGTATCGTCTTTGTGCTGTGGGCCATCGTTCTGAGAATTACCACCGGGCAACGGGCCTTCGCAGCCAATCATACCACATTCGGCGCGGTCGTCCTGCTGTATCTCCTCGGAGGGCCAGTGGCCGGGGCGCTCGTTGGGCTCTGCAGGCCGATTACGAGGCGACTGCCCGGCGCGTTGCTCGCTGGAGTGATCGCCGGAGTACCGGTAGCGGTAGCAGGTCGACTCGCTCTCGTAGGATTTCAACCTCCATCCGCTCTCGATCTCTGGATACTCGGCGCCTTGAGCCTCTATCTGGGCCCGCTCACCGCCTTTCTCTTCTGGTGGAACTCGAGACGATCATGAGCAAATGGCGGTGTGGGTCAGCGATGTTGACAGTACAGTGCGGTCAATATTGTCGGCTTCTTATGCTTCGCCGGCGACACGGGCGCATTTGTCGTCGCCCGTGTCCGGCCAAGGTGAGGACCGCGCAACTCCTCGAACGCGTATGCCCGGTCGAGGGGGGGATGCCAGTATTGGCATCCCCCCCTCCTCGGGACACCCACGAGCCTCGCCGTGGCGCGGCCGCGGACGCCGCCAGTCAGGACCGCCCGAGCACCGCTGCCCTATCGCGACCGCGACGCTACCGGCACCGACATGAAATACTGCTGCCGCCAGGTATCGTGAGGCCCGCGGACGTAGGTCGCCAGGAAATGCAGCTCGTGCGTCTCCGACTTGCCCGTCGCTTTCGGAATAATGGTCATGCGCAGCGTGCCGGCCGCCCACGCGATCGGGCCGCTGCTGTGAAAATCCGTGGTCGTCGCGTCCCAGGCCGTCACCCGGTTGGCCGCGCAGAACTCACGGTCCGCCTGCAACGCGGCCGCCCGGCCCTTCGTCACGTGGCCTTCCGCGTTCACCCCGGTGTAGTCCTCCATCAGGGTCGAGTCCAGCGCCTCCGCGTCGCACTTCAGGAAGTTGCGCTTTGCCTCCCGGACCGCGGCGTCGTAGGACTTCCGCGCTGCCGTGGCAGCCTGACCGGAGACGCGCGCTGAAGTCAGCGCCAGCAGGCAAAGCGTGACGAGAGACAACGACAGACGCGTACGCATGCGGGCTCCACGATAAAGGC
>DATEPN010000464.1:0-7375 GCA_035273225.1 Acidobacteriaceae bacterium | reverse complement strand
AACCAGATTCGCTCGGGTCGCGATCGGTACCCGGAACTCGGCCAGGGTCCAGAAATGCCGGTTCCACGAACAGCGGCCATGTCGAACTTGTGCTTTGGGCAGCTAGACACAGTCCTCAGTCTGACATTAGGTGCCGAAATGTCGGCCAGTCTCCAACGAATGCACTCGCGCGACGCTCAATTGGCGCCAACGGGGGCAAATCGCTCACACCCCGATCGCCCGTCAGGTGATTGCGATACGCAACGAAATTTGCTGGGAGCCACACCCACGGGCCGCCGTCTCTCTTCGGTTTCAACCCCAAACCAACCCCAAATAATGAGGTTGGTATCGTCTTTGTACCTATTTGTGCCTAGTTGGTGCTCTTTGCAAATCCCAACCTCGCCGCCCAACTCGTTGAAAATACGTTGATTAATTCCCTCATAACCCAAAGGTCGGTGGTTCAAATCCACCCCCCGCAACCAACTGAACGCACGTCAGTTAGGGCGCCAGCCCGCAAGGTTTTCCGTACCCCCTAAGAATGAGATAGCGCTTAACCGACAAGCAGTGTCAGCGCTAGCTCTGCGCGTCCAGACCTGTACCGACCGGCGCCCCCCGTACACTGAGCGGGTGGGTTCCCTCACAACTGCACATCTGCTCGCAGCCATGGGTGCGGCGTTTCTCGCTGGCGGCATCAACTCTGTTGCCGGCGGAGGTACGCTGATCACGTTTCCGGCGCTGTTGGGGCTCGGGCTTGCGCCGATTCCGGCGAACGCGACAAGCACCGTCGCCATCTGGCCTGGATCGCTGGGCAGCATCTGGGGATTCCGCCGGGAACTGGCAGCGGTACCGCGCCGGACGCTGCTGCTCGCCATCCCCGCTGTGCTGGGCGGACTTGCGGGCGCGTGGCTGCTACGGCGAACACCAGGACAGATCTTCGCGCATCTTGTTCCGTTCCTGATCCTGTTTGCGACTGCGCTGTTCGCGGTCCAGGCACCGGTGCAGCGAAGACTCCGCGCGCGAGCAGCGAGCCATAGCTTGAAAGATCCTGGCAGCCCGCCGGCGGATGTGGCGACGAATACTCGGACAGGTATGGGGATCCTGGTTGCGGCGGTGGCCCAGTTCGCCGTCGGCATCTACGGCGGATACTTCGGCGCTGGCATGAGCATCATGATGCTGACGCTGCTTGCATTCCTCGGAATGGACGACATCCTGAGGATGAATGCGATGACCAGCTTCCTGAGTCTGTGCACGAACGGCGTGGCCTCGGTGCTGTTCGCTGCGGCGCATATGGTGGTATGGAGCTATGTTCTCGTGATGATGGCGGCAGCGCTGATGGGCGGCTATGCGGCGGCAGGTGTGGCGCGGAGAATCGGACGCGTGATCGTCCGCCGATTTGTCATCGCCGTAGGCTTTACGATCGCCGTGGTGCTCTTTGTGAAGATGTTCTGACGAGAGTTTCCTTCGCGCCTGCTGTATTCTGTCGAGAACCACACCTTATGGCTACAGTTCAGGAATATCGGTGCGAAGTGTGCGGCATGGTGACCAACCGGCCGAATCACTGGTATGTCATCCAGTGCGGCGATGCGCAACTCACAGTGCTGCGGTGGAACACGGAAGCGGCGAATGCGCCGGGCGCGCGGCACTACTGCGGAGAAGGCCACGCGCAGGTCTATATCAGCCGCTGGTTCGACTCGGTGTGTTCGCCGGCCAAGCCGGATTTCAGCGGATCTGTCTCTGCCTGAGCTCTGCTGCGACAGGAAACAGATGCCAGACCCAGCAAAACCGAACTTCGTCTTGAGAAGCGTGGCGTTTGCCATGTGATCTGTGCCGGTACCCCTACTCCACCAGCACCGCCGGGTATTTCAGAGGTGAGCCGTTCGGCAGCCAGGACCAGTCCTGAGTGATGGTGAGTTTTGCCCCGGAATCAATCACCGTCGAATAGGCAACCACAAGAACATTGTCCTTTGCATCCCCGCCGCTGTTGATATCCATGGCAGCTCCCGGCACGTAAAAGATTCCCTGCCAGGTCGACCCGTTGCCCGAATCGTAGACGAACTGTTTGGTATCGGTGGCCACCTGATACATCACGATGCCTGTATAGGGGCCGGTCGTCTGAGCCGAGAAATCGACCCGGCTGCCGCTGCTCCCGTTATAAGAGCCGCTCAGAAATACGATCGTCACTCCGGCAGTTCCGTCCACCCTCGAGCCGCTATTCGGGACAAAATCCCCGCTGAGGTAGTATGTACCTCCTGTCAGAGTCAACCTGCCGCCGGAATCGACGGTGATGCCGCAGTAATAGCCGGGGCCCAGTATGTCTGAACTTCCCTTGAAATCGCTCAGTGCCGTACAAGCCCCGGTCGGCGGCGTTGGAAAACCGCTGGTTCTGACCGGATCAGGTACCAGAGGCCCCTGCGTCGGAGCGGGATCCAGAATACCTCCACCCTGGTTCCAGGTGCCGTAGTAATCGAAGAGCGTGGATTGTTCGTGCGCTCCGCCGTCTGTTATCAGATCTCCGTCATCAAATATGGCGCAGTTGGTGGCGTTAAGGTGCGCACCGTGTGCGAGCGTCAGGCTCCCCATGCCCGGCTTGCCAAGGTTATAAAAGCAACCTGCGGGGCTGCCCATCGCCACGCCGCGCGCTGAGACATTGAACGAATTAAGCCCGAAGACGCGCGCGAAGTACGCTGGCTGCGGCTTTGAAACAATTGCCTCCACATATTGGCTGTTGCCGGAATTCGGGTCGTTAGCCAAAGCACAAGGGCCGTTGTTGAGCGTGAGGGTGAGCGTTGTGGGAGAGCCGGGTGAGCACACCTGAGCCTGCAGTGCACTGCCACTCAGCCCATTTTCAGCCATCGCAGCACGTGCGGCGGACTGCATCTCCTGGCAGTTAGTCGCCCCGTCGCACTCGCTAACTTCGAGGGCTCCGGCCAGAGCGGCCGCATCCGCGGCTTCCTGCAGCTTGATCTTTGTCGCTCGAACAAGGCCGACATCGATGGCGAGACCGAGAAAGCCACACAGTACGACCAGCGAGAGGGCGACCAAAAGCAGCGTCTGTCCGGCTTCGTTGCGCAAATTGTGGTGGATTGTAGTGCTCGTGCGGTGAAACGTCCCTTGCCTGCCCTGCATCAGATCCTCGCGTTCCGGTTCAGCATCTTGCCAACTGCCGGGGCCCTGGCCGGGTAATCGAGGGGAGCGCTCACCGGGCCGAGTGCCCATGCCCTGGCGCACACAACGGCGGCGTCAGGAGCGGGTACTCGCTGCGACAAATCCAGGTTTTGTACGGCTTGTTTGCAGGATACGAGGCCGCACTTTGCGCGGGAATACAACAAACGAAGAAGCCAAATAACACACCAGGTTAGATTTCAGTTACCGAAAGTACGCTGCGGTAACCACCGAGGCGCGGCGGCTCTGTCCGGCACCGATGCGCGTTCGGCAACACGCATCGGCGCTTCTTGCCCGGTAAGGGCGTGCATCAGCTGCGTACAGGATCGCGCGTTGTCTGCCCATTGATCATGCGCAGAATCCCGAGCGGATTGCTGTCGTGCAGTTCCTCCGGCAGTGCGGACTCAGGGAATCCTTGCCAGCAGACAGGCCGCGCGAAACGCAGAATGGCGCGGCTCCCCACCGACGTGAAGCGCGCATCGGAGGTCGCGGGCGACGGCCCTCCATGGACCATCGCGTGCGAGACTTCAACCCCGGTGGGGTATCCATTGAGAATGACGCGACCGACCTTCCGCTCGAGGATATCGAGAAGGTCACGATATTCACCGAGTTCGTCTGGGTTTCCGAGAACCGTCGCAGTCAGATGACCCTCGAGAGCCTGCGCGGCCTCGAGCATGGCTTCGCGCTGCTGATAACGGATAACAAGGGTTGCGGGCCCGAAAATTTCCCGGCTCAGGTCCGGCGATTTCCGGAAATTGTTGATGTCCACTTCCAGGAGAGCGGCGGAAGCGGCGCAGGTTCCTGGCAGCGGTTCAGCCGCTGTGGACTGTATTCCGGGTCGCTGTGTGCGCACTTCCAGCTCGCGTTGAAAGCTGGAAGCAATTCCTGGAGTGAGCAGGTGGAATCCGGCACTGCTGCCCGCGAGCCGACGCAATTCGGCCAGCAATGGATCGGCATGCTCCTGCTGCGGAACGAAAACGAGACCAGGCTTGGTGCAGAACTGTCCAGCGCCGAGCGTGAACGAGCCGTGCAGGCCGGTGGCAATCTGGGCTCCGCGATCGCGGAGAGCGCCGGGAAGGATGAAGACGGGATTGGTGCTGCTCATTTCCGTGAAGCACGGGATTGGATCAGGGCGCTGCGCGGCAAGGTCCATGAGCGCGCGGCCGCCTGCGTGGGAGCCTGTGAAGCCGGCAGCTTTGATCTCAGGATGCTGGACCAGAATTTTGCCCGCTTCGATCCCCGCGTCGAAGAGCAGAGAAAAAACACCTGGCGGTAAACTGCATTCGTCGACAGATCGCTGAATGATGCGTCCCGCGATTTCGCTGGTTCCGGGGTGCGCCGGGTGGGCTTTGACGATCACGGGATTGCCGGCAGCGAGTGCCGAGGCAGTGTCGCCTCCTGCCACCGAGAACGCGATGGGAAAATTACTGGCTCCGAAGACCGCGACCGGGCCGATGGGACGCAGCATGGAGCGCAGATCGGGCCGGGGCAGAGGCTTGCGGTCGGGCAGTGCCGTATCGATTCGCGCGCCAACCCAGGACCCTTCTTCGACAACTTCGGCGAAGAGCCGCATTTGATTACTGGTGCGCTGCACTTCTCCCTGCAGCCGCGCCGGCGGGAGCGCCGTTTCGAGTTGCGCGCGCGCGGCGAGTTCGGCCACAGCCGCGTCGAGGTTATCGGCAATGCGCCGCAGGAACCGGGCGCGGTCACGAGCCGAGGTGCGGCTGTATGCGGCAAAAGCTTCGGCAGCGGCGCGAGCGGCCTGATCCACATCAGCAGCGGAGCAGGAGGTGAACTCCGGATCGAGTGGTTCGCCGGTTTGCGGGTTGATGGCGCGAAAAGTGGCGCCTTTGCTGGAACTCGGCTTGCCTGCGATGAGCGAAACGCCTGTGAGTGTCACGACAACTCCTTCCTTCCATGAATACCAAAGAAGGAGCGGCTGTGGCGGGAGTGGCTAGCGGACCGGATAAAGCAGCGCGGGCTGCCGCTGGCGCTCGAACGCCTCGATCTGCGCACGCCAGCTTTCCGCGATATGCTCGGGATCTTCCCCCGCGGCGATGGCGCCCAGCACGGAAGCGTTCGCGAGCAGCGCGCTCATTTTCTGTAATTGGAACTGGTCGGGGTGGAATCGGTGCAGAGCTGCGGCGATTTCCACACCGAGTTCCGGCGCGTCGAGGACATTGCGGTCCGTCACCAGAATGCGCAGCCCATGACAGAGCTGTCCTGCGTACGGATAAGGTTTGGCTGGCGTGAAGTCGATCGGATAGAAGCGGACGCCGGGCAGGTCGCGGCGGTTCAGATAGGAGGCAAGAGCGCGGCCATCGATCCACGGCGCACCGAAGATCTCGAACGGCGTGTCCGTACCGCGGCCGACGGAAAGGTTCGTGCCCTCGATCAGGCCCAGCGCAGGGTAGAGCATAGCCTCTTCGAGGTCGCGCAGATTCGGCGACGGATTCACCCAGGGCTGGCTCGTCGAGTCAAACCAGTCGCCGCGCTGCCAGTCTTTCATCGCGATAACCGTTAAGGGCGCGTGCAGATTGAGCTGCTGATTGTCGTAACGCGCGAGTTCGCCAAGCGTCATGCCGTGCCGTACGGGGATTTGGACGGAGTTGACGTAGCTTTCGCTGCCCGGATCGGAGACGGGCCCCTGCACAAATGCGCCGGTAATGGGATTGGGGCGGTCGAGGACGATGATCTCCGTACCGGATTTCGCAGCAGCTTCAAGAAAGTACCGCAGCACCGCTTCGTAGGTGTAGTAGCGTACGCCGGCATCCTGCAGATCGATGACCACACCGTCGAGCGTGCGTAGCGCATCGAGCGAAGGACGGCGGTCGGCCGGGGTGGGACCGTACAGGCTAACCACCGGCAATCCGGAGGCGGCGTCAGTGGAATTCGGCACGCCCGGCCGATCGTAGGAGCCGCTGATGCCGTGTTCGGGGCTGAATAACGTGATGAGCGAGAGGCCCGAGACCGCCGCCGCGGCATCGTGCTGCAGGATGTCAATCGTGCGGCGGCCGTGTGCGTCCACGCCGGTCTGATTCGTCAGCAGGCCGAGGCGGAGGTGCCCTCCATGCGTTCGCGCGAGCGTGGTGAGTTCGGCAAAGTGATCGCCTTCGAGGACGTCGATGCCCGTCTCCACCTCTGCATTGCGTGCTGCGCGGCGGCGCATGCCGCTGAGCGATTCGTTGTAGCCGGTGAGGTGTGCAGCCAGTGCGCCCCCGTCCGGATGCACTCCAACAGCAGCCGCTGCAACATCCGCAATCTGGGCTCGCATGGCGGTGATGCCAGTGGGACCGTTGGGATGAACGGCATTGGTCAGGATCACCACGTACGTGTCGCTGGTGGGATCAATCCAAAGCGAGGTGCCCGTGAAGCCGGTGTGGCCGAAGGATCCGACGGGAAAAAGCGTGCCTCGATTCGAGGAGTACGGTGAGTCGATATCCCAGCCGAATCCGCGCAAAGCCGTGCCGGTGGCGGGCTGCTCGGGCGTGACCATCTTCAGAAGCACGGTGCGGGAGAGGGGGAACTTGCTGGGCCGCCCCGCGAGCCGATCGAGCAGGTTCTGCGCGTAACTGGCAACATCTTCAGCATTGCTGAACAGGCCCGCGTGGCCGGCGACTCCGCCCATGCGCCGCGACGTCGGATCGTGAACGACACCACGCAGCATGACGTCAGCGCCGGTCCAGTGAACGGGGCCGCCCCACGCCGACTCGCCGTGTTCCCATTGTGTCGGCGCGATGCGCGCCTTCCACGAGACGGGCGGAAGAAATTGCGTGTGCGCCAAGCCGAGCGGCCGGATGATGTGGCGCAGCGCGTACTGATTCAGAGGTTCGCCGGAGATCTTCTCGACCAGCGCGCCGAGAACGATGAAGTTGATGTCGCTGTACTGGAAATGAACCCCGGGCGGGCGCAGCGGAGCAATTTCGAATGCGCGCCGCAAGCCTTCGGCTCTTCCTTCCCACGGGTCGGCCAGCGAAAGGTCCGGCGGCAGGCCGGAGTAGTGCGTCAGCAGGTCGCGAATCGTGATATCGCTTTTATCGCTGGCAGCGAATTCAGGAAGGTAATGCGCCACGGGCTCGTCGACGTCGATCTTCCCCTGCTCATACAGCTGCATCACCGCAGTTGCCGTCATGAGCGGCTTGGTAAGGGAAGCCATGTCGAAGATCGTCTCGGGCGTCATGGCTTCGCGCGCGGGCACCAGCGAGCGCATCCCAAAGGCGCGCCGGTAAACGAC
>DATEPN010000463.1:0-4604 GCA_035273225.1 Acidobacteriaceae bacterium | reverse complement strand
GTGCGGTTCGTGCCGGACTGGCAGCCGACCCACTATGGGTATTCGCAGCAGAATGAGTTTGCGGGGTCGATTGGGGTGGTGTACAAGCTGGGGCGGCGGTAGCGGATAGCAGATAGCGGATAGCCGATAGCAGGTAGCAGGTAGCAGGTAGCAGATAGCGAGGGCAGCGGGTGACGATCCGCTGCCCTTTGTCTTTGCGGCGGAGTTCTATGGGCGGGTGCGTTACGGTGTGCTGCGGGCTACCGACTACCGGCTTCGTTCAGTTATCGCGGTGCTTGCGCATGTAGACTTCGAATTTCTTTGCGGCGCGGCGGCGCTTCCAGCGGTAGTAACGGTTACGGATGCCGAACCAGCCTTCGGTACTGGCGGTGGCGAATCCGCGGCGCGGGGCGAATTTGATGTAAAGCCAGGCGGCGAGGGCGCCTCCGAGCTGCGAGAAGGCGTAGGCCCGCTGGGCGGAGAAGAGCATCGCCAGGGCGATGAGCATGTAGACCGCTACCAGGTACTTGGCTTTGATCATGAAGGGCAGCGGGAACATCATGAATTCCATGTCGGCGTAGAGAACGCCGAAGACGATGAGCAGGCCGAAGATGCCGCCGTAGCAGCCGTAGAGCGCGGCTTGCGTGCCGGGAACGGCGAGGGAGATGAGCAGCGCAGAGAGCGCGGCTCCGAGGACGGAGATGAAGAAGACTTCGGCGACCCAGCGCGAGCCGTGGGTGGACTCGAGGAAGGCGGCGAGGAACCAGATGGAGAGCAGTTCGAAGGCGGTGTTCAGGATGCCGGCGTGAATGATCCAGTAGGTGCCGATCTGCCAGATCCAGCCTGCATGCAGCACGAGAGGCGGCACGAGGGCAAAGTGCACCATGATGAAGTCATGAAGTCCGCGGGCAAAGGCGCCAAGGATGAGCAGGACGAAGTAGGCGATGAGGTTCCAGAGGATGAGGGCGCGGGTGAATCCGCGGAAGTCGGGGAAGCCGAGAACTCCAGTCGACAGGCGAGGCACGAGGATATTCTCTCATTCGCTTTGCGGAAATCCGGAGAGGGTGCGCGTCTCTATTGTGGCGTGAGTGTCAGGCAAGCCACCGATTGAAATGGACATCGCGGAGCGTGGGTCCGAACATGCGGCAAGCGTATGAAATGGCAGCGCTTGCGGGGCTATTGCGACGCAGTGAGCGGTCATGCTGCCGGCTTCCGCGCTGGTGGATGCGAAACCAGCGTCGCTCCGCGGAAGCTCCTATAATCATTTTCCCGTCAGGGTCTCACGGTCAGAGAATTCAAACTGGGAAGACCAGTGCGGAAGGGAGCTTGCTTATGGATCTCGGCCAGGCGATCAGTCTCCTCCAGAGCGATCCAGCCACGTTTATCAAGACGGAGTACCTCGTCATCGCGGGCGGCGGCAGCAGCCACGTCGCGGGCGACACGATCTGCAAACTGGAAGCGCGCAGCGGAACGGGAGGGGGCTGGAGGATGACCGTGCGCGAGCAGAATAATCCCCGGGCGCTGGGGGCGGACGAATTTCGTGCCTGGTACATCCCGATGCAGCAGGTTGGAACGATGCAGGCCAATCGTCTTCCCGACGCGACGACCTCGCCGTTAACCCTGATGGTGACTTCGCAACTGACCGCGTGCATCTTTGGCGTGGGCCGCGATGCCGGCGGCACGATCGTGGCTCACATTCAGCCGGACCAGAGCGGCCACATGGGGATTCAGGATGCAAAGACGCGAGACCAGTTCCGTCAGTCCGATGCCCGCATGAAGGCGCGGATCGCGGGAATGGGTCCATTGATGGCGAAATACCGTGACGACGGCTACGGCGAATTTGAGTCGGTGACGATTTTGGGAAAGCGAGATCCCCATGGGCAATGGGAGATCCTGGCCCAGAAGCACCATCACAGCGCAAGCACCATCTCCGGCCTGGTCACAATGTAAGTTGGTCGCTGCGCAGCCTGCCGTTGGCGTCTTCTCTGAACCTGTGAGGAGGCATGAGAACGGGGGCCGTGGTAACGTGGCCCGCAGCGGATTCTTCTGCGAAAGAGACCAGCGATGCAGAGACGCACGTTTGTGAACATGGCGGCAGGCGCGACCATCGCCGCCGCTTTGAAGCCCATAGCTTTTGCCAGTGCACAGGAAACCAAACGTCCTATCCCCTATCCCGATCCGGCGGTGGAGGTCGTTGATCCTCGTTTTGCGAAGTATCGAATCCAGAGCGCAGCGGTGGAGCGATTGTTCACCGGGGCACGCTGGGCAGAGGGTCCCGTATGGGTGGGGGACGGACGATACCTCCTCTTCAGCGACATCCCCAACAATCGTATGCTGCGATGGCTTGAGGAAACCGGAGAGGTCACGGTATTTCGCAGCCCGTCGAACTACAGCAACGGAAATTGCCGAGACCGTCAGGGAAGGCTGATCACCTGTGAACACGACACCCGCCGCCTGACTCGAACCGAACATGACGGCTCTGTCTCTGTGCTGATGGACAGCTTCCAGGGTAAGAAGCTCAATGCTCCGAATGACGTGGTCGTCCACTCCGACGGCGGCATCTGGTTCAGCGATCCCGGGTACGGCATCATGTCGAATTACGAAGGACACAAAGCTGCCTTCGAGCTCCCGGCCAACGTTTACCGGCTTGACCCGAAGACTCGCGTCGCCACCGTGGTTGTTGGGGACCTGGTCAAGCCCAATGGGCTGTGCTTCTCTCCTGACGAAAAGCTGCTTTACATCGTGGATACCGGGACGCCGAAGCACCCGGGCGACCCCAGTCCGATTCGGGTCTATGACGTTGTGGATGGCGTGAGGCTGACGAACGGACGCATGTTTGTGAACATGGCGCCAGGCACTTCCGACGGCATCCGGTGCGATGTGGATGGCAATATCTGGTCAGCCGCCGGATGGGCCGGAGACGGTTTCAACGGGGTACACATCTTTGCGCCGGACGGGACTCTGATCGGGAAGATCCATCTTCCGGAAACCTGCGCCAATCTGTGTTTTGGCGGCGCGAAGAGAGATCGACTGTTCATGGCGGCGAGCCAGTCTCTTTATGCGCTGTACGTCGGGACAGAAGGTCTCCCGCTGCTCTGAAGCAGAGCGTATGGGGCATGCGTCCGACGAAGTTTTGTTGCGCCGCGTGATCGGGCTGCGCTCATGTACGATGGCGCGCATGTGGAAGATCCATGCACGAGTGATGGTGGTTGCTTTCACGGCAGTGGCGGGGCTGCTGCCGGCGTTCGCGCAGCAGAGCCACTGGGCTTCGCCGGACGATCCGACGGCGCGGTTCATCATCGAGAGCGAGCGTAAGTGGGCCGAAGGCGTCTGCGTGAATAACGGCGTCGTTGCGGGTCTGCTTGCCGACGATTTCCAGGGCACCTCGACGCACAACACGCGCTTTACCAAGGCCGATGAGCTACGCGACGAGAAAGGCCCTCACACCGCCCACGACTGCGGGCTCGATGAAGCGAAGGTGCATTTCTTTGGAGACAGCCTGGCGATCGTCTATGGCCGCGAACACGCTGTCGGCAAAGATTTGTCACAGCCGCAGGCGAGGGTGTGCCAGATCTGGACCGATACCTGGCTGAAGCGAGGCGGTGTGTGGCAGATCATTGCCTCACAGGATGACCGCGTGGCGTGCCGATAGCGGCGCATCATCTCACCCAGGTTTGTTTCATCCCATGTCCACGTAAGGCCACGATTGTTTGCTAAGGGCGTGGCCGCGTGGCGGGCATGGGGACGACGGCGGGGCTGCGGTGTCCGGCGGCGTCGACGGAGCGGACGCCGAAGATGACGTTGTCTTTGGAGACGGGCAGGGTGACGGACCAGGTGTCGCCCTCGTGTTTTGTTCCGGCTTTGTCGGCGGTGACGGAGCGTTGCCAATCGGCTGCGGTGGTCGCGCGCCAGACGATCTCATAGCGCGTGCCGGCGGGTGCGCTGGGGCCGTCTTTCCAGGTGATGATCGTGTCGTTGACCGAGTTGTCGAAGACGCGCGGTGGCGGCGGGTACTGCACGTCGGCCGGCGGGGGCGGCGCGGCGGCGAGGACGGCCATGGCGGCGGCGTTGAGGCGCGCGGCGCGGGCGATGTAGTCGAAGTTGTCGTACTGGAGCAGGTCGCCGTACTGGATGCCGTTTTCGACGCGCACGTTCTGGTGCTGGTGGTTGAAGTCCTCGCGCCATTCGGTGAGGCGGACGGCAGGGAAGCCTTCTTCGTTGAAGGATTCGTGATCGCCGCCGCGCATGAAGCGGTCGTGGCGGAATTCGAGGACGGCTTCGAGTCCGGCGGCGACGGGCTGCGTGGGATGCGCGGGTGCGCTGGTGTAGGTCCGTGCGGTGTCGGTGATGGCGCGGGCCAGTTCGCGCGAGGGGGAGTCGCTCTCGTAGCCGAGGAAGAGGATGCGGCGGATCTCCTGCGGTGTGGCGTTGGCGGGCACGGGCTCGGAGAAGACGCGGATGGCGTGCTCGTCCTGGAACTGAGCGCCGGGCGTGCGATTGCCGCCGACGATGTCGTTGTTGAGGACGCCTTCAAGTTGCCAGTTCTGCTGCTTCGCGAGTTCGGCGAGGTGCTTGCTGCCGAGGAGTCCCTGCTCTTCTCCGGCGACGGCGACGAAGACGAGCGT
>DATEPN010000462.1:0-2780 GCA_035273225.1 Acidobacteriaceae bacterium | reverse complement strand
GCTCGATGATGCGGCGGTGTTCACCGATGGAGGTGTAGACGAGCAGGGCCTGCGGGTGTTGCTGCGCGAGCAGAGCATCGAGGGTGGGATAGAAGAGCGCGTGCTCGAGGTGGAACTGCTGTTCGTATTTGGCGCGCAGGTCGGCATTGGGATCGACGATGCCGACGAGTTCTGCGTCGTGCTGCTGCGGGAAGGCGTGCAGGAATCCAGTGACATGGCCGTGCTCGAGTCCGATGATGGCGACGCGAACCGGAGGTTCCTGCGCGAGCGCGGCGGCTGTGAAGCAGAGGAGTGCTGCGGAGAGACAGAGGCAGTAGCGCGCGAGGCGGACGAGCATATCGGTCATGTTACCGCTGTCCGGAATGCAGCCGCGCGCGTTTGCAACGCTTCCTGGGCGGGTGTTACCGTGAAATTTCGACTCTCTCACTCAAGGACAATCAGCACACATGCAGACCAGTTACAACGGACTTGCCCTGCCCGAAGGCGGCGAGGCGATTCAGTATGCCAACGGCAAGTACCAGATTCCGGATCATCCGATCATTCCTTTTATCGAAGGCGACGGTACGGGGCGCGATATCTGGCGCGCGTCGCAGCGCGTCTTCGACGCAGCCGTGGAGAAGGCGTATGGCGGCAAGCGCGCGGTGAAGTGGTTTGAGATTTATGCCGGGGAGAAGGCGTTTCGCGATTTTAAGAACTGGCTGCCGGAAGATTCGGTGAAGGCTGCGACGGATTTTCGCGTGTCGATCAAGGGGCCGCTGACAACTCCGGTCGGCGGCGGGATTCGGTCGCTGAACGTGGCGCTGCGGCAGATCATGGATCTGTATGCATGCGTGCGTCCGGTGAAGTACTACTCCGGCGTGCCCAGCCCGGTCAAGCATCCGGAAAAGCTGGATGTGGTGATCTTCCGTGAGAATACCGAGGACGTGTATGCGGGCATCGAGTTCAAGGAAGGCACTGCGGAGGCGAACAAGCTGATCAGCTTTTTGAATGACGACATGCTGAAGGGCGGGAAGAAGAAGATTCGGACGGACTCGGGTGTGGGCATCAAACCGATTTCGATCACGGGCACGAAACGGCTGGTTCGGTATGCGATCAAGCATGCGATGGCGGCCGGACGGAAGACGGTGACGCTGGTGCACAAGGGGAATATCCAGAAATTTACCGAGGGCGCGTTTCGCGAGTGGGGCTACGAGGTGGCAGTTGCGGAGTTTCGCGATGCGGTGGTCACGGAGCGCGAGAGCTGGATTCTCGGAAACGTTGAGGCGAATCCGGGGCTGAGCGTCGAGCAGAACGCCGCGATGATTGAGCCGGGCCTGGAGTTTGCGAACGAGGAGTTTCGCAAGGAACTGTACACCGAGGTGAAGAACACGCTGGATGCGATCGGCAAAACGCACGGGAACGGTCAGTGGAAGAACAAGATTCTGATCAACGACCGCATTGCGGATTCGATCTTCCAGCAGGTGATCATTCGGCCGGCGGAGTACAGCATTCTGGCGTGCCCGAACCTGAACGGCGATTACATCTCCGACGCCTGCGCGGCGCAGGTGGGCGGGCTCGGGATCGCTCCGGGCGCAAACATCGGGGACGGGTACGCAGTGTTCGAAGCGACGCACGGCACGGCTCCGAAGTATGCGGACAAGGACGTGATCAATCCGGGCTCGGTGATGCTGTCCGGCGTGATGATGTTCGAGTTTCTGGGATGGAATGAGGCGGCGAAGCTGATCGAGACGTCGCTGGAGAAGACGATTCAGCAGAAATTCGTTACGTATGATTTCGAACGGCAGATGCAGGGCGCGACCAAGGTGAAGACGAGCGAGTTTGCGACCAGGATGATTGGCAACATGTAAGGACTCGCCGTCCAGGCGAACGCGCCTTCGGCGCAAAACAGTTGAAGAGCATTCGAGGAGAGATATGCGGAAGAAGGTAACGATTGTTGGTGCGGGGAATGTGGGTGCGACTGCGGCGCACTGGATTGCTTCGAAGGAACTGGCGGATGTGGTGCTGATCGACGTGATCGAGGGCGTGCCGCAGGGTAAGGGACTCGATCTGCTGGAGGCGATGCCCATCGAGAAGCGCGACTGCCAGATCATCGGCACGAATGACTATGCCGACACCGCGAACTCGGACATCGTGGTGATCACGGCGGGCATTCCGCGCAAGCCGGGCATGAGCCGCGACGACCTGCTGGCGACCAACTACAAGATTATGTCGGACGTCGTGGGCAAGGTGGTCGCCAATTCGCCCAACTGCATCATCATCGTGGTTTCGAATCCGCTGGATGCGATGGCACAGGCAGCGTTCCGGCAATCCAGGTTCAATCGCGAGCGCGTGATCGGCATGGCGGGCGTGCTGGACTCGGCGCGGTACCGGACCTTCATCGCGCAGGAACTGAACGTGTCTGTCGAGAACGTGACGGCATTTGTGCTGGGCGGACATGGCGACACGATGGTTCCGCTGCCGCGCTACTCGTCCGTGGCCGGCATTCCGATTACGGAGCTGATTTCGAAGGAGCGGATTGAGGCCATCGTGCAGCGGACGCGGGATGGTGGAGCAGAGATCGTCAAGTATCTGAAGACGGGCAGTGCGTACTATGCTCCCTCCGCGGCGGCGGTGGAGATGGTCGAAGCGATTCTGAAGGACAAGAAGAAGATTCTGCCCTGCGCTGCGTATCTTGACGGCGAATATGGGATCAGCGGGTACTACATTGGAGTGCCGTGCAAGCTGGGAGCGCGCGGGATCGAGCAGATTGTCCAGATCAAGCTGACCGCTGAGGAAGATGC
>DATEPN010000461.1:0-7059 GCA_035273225.1 Acidobacteriaceae bacterium | reverse complement strand
GATCCATACGAACCGATCGCGCCGCCGTCCGCAAAATGCAGCTGGAAAAAAGACGGAAACGCGAAATCGTAAGCACCCGCATTCGGCCCCGCGCAGACCTCCACGTCCGCGCTCACGCTGCTGATCGGAGTCGGCCACGAGATCGCGTACACCGTCACCACATGTCCGCTCGCCGTTGTTTGCTTCTGGCCGAGTCCCTGAGCGCCCGCCGCTGCAGCGCCGCAGAGCAGCATCGCGAAGCCCGCAGCCAGAGCAGCCGCACGCGCGGCAGCACCCCATGTGGACACAACTCTTGTCGCGCTCCCGGAACTTCTCCTGGGCGGCATCCCTAATCCCACCCCATCGCCTTCAGGTGCTCCTGCTCCCGCTGCTTGGCCGACTCAATCATCACCTTCAGCCGATCCGCAATCGCACCAATCTCGCTCACTTCCTCTTCCGTAAAGTAGTCCCCCATGAAGCCGTAAATCTCGCGGAAGAGGCTCACATCCGTGTCTGGTATTCGTGGCATTTGCTCATCCTTCGCGCTGGAAGATTGGGGCGATTCTAAAACAGAGCCGTTCTCCTGCCTATGACCAAATTGGTGAATCCGTATTCGCTTTAGTATCAATGTCATAAACGTACATACCACACGCATCCGTCAGATAATGCGACCTTTAACAGATTTCTCGCACAACCGGCAGGAACGTCGTAGCATCGTAGTCATCGCCAGTTAGTAACCGTCTTCATCGATGAAAAGCAACGTGATCCAGATGCCGAGTTCCATGGTCCTCGCGCGCGGAATCCTGCGCGGCATGGGCCGGGAGGCTCCCTGCGAATTGCTGCTGCGGAAACAGCCTCTGGGCCTGGATCGCAACGGGATGCGAGCGTACCGCTATACGGAGTGGACCATCCTGCATGCTCCCCTCGATCTGCCCGATGGCGAGTACACCGTCACCACCGAAGACGGCTTTCGCTTCCCGAACACGCGCATGCACGGCCTCTGGCTGCATGGCGAGCCGGAAAACGCTGAAGTGCTGGAGCACCAGGAAACCGCGTAGCTCAGACTCAGCTTTTCTCGAGCGCCCGCACCGCCGCTCCACCTCAAGACCACATCCAGGGATCATCCGGAGTGCTCTCCGCACGCCCGAAATACACATCCAGCAGGTGTTGCTCCTGCGCCTTCATGATCTCCGGATGCGCCCGCTGCCATCGCAGCATCGCCTGGATCTCCTCCGGGCTCCTGCGCGTATTGTTCTCGTTCCGCTGAAAAGGACGCTCCGTCCCGCGCTCCCACTGCTCCTCCAGATCTTGCTGTCGAAAGCGCGGTAACTCCACCCAGGGCCCGGTGCGCCGCTCGCGCTCGGCTTTCTCATCGGCGGCCCTGGCCTGGGCCGCTGCGCACTCCTCCTCAAAGGGATTGCCCTCCACCGCTTCGTCGGGCCCGCCTTTCTCGGATCCGTTTTCCCCGAATCCGTATTCCTCGGCGCCGTCGCCCTCCGCGTCTTCGCAGGCCGCCACCTCGATCGCCATCTCCGGCTCCTCCTGCATCTCCGGCTCTTCACGGGCCTCCGGTGCTTCACGCGTGTCCGGCCCTTCGCGCTTCTCTGGCTCTTCACGCGTCTCCGCCTTCGGCAGCGCCTCGGGCGCCCGCTGCTCGGCCGCGGCGCGCCTGGCCGCCAGCTTCCCCCGCTCCACCCGCAGCGTCAGCACCCGCGTGGCCTGCCGGCATGCGCCGATAATCGCCAGTCCGTTGGACGGAGGCATCGCGCCCCGCGCCAGCGCCTGCGCGGCCTGCGACAGCACGTACAGAATCGACGCGTCGTCCTCGAGCAGCGGCACGTCCACGCGGCTGCGCCCGCAGCTTTGCGCATACATCCGGTGCGCATGACACATCTTTTCATCGCGATCGGCCCAGCGCCGGCACCGCGTGCCGCCGATGAGCGTGTGCTCGCACCGCTGCCTCTCCAATGGTTCCTGGTAACTGCTCTGCTGCGTCTCGTTCCCTGCGCCGCCTGCTTCCATCTCGCCTCTCCCTGCTTGAAAAATCCACGGACAAATCCGCCCGGGCCCTCCGGACAAAAAGGGAAGGGCGGGCATTCCGCGCTCCGCCCCCGGAGACGCGTTCCGCCAGCCCTTCCAAAGGAGCCACCAATTGCCCGAATAAGAAAAGGCCCCGCGACCCGCGGAGCCTTCTCTTTACCCTATAAGTTCAGAATATCAGGTTCGCATAACTCGGGTCTCAACTTTTATTCGTCGCAACAGCCGCCAATCCGCACAGCAAACCAGCGAGTTACAACGCCCGTTACTTTCGTCAGCATTGACGATTTCTCCGCACTTACGTTTTCGGTGTCTCGCACCCAGTCTGGCCCTATCCCCGAATGTGTAAACGGAACGGCTGCCCGCTGCCCGCTGCCCGCTGCCCGCTCTTCGCTGCTCACTATCCGCTACTCGCTACCCGTTATCCGCTGCCCGTTATCCGCTGCCCGTTATCCGCTGCCCGCTATCCGCTATCCGCTATCCGCTATCCGCTATCCGCTAACTGCTCTCCGCTGTCTGCTCCCTGCCTTCCAGCTCCGCCAGCGTCTGCACAATCGACCGCTTCAGTTCCGCCAGTGTGGCGTCGTCGGGCATCAGCTGTTCCCGTTCCTCAATCGACTGCAGCGTGCGCCGCAGCGCCTGCATCAGAGCATGTCGCCTGACCAAAGCCATCCGTCAGAATGTGACACAGCCGCCCCGTCCAAATATTGAACAGGCTGCTATTAGTACGCGGGTTAATCCCATCCCGGCGCAGCAGCCGAATCAGCAACTTGGCCGATGGGCCCCCTTTTTTCCGCATCTCCGATCCTCTGTACAATTCACCGTGATCATTCAACCCATGTCTCGCTATCGGCAGTCCAAGCTAATCATGAGCGGTCCGGACACACCCACACTCCGGCGGCGGAAATCGTTCTCTGGCTGGTTCCTGTTCGCTGCCCTTTTTGCCTTCATCCCCGGCACTCTGCGTGCCCAGCTGCCCGTCTCGCTGGAGCCCTGCGCCAACAAAGTCCCGCCTGCCCAGCAGGTTGCCATCGGGCGTAAGGCGGCGCAGCAGGTCTACAAGCAGATGCCGGTCCTCCCCGATTCGAGCGAAGTCACCCGCTATGTTCAGTCGCTCGGCGAGAAGCTGGCCCAGTACGCGCCGGGCTATCACTGGCCCTTCAACTTCCATGTTGCCAACATGGCTGACATTAACGCCTTCGCCCTGCCCGGCGGAACGGTCTTCGTCAACCTGGGCACCATTCAGGCCGCCGACAATGAAGCCCAGCTGGCCGCAGTCATGGCCCACGAGATGTCGCACGTCGTCCTCCAGCACTCCATCTGCAACATGGTGAAGGAGCAGCACGTTGGACTGCTCGCCGGCCTCGGGCAACTGGCCGCCGGCATCGCTCTCGGCAACGGCGCGCTCGGCCGCGTGGCCCAGGAGAGTATCGGCCTCGGCGCCGGCCTGGGCTTCCTGCACATGTCGCGTGGGGCCGAGAAGCAGGCCGACCAGGAGGGTGCGGCCATCCTGTACGCGGCTGACTACGACCCGCGGGCGATGCCCCAGTTCTTCGAGATCATCGAGGGCAAGTACGGCAAGGGCGGAGCCCAGTTCCTCAGCGATCACCCCAACCCCGGCAACCGCACCGAGTACATCAACCAGGAGATCCGCAGCTTCCCGCCCAAGACGCACTACATTACGCAGACGAACGACTTTCAGCGCATCCACAAGATGGTTTCCGGCATGCACGCCTACACGGCGAAGGAGGTGCAGTCGGGTGTGTGGAAGCGGAAGAGCCCCAACGAGACGGTCAGCACCGGGATCAACGAGTACGACAAGGCCGCCGCCTCCGTCTCGCACGTCGACCTCTCGCAACCGCGTGACTGGAGCACCTTTAAGGGCGATGGCTTCACCATGCAGGTGCCGTCGAACTGGCGCGTCCTGGGCGATGCGGATTCCGGCATGATCGCCCCCCCCGGCGGGATCACACCCACCCCCGACGGACAGTCGGCAAACCTCCAGTACGGCGTGCTGACGGACCTGTATACGCCGCCGGAGGGCACCTCCCGCGAGCAGGAGTTCGCGGCTCTGCTGAACCAGCTGACCCAGGAGAACGCCGGCATGCAGCCGTCCCAGGAGAGCACCACGCAGGTGGCGGGGCAGACGGTGCAGAGCGTCCAAAGCGTGAATTCTCAGGCGAATAACGGCCGCGGCGAGCATGACTGGATCGTCGGTGTGCCGGTGAAAGACGGGCTCCGCTACTTCGTCTTCGTCGCGCCGGAGCCGGATTTCGGCACATTGCGGCCGACCTTCGAGCGAGTCCTCCAGTCCCTGCGGCTGCAGTGAAGCAGGGCCGGTAGAGACAGGGCGCCGGGACCGGCGCCCTGAATCCTTCCTGCTCGCCGCACATCAGATACGTTGATTCCCTGATTAACAACCCAAAATCCATGCAGGGAAGGCTGAAAGGCATTCCATGTCTCTCCGTCCTGTACGCGAGATCCTGACCACCACCCCAACCCTGGAGGGCGCCGGCGTTCGGCTCGAGCGCGCCTTCGGCTTCGGCAAAACAAAGGAGTTCGACCCGTTCCTGCTCTTCGACGACTTCCGCAACGAGAATCCCCGCGACTATTTGGCGGGCTTTCCGTGGCATCCGCACCGCGGCATTGAGACGATTACGTATGTGCTGGCGGGCACGGTGGAGCACGGCGACTCGCTCGGCAATCGCGGCAAGATGGCCGCCGGCGACGTGCAGTGGATGACCGCGGGCAGCGGCATTCTGCACCAGGAGATGCCGAAGGGCGACGAGCGCGGCCGCATGCACGGTTTCCAGCTGTGGGCGAATCTGCCCTCGCGGCTGAAGATGACCGATCCGCGCTATCAGGACATCCCCTCGAGCGCGATTCCTGAGGTGACGGAAGACGACGGCACAACGGCGCGCGTGATCTGCGGCGAGTTCTGGGGCAAGCGTGGGCCCGTCGACGGCGTTGCTGCCGAGCCCAGCTACCTCGACATCTCAGTGCCCCCGAACGTGCGGCGCCGCATCAGGGTGGAAACGACCCGCAATGCGTTCGCGTACGTCTTCGCCGGTTCAGGGACGTTTCGCGATGCGTCGGAGCCGCGGCCGGTGCTGACCGAGTCGGGCGCCGATCCGAATGCCACGCCCCTCTACGACGCGAAGAACCACTCGCTGGTCCTGTTTGACCGCGGCGATGAGATTGCGGTGCAGGCTGGTCCGGAGGGCATTCGGTTCCTGCTGGTGAGCGGCGCTCCAATCGAGGAGCCCGTCGCCTGGCAGGGTCCGATTGTGATGAACACGCCGGAACAGCTGCGGCAGGCGTGGGCGGAGCTGCACACCGGGGACTTTATTAAACATGGCGCGTCAGTGATTGATCGGCGGTGATTGTGAACCCACCCTCTCGCTGCGCGAGAAGGGTGGGGCAACCGCCGTATGAGCTGAGACGTTGGCGAGCCGAGGGGCCGCTCCGAACCTGGGGCGGCCCTTTCTATTTGCGCTGGAGTTTCATGCTAATCCCACCCCGTCGCGCAACAACGGCGCGACAAGGATGGGGCATCCGACGAGGCACCCGGTGAGAATTGCCAGCTGAAAGGATTCTGCACGTTAGTAACCGACTGAGCACCCTGGGCCGTGGCGGTCGTTATAATAAAGCGAGAGAAAGAGCAGATTTTCTTTCGTATTTTTGACCTGAAGGGAACTCCGCCACATGGCGACCACCAATGCCAGCGCCCCGTCTGCGCAGGCTGATTCAGCCCCCTCTTCTTCCCGACCAGTCGTTAACGACTTCAGCATCCAGGTAGCTACGGTGAACGGGTCCGGCTCGCAGTCGGCCAACAGCATCCTCTTGCGCAGCATATTCGCGATGGGCGTGCCGGTCAGCGGCAAGAACCTGTTCCCGTCCAACATCGCGGGACTGCCCACCTGGTACACGATCCGCGCCAGCAAATATGGATACGTCGCCCGCAAGAAGGACATCGACATCCTGATTGCGATGAACGCCGAAACGGCGAAGGACGACATTCTGTCACTGCGTCCGGGTTCGGTGGCCATCTACGAAGAGGCCGCGAACCTGAAGCAGTATCGAGACGACGTGACCTGCTATCCGGTGCCGTTTGACAAACTGACGGCTGCTGTTTGCCCCGAGGCCAAGCTGCGCAAGCTGGTCAAGAACATGATCTATGTGGGCGTGGCCGCGCAGCTGCTGCAGATGGACATGAAGGCCGTCGAAGGCGCGGTGCGCAAGCAGTTTGCGAAGAAGCAGAAGGCAGCGGACCTGAACTGGGGTGCGGTCGAAGCGGGCGCGAACTACGCGAAGGAATCGCTGACGAAGCAGGATCCTTTCGTTGTGGAGCGGATGCACGCGACTGAAGGCAAGATCATCATCGACGGCAATGCCGCGTGCGCCTTGGGCGCGATGTTTGCGGGCGTTACGGTGGTGACGTGGTATCCGATTACGCCATCGTCGTCGGTGGTCGAGCAGCTGATCGATTACCTGAAGAAGTATCGGATCGAGCAGGACGGCAAGGCGAACTTCGCCGTCGTGCAGGCCGAGGACGAACTGGCGGCGATCGGCATGGTGCTCGGCGCAGGCTGGGCGGGCGCGCGGTCGATGACGGCAACGTCGGGGCCGGGCATCTCGCTGATGGCCGAGTTTGCGGGGCTCGGGTACTTCACGGAATTGCCGGGGGTGATCTTCGACATTCAACGCGTGGGGCCGTCGACGGGTTTGCCGACGCGCACCTCGCAGGCGGATCTGCTGTTTGTGGCGCAGCTGTCGCATGGCGACACAAAGCATCCGATCCTGCTGCCGGCGAATGTGAAGGAGTGCTTCGAGTTTGCGGGCGCGGCGTTCGATCTGGCCGAGGGCTTGCAAACGCCCGTGTTCGTGCTGAGCGATCTGGATCTGGGCATGAACAACTGGATGTCCGATCCGTTCGAGTATCCGGAGAAGCCGCTGAACCGCGGGAAGGTGCTCACGGCGGAGGATCTGAAGAAGGCGGGCGAGTTTGCGCGCTACAAGGATGTGGACGGCGACGGCATTCCG
>DATEPN010000460.1:0-3662 GCA_035273225.1 Acidobacteriaceae bacterium | reverse complement strand
GGCAATTGATGCCGGCGCCGATGTTCTGGAGTTAGGCGTGCCGTTCAGCGACCCGGTGGCGGATGGGCCGGTGATCCAGCGCGCCAGCGAGCGCGCCGTACAGAACGGCGTGAAGCTGACCGACGTTCTGGCGGTTGCGGCGGATCTGCGGCGCGAGCGCCCCGGTGTCGGACTGATTGTCTTCTCGTACTTCAATCCCATCCTGCGGTTGGGGCTGGAGCAGTTCTGTGCGGCGGCGGAGCAGTCCGGTGTGGATGGAGTGCTGGTCACGGACATGATCGTCGAGGAAGCGGCCGAATATCTCGAAGCGATGCACCGCCATCATCTGGCGCCGGTTTTCCTCGCGGCGCCAACGAGCCCCGATGAGCGGCTCGAGCGGATTGCGGCGGCTTCGCAGGGCTTTGTCTATGCGATCTCGCGGACCGGCATTACTGGCACGCGCGCACAACTGGAGAGCGACGCAGAGCAACTGGTGAAGCGGCTGCGGAAGTTCACAAATCTGCCGATTGCGGTGGGCTTTGGGATTTCGAACGCGGAGCACTTTGCTGCGGTAGGCGAATTTGCCGACGCTGCTGCCATCGGCAGCGCGATCGTCGCGACTATTGAGCAGGCGGGACGCGAGCAGGCGCCCAGCTCCATCGCCCGATTTATTCAGGGTCTGCGCGGATCTGTTGCTGAACCTGCCGCGCCGGCCCGCTAATCGCGCTGTTTCTCTACGCAACAGCTCCTTTGGAACCTGCTGTCCCCTGTGGGACGTACGAGGAAAACCATGGACATTGAAGGCTGGCGACGGAAGATTGATGAGCTTGACCGGCAGATTGTGTTGCTGATCAGCGAGCGTGCAGCGGCGGCGCAGGAGATTGGACGGCTGAAGAGGGCGACCGATCTGCCGGTGTACGAGCCGAATCGCGAGCGCGTGATCTTCGATAACGTGCGGTCGCACAATCCCGGACCGTTGCCGGACATCGAGCTGGTGCACATTTACGAGCGCATTGTGGACGTGATGCGAGCGCTGCAGCGCAATGAACTCGCATCGCGCGGCAACGCGCCGACGGATAGCAGTCCGGACGCCGGACAGAAGACAGGAAGACAGTAATGATCGTGGCAATGCAGGCAGGCGCGACCGAAGAAGAGATTCAGGCAATCGTCGAGCGGATGACAGAGATCGGGTTCAATGTGCACCGGACAACGGGAACGGTGCAGACCATCCTGGCGGGCGTGGGCACACCAGGCGCGTTCGCGCATGAGGATTTCGAGGTCCTCGCCGGGGTGGCGGAGGTGATTCGCATCTCATCGCCGTACAAGCTGGCGGGGAGAAGCTTTCGTCCCGAAGGCACGGTGGTGCGCTTCCCGAACGGCGTCAGCATCGGCGGCGAAGAAGTGGTGGTGATGGCCGGACCGTGCTCGGTGGAAAACCGCCAACAGATCTTCGAAAGCGCGCGGCTGGTGAAGGCGGCCGGCGCGAAATTCCTGCGAGGCGGAGCATTCAAGCCGCGCAGCTCGCCGTATTCATTCCAGGGCCTGGGGCTGGAGGCTCTGAAGTTGCTCCGTGAGGCGGCCGATGCCACGGGGCTGTTGATTGTCAGCGAAGTCATGGAGATTTCCCAGATTGAGCTGATGATGCAGTATGTTGACCTCTTCCAGGTGGGCGCGCGCAATATGCAGAATTTCAATTTGTTGCGCGAGCTGGGCGCAGTGCGCAAGCCGGTGCTGCTGAAGCGTGGGATTGCTGCGACCATCGAGGAGATGCTGCTCTCGGCGGAGTATTTGCTGGCCGGGGGCAACTACGACGTGATCCTGTGCGAGCGGGGCATCCGCACCTTCGAGACCTACACGCGGAACACCATGGACATCTCGGCGATCCCGGTGGTGAAAAAGCTCTCGCATTTGCCGATCATCGGCGATCCGTCGCACGGAACAGGACGCCGTGACAAGGTTCCTGCGATGGCGAGGGCAACGATTGCGGCGGGCGGCGATGGGCTGCTGATCGAGGTGCATCCCAACCCGGACAAGGCGGTGTCGGACGGGGCGCAGTCGATGTTTCCGGACAAATTTGCGGACCTGATGCAGACGCTGCGCGTGATTGCTCCGGCAGTCGGTCGTACCATTTAGTACGCATGCCCATTGAGACCATCGCGATCCTCGGCACGGGGCTGATCGGAGCCTCGGCCGGGCTCGCTCTCCGTGCGCAGGGATTCGCGGGCAGGATCACCGGCTGGGATCCCGACGAGGAGCAGTTGCATACGGCGCTCAGCCGCGGCGCCGTGACGACCACTGCGGAGGATCCGCTTGATGCTGCAGCGAACAGCGACGTGACGGTGCTGGGTGGGCCTGTCTTCACGATCGTCGAGTGGCTGGACCGGTTGGCTACCGTGCTGCGCGAAGGGCAACTCGTCACCGACGTCGGCAGTGTGAAGGGTGTGCTCTGCCACCATACGCGTGGGCGGTACAACGGTCCGCAGCAGCCGCTGTTTCTGCCGGGGCATCCGATGGCGGGGAAGGAAGTGGGCGGTGCGGCAAACGCCGATGCCGGGCTCTTCGCTGGGTCAGCTTGGTTGTTCACGCCGTGTCCGAATCCGCAGGTGTCCCCCGCTGCACAGGCAATGGCCATCGAATGGCGAGGCTGGGTGGAGCGATTCGGGGCGCGCGTGATGGAGATGGATCCGGACCGGCACGACGTGCTCTGCGCGTGGATCAGCCACATGCCGCAGTTTGTCTCAACGGCCATGTGCGCGCTGCTGGAAGAGGAGTTTGCGGCGAACCCGGATCTGTTGCCCATCGGCGGCCGCGCCCTCCGGGAGATGACCCGACTGGGAGCGAGTCCGTTTTCGATGTGGCGGGACATCGCGCATACGAATTCCGAGGCCATTGCACGCAGCCTGCAGGCGCTGGAGCAGCGGCTGGCGCATCTGCGGGAGAACCTGAGGACGCCGGAGCTGCGCGACGAATTCGCTGAGGCGAACAAGTTCAGGGTGCGCGGCGCGGACCCGCAGAAGTAAGCATCGAGATATTCGCCACTCGAGAGCAGCGCACGGTCATTGCCGTTACTATGTTGCCCATGATGCAGACCTGCGTTCGCCGTCTCGCGTTCTGTTTGGGCTCAGCTCTCTTTGTGTCCGTTGCCGCTTCGGCGCAACAACCCACGTTGCTCGTCGATGTGGATCATCGGGTGCAGACGAGCCTTGATGGCCCGTGGCACTATATCGCGGATCCGTATCGCGAGGGCTGGGGATCGAATCCGGAGCACGCGAGCCTGAACGGTTATGCGAAGAACGCGCATTATGTCGCGGGCGGGCCGCTCGTGCAGTATGACTTCGCCAAATCGCCGACGCTGAACGTGCCCGGCGACTGGAATTCCCAGAAGGAATCGCTCTTCTATTACGAAGGGCTGCTCTGGTATCAGCGCGATTTCACCGCGCATCCCAGGCCGCACACGCATCTCTTTCTGCACTTTGGTGCGGTGAATTACAAGGCAACGGTGCTCGTGAACGACCAGCAGGTTTGTGAGCACGAGGGCGGCTTCACGCCCTTCGACTGTGAGATCACAAAGGCCGTAAACGATGGCGACAACTTCGTCGTGGTCGCGGCTGATAATCAGCGGCTAACAGAGCGCGTGCCCACCGTGAAAACGGACTGGTGGAACTACGGTGGCATTACGCAGC
>DATEPN010000459.1:0-34215 GCA_035273225.1 Acidobacteriaceae bacterium | reverse complement strand
GGCTTCCCGATCCTTGTGCAGCCACAACGGGGTAGCACGTATTGGATTCGTTCAAATCTTGAACCTCGCTCCCATGCATATACATCTACCAGGCATGAAGAACTCGTCCACTCCAGCCCTCCCCTGCATGTGCGCCAATATTCGACGCGCTGCGCGGGCGTTCACGCAGCGCTACGACGAGGCGCTGCGGCCTCTGGGATTGACGATCACGCAGTTCACCATCCTTCAGGCGCTTTCATTGGCGGGTGAGCCGACCCAGGGCGAGCTCGGAGAAATTCTCGCCATGGACAGTACGACCCTGACCCGAACGCTGGCAATTATGGACCGGCATGGATGGATCGCTAAGAAATACGGGGCCGACAGACGAGAGCGGCGGCTGCGTCTGACTCCGGCTGGGGAATCCGAATTCAGTCGTGCCGTTCCGTACTGGCGAAGCGCGCAGGAAACTCTGCGCAAACGCCTGGGCAAACAACGTTGGGACGAATTGACGAAATTGATCAACGCAGCCTCGATGCTCGCTGAGTAAGAGGTTTTGGATGCGAAGCAGGTTTTTCACGTCAGGAGAAGAGATGAATCTCTGCGCTCCACAACAATTTCAGGAAGATCGGCATAGCAATTGAAAGGAGCTTTATGAAGCTGACTGGCCGCACCATCTTAGTTACCGGGGGCTCCGCAGGTATTGGCCTCTCGTTCGCCCTGAAGTTTCTCGAACTTGGCAACGAAGTCGTTGTGACTGGTCGTCGCCAGTCGGTGCTCGATGAGCTAAAGGCGAACTATCCGAAGCTCCACACTATCCAGAGCGACGTTGCCGATCCGGCTCAAATCGCCATCCTCGCACGGCGCGTGAAGGCTGATTACCCAAAGCTTGACGTCCTGATGAATAACGCAGGCATCATGCTCCACAGAAACCTCAGAAGCCCCGCGGCTGACCTCGACGGATTGACGAGCGAAATAGATATCAATCTGGGCGGCGTCATCCGTACCACTTCTGCATTCATTGACATTCTCACGGCAAACAAGGGTACTCTGATCAACGTATCCTCTGGTCTCGCTTTCGTACCTCTGTCGTCTGCGCCAATTTACTGTGCAACCAAGGCGGCAGTTCACTCCTATACCCAATCTCTGCGGTTCCAGTTGGAGGAGTCCGGCGTTGAGGTGATCGAGCTCATGCCGCCAGCCGTGAAGACGGCTTTATCGGCCGATCTTCCCGCTGGAGGCTTCGTCTCATTGATCACCACGGATGAGTTGTTGAAGCAGACCCTTGCAGCTTTCAGGAAGGGGAAGCTCGAGATTCGGCCAGGACAGGCCAATCTACTCGCATGGATGCGTCGCTTGGCACCCGGGTTCATAAACCGCCGGTTGTGGAGTGCTTCCAGGAAATTGGTCCCGGTCAGCGTTAGCTAAGCCAACTGCAATCGCGCGGCGACAGGCCGGGACGTTTCCAGAGGATCTTCACCAATCGAATTCTGTGTATAGCTCGCGAGAGCCGGCGAGACCGTCCGTATATCGTCGGGCGTCAATGCAGAGTCCGGTAGTGCGGCATTGGTCATCGATTGCTCCATTTCGCCCAATACGCGCTTTTGCATCTTTGCCTCCTGTTTCCGCTTCTGAAGCTGTCAGTAGCGTTCCCACACCACACGCCAGTGCTCATCGGGGCGCGTCGACTTCACGATCATCCGGGTGCCTGCGATCTCGAAGGCGCGCACCAGGTCCTTGCCAATCAGGCTGCGCACCAGCGCGCCCTCGACGTGAAACGTGAAGGTGTGCGTATGCTCGTCCACGGTGTAGGTGCCGTACGAAGCCTCGTAGCCGCCTTGCGAGTACTGCTCAGGCCCCGCCGCCTTCTGTTCCTTCGGCGCGCGGTCCATCACCTGGACGGACAGATGACCGTCCGCGGTGAAGACGAACATGCCGGTACTGTCAATCCGGTTGAGCTTTCCGTCTGGTCCCGGCTGGTCGAGCTCGACCAGCTTCCAGGCGCCGATCAACTGATGCCGCCTGTCATTCCCTCGCTGCGCCTGAACTTGAAGGGCGCCAGCGCCGAAAAGGAGCATCGCCACGCTGATCGAGAGTACGGTTTTCATTCCGGGCATTCTCCTCAGGTTCTGAATGGCGCAGTTACCGCTGCTATGAAGGTCCGTTCTCAGCAGCGAGAGCTACCCAGTTCATCGCGCGTAGCCGGCCAGCTTCAGCACGTAAGCGTACTGGCCGGGGAGATGCTCCGGCAGTGTCACCTGCAGATTGCCGTTGGCTCCTTTACTGTCCAGCGGCTTTGCATCGCCGAGGATTGTCACCGGCATGCCCGGCCGTGCTGCCACGCCGATAATCGTCACCGTCCGCGCCTTCGGACTGCCCAGGATCGTGGCATACAGGTCGCTTCCCTTGCGTGTGAAGCGCAGGTCGTCGCCTTCTGCAGTTTTGCCCACAGCGCGTTCCCACGGCACCGTGTCATAGATGGCTTCGCCGTTCTGTTTCAGCCAGGCACCCAGCGCTTTCAGCCGATCCATCTGCACCGGAGGAATGGTTCCGTCGTCTTCCGGTCCGACGTCCAGCAGCAGGTTTCCGTTCTTGCTCACAATGTCGACCAGCAGAGAGATCAGGTCGGCGGGAGCAATGGTCTCCGCTTCGCCCTCGGCACGGTTATATCCAAACGACCTGCCCAGACCGCGGCACTCCTCCCACTTCTTTTCGCTGATCTTCTCCAGCTTCTGATATTCAGGCGAAGTAAAATCCGCGTGCTTGATTCCGAATCGATCGTCGATAACTCCATCCGGCACGGCATTATAGTAGTCTGCCTCAACCTGCATGGGCCTGCCGGTCTTCGGCCAGTCGATGTCGTTCCACAGCACCGACGGGTGATAGCGATTGATCAGCTCATGAATCTGCGCGAAAGCGTAGTTACCGTAAGCCTGGGATTCCGGCTTTACAGTTTGATAATCCGCGGACGTTTCAATCGGGCCAGAGTTGAAGGTCCAGTCATAACCGCCTGAGTAATAGAGGCCCATCTTCATTCCCTCTTTGCGAACGGCCGATGATAATTCGCCGACTATGTCGCGCTCCGCGTGCCGCTCGTTCTGTGGAATGGAAGGATTCGGATTCACCGTCGTGCTCGGCCACAGCGTGAAGCCATCGTGGTGCTTCGTCGTCAGCACAACATAACGGGCGCCCGCATCGTGAAAGACTTTGGCCCACTCGTCGGGATTCCACTTCTTTGACTCGCGATTGAACATGGGGGCAAAGTCGTAGTAGCTGAAATTCGCCCCGTAATGCTGGACATGGTAAGCCTGTGTCGGCGAGCCCGGAATCCGCATGACATTCAGGTACCACTCCGCGTAGGGGTTGTTTTTGATGTAGTCCTGATTCGAAAAGTCGTGCTCGGGATGTGACAGCGGCGCCCAGCCTGGCACGGAGTACAGCCCCCAGTGGATAAATATTCCTAACTTCGCTCCCGCATACCAGTGCGGTAGCGGATGGCTGTCCAGCGATGTAAGCGTTGGCTCATAAGTCGTTTGTGCCCGCGCCGTGCACGCCACCAGCAAGGCCGCCAACGCCAATAACACTCTACGAGTGCCGATCATCGTCTTCTCCTCATGAATTATGCATTTCTACCCATTGCACTCAATGCGCCGCCTCACAGTGCTGCTCCTGGCACATCGCACCCACAATCCCCTTGCCTTCTGCAATCGTATAGATATGATCGACGAGCGGCAGCGTTAACTTCTCCACACGCCCGCTGGGCCAGTGGATTTCTATCTGATCGACTTTGTCGGAGTTACCCAAACCGAAGTGCACGCGCATATCGTTCGATGACAGATAACTGCCGCCGCTCAGCACATCGTCCCGCTGACGCACCCCGTTTGCGGTCAGATATACGGTTGCACCGACCGCGTCGCGCGGGCTCTTCGGCCCGCCAACAAGCTTCATCTCGACCCAGTGATGATGGTCGGAATTCACATTGCGCAGCAACACAGGAACACCGTCCATGCTGTTGATGACCACGTCGACCTTGCCATCGTTGAAAAGATCCCCAAATGCTGCGCCGCGGCCCACAGTAACCACCGCCAGCCCTGTTCCCTCGACCGCAGGCACAAGGTCGAATTTGCCGTTGCCTGGATTGTGATAAAGCAGCGGCCGCTGCGCATAGCTCTGTCCCCATTCCGGATGCTCATCGACCTGCGGATAAACATTGCCGTTAACGATGAGCAGATCCTTCCAGCCATCGTTATCGTAGTCGAGGAAACCATCACCGAATTTCACAAAAGGAATAGAAGGCTCGGCGATTCCGGTTTGGTAACTCACGTCCGCGAACGCTCCTCGACCATTGTTCCGGAACAGTATGGCGTAATCGTCGGAGAAGGTTGTGCTTACCACAGAGAGATGTCCGGTATTGTCATAGTCTCCGACGGCCAGCCCCATATTGGCCGCCTCGCGTCCGTCTCCATTGAGCGCGAACCCGCTCTGGTAGCTCTCGTCCCTGAACGTGCCCTTTCCGCTGTTGATGTACAGATAGTTGGGCGTAGAGTCGTTGGCGACCATCAGGTCTGGCTTGCCGTCGCCATTCACATCGGCAAACAACGCATCCAGTCCGTAATAGCCGCCGGGGCCGTCCACAGCAAGTTTCTTGCTCACGTCGGTAAACGTGCCGTCCCCGTTATTGTGAAACAGGTGATCGCGCCCTCCAGTGAGACCGCGCGGACCGCACATTACCTGCACGCCGCGGTACTGGCAGAAGTTGTCGCCGGGGCTCCTCGATCCGGAGATCTGAACATTCTTCAGATCAAGCTCGATATAGCCGGCCACGAATAGATCGAGATGGCCGTCGCCATCGTAGTCCCCGAACGTGGCGCCGGTATGGTCGATCGCCTTGTCGGACGATCCTTCGTCAAGAGCCACACCGGCTTGTTCCGCGACGTCGGTAAAAGTGCCGTTGTGATTGTTGTGATATAGCCGGCTCGCACCGACATTAGTCACATAGAGATCGGGCCAGCCATCGTTGTCATAATCTCCGACAACGCAACCCGTTCCCCATCGGTCATTCGCCACATGCGCACTCGCAGTCACGTCCGTGAACGTGCCGTCATGGTTATTGCGGAAGAGCCCCGCATGGGGTGAACGAGCCTTCCCCGCCAGGGCGTCCAGCGTCGACCCGTTCACCAGATAGATATCCAGCCAGCCGTCATTATCGTAATCAATGAGGCAGACGCCGGACCCCTTCGCCTCAATGATCATTCGTTTCTCCGGCGTGCCGGCCACGTTCCGCCACTTCGAGAGGCCGGCTTTTTCGGTCACATCAAGGAACACGATCGGACCCGTCTTCACCAGGCCTCCAGCCGTGATGGGGCGGTGCTGCGTGTCGAACACCGCTGCCTGAGGGGCCGCGTTGGTCATCTCTCCGCCTGATGCCTGCCCCTGTTGGCCTGCGACGATGATCGAAACGGGTGCGATAACGACAAGCACACCAAATGCCAGGAACAGAAGAACGAATCGAAACGAAAGTTGCTGAAGCTGCTTCCCCGGCCAGACACGCCGGACCGAATGGTGAACACGAAGCAGTCGGAATTGCAACGCGATTGACCTCGTCCTGACGATGGTACAACGGCCCTCAACAGCGTTCGGCATTGCCATGCACGCAGCATTCGTCCGCCTTGCGACTGTTTTGCAATCGCCGCCAGCGGCACCTTCCTGTGGAGACGTCCGGCTTCGTCCTCCAGGCATTTGCTCCGTGATCGCTGCCTTCAGCCATTTTTTGCCTGCCCACAGCCGCTGATTTGCGGCCAGGGCATGCCCGCATGGCCAGACCCAGCTGCGGGGCCTTGACAAGTATTCAGTCGAATGGGTAGAGTGGGCCGCCAATAAACGGTTCAGTCATCGTTTACTGAACCGAGCGGTAAACGCGTGCCACCGCGAATGCTGAGGCTTTGTTCCCGTCCTCGCCGGAACGCGAGTTCGCCACGAGTTTGCTGACGCACAAATCTGCGCCAGCGTCATCCCCACGAACGAACACTTTTGGAGGCGATCATGAGAGCACTAGCCGGAACTCACCGGAGTGGGCACTGGTATCTCGGGCTGCTTGTACTGCTCTTCACCGTTGGTGCTTTGTGGTGTCCCATCGCCGTCGCTCAGCAGGCAGGCGCCAACGTCACCGGAACGGTGAAGGATCCCAGCGGCGCCGCCATTCCCAACGCGCAGGTGCAGCTCACGAACGTCAACACGGGAGTCGTGAGGACAACAGCCACGAACACTGTAGGCATATACGTCTTTCCCAACGTTGTGCCTGGCATTTACGGCATGCAGGCATCGGCAAACGGCTTTGCCACCGTATCGCAGCCTCCGGTGACCTTGCAGGTGGGCCAGACCGCCAGCTTTGATTTTCAGCTGAAAGTCGGCGCAACCACGAGCACCGTGACCGTGAACGCCGCTGCACCCGCATTGGAGACTGCAACGGCGGAGCTGGGTACGGTTGTCTCGCCGAAGGAGATGAACGACCTGCCTCTCAACGGCCGGAACTTTACCCAGTTATTGACGATCCTGCCCGGCACCGTAAATCTCAATACCGACCAGAACAGCGGGGGAGGCGGCGGGTGGAATGGAGCCTCCATTGGGCAATTTAGCTTCCCCGCCGTGAATGGCGCTCGCAACCGCAGCAACATGTTCATCCTCGATGGCGCGAACGACCTGAACACCCTGTCCGGGACCTACAACTATGCCCCGATCGTCGACGCCATTCAGGAATTTAAGAGCCAGGGCCACAACGATCTCGCCGAGTACGGAGGGGCTGTTGGAGCAATGGTGAGCGTTGTCACGAAGCCCGGAACGAACCAATACCATGGCGCTCTTTGGGAGTTCCTGCGCAACGAGCAGATGGATTCGCGGGGGTTCTTTGAAAAGCAGCGCAATCCCCTCCGGCAGAACCAGTTTGGCGCATCGCTCGGCGGTCCGGTTTCCATTCCGAAGCTGTACAACGGCAAGAATCGGACGTTCTTTTTTGTGGCGTGGGAAGGCTACAGATTCGCCTCCAAATCCGAGACCGGCGGGCTCGGACCGACGGACGCCATGCGTAATGGCGACTTCTCCGGCCTTGTCGACAAGAGCGGAAACATGATTCCAATCTACGATCCGGCGACGACGACCCTCGTCAACGGCCAATATACGCGCAAGACCTTCACTGAGGAATACAACGAGCCCAACCCGGCCTACTGCGATGGCCGTATCAACTGCATCCCCGCCAGCCGCATCAATCCGATCTCCGCGCTATACCAGACGATCATCCCGCATAGCAGTCCCACGACGGTAAACGGGCAAAACGTCTTCTTCGCCGCGCCCACCGATTACAACCAGGACACCGGGACCTTGCGGTTTGACCAGAACTTTGGCAACAGCAACCAGGTCATGTTCCGCTACAGCCAATTCGACCTGCAGCAGGCAAGTCCAACGGGTGTCATTGGCCTTCAGAAAGTGCACGTCTACGGCCATAACTACATCGGACACTATACGCACGAGTTCAGTTCGACAGCGTTCACAGACGTGTACTTCGGCAGAAACTTCGGGTACACCATCACCGGCGCGACTCATCCCGGCGAAGATGCGGCATTCATATCCAAACTGCAATCGCTCGGCATGTCGCCGTTCTGGATGACTCTGGACAACAAGGTCTATGCCCCCCAGTACACGGCCGGTGGGTATATCGGATTGAGTGGATCTCAGTTGCAGGCCTCAGGCCTGGGCGATGATTGGCAGTTCGGCGGCTCGTTCAGCAAGATCTTCGGCAGGCACACGATTAAACTCGGCGCCGATTTTGAGACAAATAACTTCACTTCGCCAATCGCCTACGGCGGTGAAGATTTCGAGTCCGGGCAGACCTCGAGTCTCGGGTCCAACAGCACCGGCGGAAACAGCTGGGCGTCTTTGCTGCTCGGGGTTCCGGCCGCAGGCTCCTACCGCAACATCCACGAAGTGGTCCACGGCGGCTGGATCAACGGAATGTACATCCAGGACCAGTTCAAGGCGACGAGCCGTCTGACGGTCAATCTCGGCTTCCGCAACGACATGGTGTACACGCCTATCTATGGCTCCGGCCATGGCGGGAACTTCTACACCGGCGAGGCGGACCCCATCACCGGACAATACATCCTGAACGCACTTCCGCCCGACTGCTCGGCAACCCAGGGTGCCCCCTGCATTCCCAACGGCATCTACACCGCGTCGAGTACGCCGGCTCCGGGCGGGCTTCCGCCGCACGCCGTTGTCAGCCCGAGCCTCCGGGTGATCAAGAACTCCCTGGCCAACTGGGCTCCCCGGGTCGGCCTGGCCTACCGCGTCAGCGACAAGACAGTCCTCCGTGCGGCGTATAGCCGTTTCTACGACGAGTGGGCCGACATCACCCAGCTCTCACAGAACTTCGGCGGCAACTGGCCGGCGGTCAATACGATCCAAAACTCCGGTTTGAACCTCAACGTCCCAACAGCGAACAACACCGATCCGCTGGGGTTTGGCAGCGGCGGTGCGGTCGTCTATCCCATCAACGACTTCAGCAAGGTCAGCCAGTGGATGGTAGATCCCAACTTCAGGACCCCTGTTTTCGACCAATGGAACGTGGGTGTCCAGCGGCAGTTACCGGCCAACATCTCTCTCGACGCGGATTATGTCGGCTCCAACGGCCGTCATGAGGACTGGGGGCCTACCATGAACACGCCCCAGCCCGGTCCCGGCGATCCTCAGGCTCGGCGGCCTTACCCCTACATGCTGCAGCAATGGTTCGATCAGAGCGTAGGCAACAGCCGTTACAACGCACTCCAGGTCAGCGTCCACGAACAGTCCGCCCATGGAGTTACTTTCCTGGCGGCATACACGTTGTCCAAGTCCAATGCCGACGGCTGCAACCTCGGTGCGAGCTGCGACTCGTCGAATCCGTACGATCGCAAGCGTGACTACGGCACTTCCGATCTCGACCAGAGAAATGTGTTTACGGTGGCATTCACCGCGCAGTCGCCATTCAACAGATCACGCAGCAAATTCGTCTCCACTTTGGCAGGCGGATGGGCTCTCAACGGCATCGTGCGGGAAACGTCAGGGCAGCCTTACACCGTGACCGCCGGCGGCGACCCCGAGAATATCGGGTGTTGCCTCCAGGAACGAATGAACGTAGTGGGCAATCCGAACAGCGGGGGCCACACTCCGAAGGAATGGTTCAATACCAGCGCCTTCGCGGCGCCTACGGGGTACACCTATGGCAATGAAAAGGTGAACCCGCTCGTCTCCCAACATTACAGCGACGTGGACATGTCGCTCTTCCGCCAGTTCCACATCGGAGAGACGAGATACTTCGAATTCCGCGCCGAATCGTTCAACCTGTTCAACAACGTCGTCTTCAGGCCACCGGACCGCACGAATACTGACGCCAATTATGGCCAGGTCACAAGCCAGGTCACGGGCCAAAACAATCAGCCTGCCACGCGTCAGCTGCAGCTGAGTCTGAAGTTCTACTATTAGCCGCGAGCGTGCTGTGGGGCGGCTCCACGATCTGGGTCCCTGATGAGACGTGCCTCTAACTGTCATCGCCGCGCGGCAACGTCGCGGCGATGACGTTTTATAGTTCGATCTATGCCGAAGAATACTTCCCCAACCCTTCGCGTCGCTCATGCCCCGTGATCCGGCCCCGATGATCGACAGATCCCGCCGCCGCTTCCTGCGCGCAACTGGCATGCTGCTCCCGCAACTCTCGTTGTGCCCGGGCAGCAGCGAGTTGCTGCGGGTCATTGCGGAGCAGGCGCCAACCCCGGCGCCGATCAGGTTCGAGGACATCGCTCAAAAAGCCGGCATACACTTTGTCACCGAGAACTGCCCCACCCCGCAGAAGCACCAGCCCGAGACCATGCCCGGCGGCGTGGCCCTGTTTGACTACGACGGGGATGGGCTGCTTGACATTTACCTCGTCAACGGCGCGGAGATGCCCTCGCTCGTAAAAACAGCTCCGAAGTATTCAAACCGCCTCTTTCGCAACAATGGCGATAGAACCTTCACCGATGTAACCGAACGCGCCGGTGTCACAGGAGCGGGCTATGGGATGGGCGCCGCCGTCGGCGATTACGACAACGATGGCTGGCCCGACCTCTTCCTGGCAAACGTTAACGGAAATCAGCTCTTTCACAATAACGGCGACGGTACGTTTACCGACGTCACCGCGAAAGCAGGATTGAGCGGGGGCATGTACAACGGCCGCAAGATGTGGTCCATTGCGGCTGGCTGGTTCGACTACAACAACGATGGCCTGCTCGATCTGTTCGTGGCCAATTACTGCCAGTGGGACCCACGCTACGAGCCTGCCTGCATGGGCCTGGATGGCCGCGGATATTGCCATCCTGGCAGCTTCGCTCCTCTTCCCAACACGCTGTACCGTAACAACGGCGATGGTACGTTTACCGATGTCTCGGCGGAAACCGGGATCTCCTCGGTCCTCGGCAAAGGCATGGGAGTCGTCTTCGCGGATTACGATGGCGACGGATTTCTTGACATCTTTGTAGCGAACGACAACAGTCCGAACCTCCTCTTCCGCAACATCGGAGGAAAACGATTCGAGGAGGTCGCCTTTCAGGCAGGGGTGGCCTACAACGACGAGGGCACCGCCCTCGCAGGCATGGGCGCTGACTTCCGGGATGTGAACAATGACGGTTTGCCGGACCTCTGGCATACGGCCATCGAAAACGAGACATTCCCGTTGTTCATCAACAGAGGCAAAGGACAGTTTCGTAACGGCGGCCACGAGAGCGCACTCGCGAACCTAACCCGGCCGATGTCCGGCTGGTCGAACGCCATCGTCGATCTCGATAACGACGGCTGGAAGGATCTGGTGGTAGCCCGCAGCAACGTGCTCGACAACATCGGGGAAATCTCCCGCCATTTTCGCTACGCTGAACCCAACGCCGTTTTTCGCAATCTGGGAAACGGGCGATTTGAAGACGTGAGCGCTTCCGCTGGGGCAGACTTTGTACGCCCAGCGCCGCACCGGGGCCTGGCGTTCGGCGATCTGGACAACGATGGACGCATGGATCTGGTCGTCACTGCACTCGGAGCGCCGGTGAAGGTCTTCCGCAACATCACCGAGACACGCAATCACTGGTTGCTGATGAGGCTGGTGGGAACAAAAAGCAACAGGATGGGCATCGGTGCACAGATTCGGATCACGACCGATGATGGCAGGGCGCTTTACAACGAGGCGACAACCAGCACGGGCTATGCCGCGTCCAGCGACCCGCGCGTCCACTTCGGCCTGGGGAATTCGCACAGAATCAGGGAAATTGAAATCCGCTGGCCATCGGGTACGCGCCAGTTGTTGCACGACGTGACTGCGGATCGCATACTCGACGTGACGGAGCCTCGCAATGCAGCGCAGAAATAACCCTTGCCAGGGTCATCCTCGAACCGGAAAAAGCATGAGGCGGCTGCTGATTGGCCACAGTGGGTTGCTCCTGGTTCTGGGAGCAGGAGCCGCAGCGCAGACGCCGCCCACCTGTACGCCGCCTCCCGCGGCTGCGCACGCGCCGCCCGGCACACCGCCTGCTCGAGTCCATGACGCGGTGGGCGCCTGGTTCGCTGAAAAGGGCGACCTGCCATGTGCAGCTGCCGAGTTCAGGCAGGCCTTGCGGCTGGACCCCCGCTCGGCCGAAGCGCACTTCGACCTTGGCCTTGTTCGGCAGCGGCAAAAGCAATCTGCTGCTGCGATCAGCGAGTTCCGCCTGGCTCTGCAGTACGATCCAGCGTTGCTGCAGGCCCATTGCGCGCTGGGCTCGGCCCTCTCCGATCCCGCCACTGCGGAAGCCGAATTTCGCAAAGCCCTCGCAGTCAACCCGCGCCTCGTCTGCGCCCTCGACGGTATCGCGCAGCTTCTCGTGAACGAAAGGCGGTACGATCCCGCCATCGACTTCTGGCGGCAGGCGATCCAGGTTCAACCAGAGGCTCCAGATCTGCAGCTTTCGTTGGCGACAGCGATCTACAAGGCTGCCAAAGTCCGGCAGGCCGATGGGCTGGCTCCACGCGAGGGCGTCGACGTAGCTGAAGCGCTTCGGCTCCTGACGGACCTGGTCAGGAGCCATCCCGACATGACGGCGGCCTACTTCACGCTCGGCAACATCTATGCCAACGAGCGTCGCGATCGCGAAGCTGCGGATGAATACCAGGAAGTCACCCGCCGCGATCCGAGCAATACCGTTGCGCTCGCTGCGCAGGTCAGGGCGCTCATCGACGCATCAGCTTACGCCGAGGCGCTTGCACCTGCCCGCAATTATCTGCACCGGAAACCGAATGATCCCTCGGGACACGTGATGCTGGGCACCGTGTACCAGCAAATGGGCGATTACGCGAAGGCAGAGCCGGAGCTTGAGCGCGGAGTGGCAGGCGCGCCGAACGATTTTGAAGCTCGCTATCAGCTCGGGCTTGTGTTGGCCCGGATGGGCAAGCCGAACGAGGCGCTGCCCCAGTTGCAGAAGGCGGTCGCGCTCAGGCCAGGCGACAGAGCCGCTCAATACCAGTTGGTCTCTGTGCTGCGCTCGCTTGGCCAGACGCAGCAGACAACACAGTTAGTGGGTCAGCTCCAGCAGCAACAAAAGCAGGAAGTTCTGAATAGCCAGCTGGCATCGGAGGGCACCCGGGCCAACGACCTTCTGCAATCCGGCAAGCCGGCGGAGGCAGCGCAGATCTATCGCCACATGCTGGAAGAGAAGCCGGACAGCGCATGGACAGCCTATAACCTGGCGCTCGCGCTGGAAGCGACCAGCGACACCAAAGGCGCTGAAGATGCGCTTCGCAACGCGATCACCATCGATCCAAAGCAGGCGAAGATTCAGGCCGAATTGGGCCGGCTGCAGCTGGCACGAGGCGACGTGGAGGGCGCGCAGAAGTCTCTTGAATCCGCACTCAGGCTGGAACCTGAACTTCTCGATGCGCGCGCAAATCTCGCGACGATTTACGCAGGAAAGGGCGACCTCGTAGCTGCCGAGAAACTTCTTCGCCAATCCGTTGAAGACACTCCCAACAATAAGGAAGCCCATCTGAACCTGGGGCTGGTTCTTGCCCGGCAGAATAGAAAGTCCGACGCCGAGGACGAGTTGCAGAAAGCGGTCGCGCTGGCGCCGAAGGACCCTGCCACGTTGTCCACCGTTGGAAAAGCAGAAATGAAAATGGGCGAGATCAGCAAAGGGATTGCCTTTCTCCGCCAGGTCGCAGCCCTTGCGCCCGATCTCGCCGCAGCCCATCTGGACCTGGCGCTTGCGCTGGCCGACAGCTACAACCTGCCGGCGGCCCTGGTGCAGGCCACTGAGGCAGTCCGGCTTGCGCCGCAGTCCGGTGTCGCTCATTTTTATCGCGGGCGCGTGCTGTACGATCTCGGCCGCAGCAACGAAGCACGGAGTGAGTTCGAAACCGCCTGCCGGCTGAATGCACAGCTGCCCGAGCCACGCTATTTTCTTGCCCTCATCAACAAGCAGGACGGTAAGTACAACCTTGCAGCTGACCTGTTTGAACAGACCGTCAGGTTACAACCTGGAAACGCGATGGCCTGGTACCTGCTTGGCCAGTCTCTGGAAAAGCAATCGGAGAATGCCAAAGCCGTCGCGGCCTGGCGGAAGGCGATCGAGATTGATCCGAACTTCAGCCAGGCACTGATCAGCCTGGCGCGCGCGTTGCGATCGACTGATCGAACGGAGTCCGACAATCTGATGGCCCGCTACCTCACCGTTCAGAAGCAGCGGCGCATTCTGGACGAGGCCGATACGCTTGCGAATAATGGCATTCAGGCGGCGGCCGCGCATGACTGGCCCGGAGCGATTCAGCAGATGAAAGAAGCAATCGCCGCGTGTGGCGACTGCTCGGATAAAGCTGACCTTCACCGCAAACTCGGCATCATCCACTGCCAGGCCGGCGACCTCGACAGCGGCGAAAAAGAACTGCTCGTCGCGAAGCAGCTCAAACCCGATGATCCTGTCACGCAGGCCGCCCTCGAGTTAATCGCTCAGGCGAGAAGCCAGCAGTCCACCTCCGCCGCTCTGACGAAGCATTAATCGGTTCAGCTGGACTCGATGATCATATTGGCGTACTGAATCGTATCGCCTGTGCGAATAAGTCCAATCACCTGAGGGACCCGTTTTTTCAAATCGACGTGCGGCTCAAATCGAACCTCAACGCCTGATGTTGCCTGTGCGAACTCATGCACCACTGCGGGCGAATTGTGCTGCCGGAATTCCTCGGCCATCGTAATGCGGCCGATCTTGAAATTCATCCGTATGGCGCGCAGTACATCGAGCACGCGGGGAATATCGTCGACCAGAGAAAGATCAACCGTTTCGACGTCGGGCCAGTAAGGAAATCCACGATCGGTGATCACCAGCGTATTCGTGTGGCGCACGCGGCTAAGCAATGAATTCAGTTGCGGGTTCAGAATTCCTCTGCAGAGCATCAATGTCTCCCTTACCAGGCGGCACCGCGCCGATCGCCCACATCGAGCCCGCTTGCGTAACGTCCCTCTGAGCCTTCGTCGCCTTATCCGTTACGTGAGCCGATACTCCCCGGAGACTGGCGCGGCCGCGTCAACATCTGAGAGGAACCTACTACACGCGACCGGCCTGCTCGCTGGCAGTTCAATGGTTCAGCCGAAGGTCACCTTCAGCGAAGCAGCGTAATCGGCAGCCGGCCGGTATTGCCTCGGCAACTCGACATGCAGATGCTCGGCCGTCTGCTTCCAGTTGAGTCGTTCGCCGGTTCCGATAAGTTCCACCCGCTCGATCTTCCCCGGCTTCGTTGAGGCAGACAGACCCAATGACTGCACGAGCACAGGCTCCGTTGGCCAGCCCAGCACGATCGCGTAGACCACGTTGTTCGCTTTATTGCGCGTGAAGCGAATATCCTTCTCGCCTAATTTGCTGATGCTGTTGCCCTGGAACGAGCCGGCCTTCACGCTGTTCGGCCCTTCACCATAGACCTTCCACGGCCTGGTTTCGTAGATCGCTTCGCCATTGACCTGCATCCAGGCGGTGATGCCGTCCAGGACGGCGATTTCCTTGCTGTCGATGGTGCCGTCCGGCTTTCCCGGCACATTCAGAATGAAGGTTCCATTCTTGCTGACGGTGTCGATCATCCAGTGAATCGCATCGCGCGGTGGCAGATAGCCGCCGAAGTCCCCGGGCTTATCAAACAATCCGCGGTCGTAGTGCCACTCCCCGATGCAGGTCTCCGACTGCCACGCGTATTTCTGTATATCGCTCGTCAGCCCACGCTCGAAATCCGCAACTACGGCTTTGACCAGCCGCTCCGGAACGTTCTTGACGTTGAGAACGGCTTGCATCCTGCCGCCGTTTGTCCGCAGGCTGTGATTGTAAAAATACGCTCCGATGTTCATGCCGCCCCAGCCCAGCGGCAGCAGCGCATTATCGAAGTAGAGCAAATCGGGGTTGTGCTGGTCGATCAGGTCGCGGGTGCGATCGTAGAAGTTCTTCACGTACGACACATCCGGCAGTGCGTCGAATGGATGCTTGACGCCGTAGAGGCGCTGCGGGTCAAAGCCCTGCCACCACTCGTCCATGCCTTCGCCGGCCGTCAGATCACCGTCATACGGCACGTCTTTCAGCGGGCCGCTCGTGTCCGCACCGTGCGAGGGCTGGAACCACCACCAGTTCCGCGCCTGGTGCACCGTGACGCCGAAGCGAAGTCCCTGCCTCCGTGCTGCCGCCGCCCAGGTGCCAACTACATCCCGGTGCGGACCGAGTGCAGCCGAGTTCCAGGGCTGATGTTTCGAATCCCACGCATCGAAACCGTCGTGATGATTAGCAAGAGAGATGAAAATTCTCGCGCCGGCCTTCTTGTACCGCGTGATTAACTCATCTGGGTCCCAGTTCAGCAATGTCCACTGCGCACACAAATCTTTGTAGCCGAAGCGAGAGGGCGGCCCGTAATGCTCAAGTTGATATTTGTTCTGCCTCTGCCCCTCGATATACATGTTGCGCGCGTACCAGTCGCCGTCCTCCGGCACGCACTGCGGGCTCCAGTGTGCCCAGATGCCGAACTTCGCGTCCTGGTACCACTCCGGGGCGTCGTACTGCAGCAGCGAATCCCAGCTTGGCTTGAAGGGACCTCGTCCCGAGAGGTCCGCAATCGGCGATTCCATCGGCACGCCGTCCCATGAACCGCCTGGAACGGGCAACTCGCCAGGCTCACCCCAGGCCGTCGGTTTCCAGGTCGCGTTCTGCAGCTTTTCCTCGACAATCCTGCCGCTGTCTACCTTGTAGAAGATTCGTTTGTCGGGAGGCAAAGCGCAGAATCTGGCGTAGTCCTGCGTGTACTCGTTGAATCCGGCAGGCAAGTCTGACGGTTTCTCCTGGCTGTTCTCTTGCCCGATGGCCGGAATCGCGTTCGCCGCGGCAGCAACTGCCAGAAGTCTGCAGAAGTCCCGTCGTTGCACTCTTGCCTCCTTATGAACCGGTGATCCCCATCGCCCTGGTATTGAAGAAGCGCCGATCATAGCAATCCGGCACGAATGGTGTCAACGATACAGTTATCGATAAACCCCAGCCGTTTTGTGCCAGGTTCTGCTGCTGTGCAGAGGACTACCGGCCGTCTGAAAATCGCCGGCTCGAAGCGCGCACGACCATCCGCGGGGCGATGTACTCCGCCTTTGGCTTACTTTGTTTTTTCGCGCGGGCAATCCTCAGTGCCAGATCCGCTGCGTGTCTCCCGATGTTCTCGCTGCCCTGATCCACCGACGACAAAGGCACGCGCAGGAAATCCGAGTACGAGAAGTTGCCGCACCCGACCACGGCAATGTCTTCGGGAATCCGTAACCCTGCGTCGAGGATCGCGCGCATGGCGCCGAGTGCCGACGTATCGTTGAAACAGAAAATGCCATCAGGCCGCGTGTCCGCCGCGAGCAGCTGCTTGGCCGCTTCGTACCCGCCCTTTTCTCCGCGATGATCTCCTGAGGTCCCCAGTGAAATCACGTGTCCTGGCAATGGCGTCAGATGATGTGAGGCAAGCGCACGCTTGTAGCCCTCCAGACGCCCGATCGCCGTGCTGACGTTCGGACCGCGGATGTGCGCTACCCGCCGGCATTGTTGCTCCAGCAGATGGGAGGTGGCCAGCATACCGACAGCCTCATCATCCACACCGACAAAGTTCGTCTCCATGTCGCCGAACCGCCGATCAATCAGGATGTAAGGCGTTTTTTGCTCCTCGATCATGCGAAAGCATTCCACCGTCGATTGCGCCGAGGCGACGAGGATCACGTCCACGCGCCGCGCCAGCAGTTGCTTGATCTCCTGCACCTCCAGTTCCGGGTCTTCATCGGAGGAGGAGATGAAAAGGCTGTAGCCCTGCTTGCGCGTCGCTGCCGAGATGGCTTTCGCGATTTCAGCGAAGAACGGATGGAGCAGATCCGGCACCACCAGCCCTAGCGTCCATGTCCTGCCGGATACCAGCGAGCGGGCCGCCAAATTTGGCTGATAATTCACCTCTCGCATTCGTTTCAGAACCCGCTTGCGAGTCTCCGCTCCGATGTCGGGGTGGTCTCGCAGCACCTTCGATACTGTGACAACGGAAAGTCCCAGGTCGTTGGCGATGTCTTTCAATCGGGCTGCCATGAATGGAGCGGCTCCTTGCGGCCCCGGAGCGTCGCATGTGCTCCAGGAGGTCAAAGTCAACGATAAAGTTACGAGATCGTGAGAGTGCCAGTCAATGAGATCCGACGCAGAAGCCCGGAGCCGACAGCAACCGTGCTCTTCGGTCGTTGACCCGGGCCCACTGTCGTCGCACGAGCTCCCGGCAGTCGCAATCGCAAAATGCTTCGCGAAGTCATCGCCCCGACCGTCGATTCACTGGCACGTAAAATTCCTGGCATCTTCCGCGTCTCCATGTCCGGTGTACTGTGCGTGTTTGGGATACGCGCAAAGCGGGCGGCTGCGTCCCGGGAACGCTGGCCCCGTGGCGATCACCGAATCCGGCGCAATTCCCTTCTCCACCCAGTTCATCACTGCGGAAAGCATGTCGAAATGGTCGAGCGACGGCCCGCCACCGCAATGGCTCATGCCCGGCACAAAGAAGAAACGGCTCCACTCGGCAACTTTGTCCGCGCCGCCACTAGCCGCTGCCAGCGACTTGTAGTACCCGAGCGTATCCAGTGGCGAAAACCACGGATCGCTGTCGCCGTGGAAGAAAATGAGCTTGCCGCCGCTTGCCGAAAACGTGGAGAGATTCGTCGCAGCAGGCTCCACCAGCGGATCGGAGGCATGCATCGCTTCCTGATCCACGTCGATCGAAGTAGCGGTGGGATACGGACCAAACAACCCGCGCGCCCGTGGATGCAGCAGCCCTGGTATCGGACCGCTCGCCGCGATCCCTGCGTCATACAAAAAACCAGGATAGACCTGCGTTCCATACGCATTCTTCGGCCCGGCGAATGCCTTTTGGATCGCCGCTGTCTTCTCCGCCGGCAGGCAGCCCTCGCTTTGACCGGGTTTGCAGGCAAGCTCCGCGGGATCGAAATCGCAGCCGAGCGGATCGAAGATCATCCCATCGGCTACACCGTCCTTCGCGTCGCACTTTTTCATCAGCGCATCCATGAACAGCTTGCGGTCGCTGTCGCTGAGGAACTTCTCGATCTGCGGCGCGCCCGATGCGTCCTTCGGCGCGGCCTGGTTGTACGCCACCGGAATCCATTTGGCGATGGCCAGATTGGAGAGTCCGGTGCGCATGGCCGGATCTCCCGAGACGATCCCGTTGAACACCGTCGGATAACGCTGCGACAGGATCATCCCTTCGCGCCCGCCGGTCGAGCACCCAATGAAGTACGAATGTGCGACAGGTTTCGCGTAGTACCGGGCAATGATCTGCTTCGCCACCCCGGCCACCTCGGCGTTCGCAAGATAGGCAAAATCGAGATACGCCTGCTGATCGCGCATGAAGGAAAAATCGAACGCGCCCGTCTTGGCCTTGTGCCCCGTATCGGTGCTCGCCACCGCGAATCCTCGAGCCAGCGCCGACTGATCGCCGGCGTAAGAGGCTCCGACCGGATAGTTGACGACGCCGTTCCCGCCGCCTCCGCCCTGCATCATGAAGTCGCCGTTCCAGGCCTGCGCCGGAGGCAGAGCCAGGGCAAAGCCGATCCCGTACTCCTGGCCTCCCACTCCCGTACGGCGATGCATCACGCCCTCGACGCGGCAATGCGCGGGCAAGCTCCCGTTGTAGTGCGGAAACGATGCCGGCACCGTTGCGCCGGCGGGAACGTCGACGGCGTTGGTGATCTCGACGCCCTCGATCTTCAGATTCGCGAGGTCCGCACAGGTCTGTTGCCCCTGCGCGGTCCCCGTCCCGACCATCCAGCCTGCCAGTGCGACGAGCAGGACCTGGTACGCTTTCATAGCTCCTGCCTATTCCGGCAGAGCGATCTGCCCGTCGACATGGAAATGGCCCGTAGCCGCAGGCGCTCCGGTATCCGGCTGCCCGCCGCCGATGCTCACCGTGTAATCCCCTGCGGCGATGATCGGATGACCGTCTTCCGTCACCATCCCCAGATCGCGGTTCTTCAGCTCGAAGTGAACCTTCTGGCTTGCACCCGGATCAAGGTGCACCCGCTCAAATCCCCGCAGTGCAACACGCGGAGCGCCGGCCACCGGCGGAAACTTCAGATACAGCTGTACCACTTCGTCCCCGGCCACCTTCCCCGTGTTCGTTACCGTCACGTCGGCGTCCACCGGATCGCCGGCATTCGCCGTCGCGTGCGGCACGCTCAGATCGCTGTAGCTGAAGGTCGTGTAGCTCAGCCCATAGCCAAACGGATACAGCGGCTTTCCTGTGAAGTACCGGTACGTGCGGTTATGCATCGAGTAGTCTTCGAAATGCGGCAACTGCTCGACGCCCTTGTAAAACGTGACCGGCAGCCTTCCCGCCGGATTATTCTTGCCGCTCAGCGTCTCGGCGATCGCCGCTCCGCCCTCCTCGCCCGAATACCACGCCTCGAGAACCGCGTTCGCGTGCTCGCTTTCCCAGTTCACCGCCAGCGCGCTGCCATTCATCAGCACAACCACCAGCGGCTTGCCCGTCGCGGCAACGGCTTCCACCAGATTCTCCTCCGGCTCCGGCAGATCGATGCTCGTGCGATCGCCACCCAGGAATCCTGGCTCACTCACCGGCATCTCCTCGCCTTCCAGCTCACTCGTGATGCCCACCGCCGCAATCACCACATCCGCATTCTTCGCGGCGGTAATTGCCTCCGGTGCGGGCGCATTGTTCACCTTCGCCCAGATCAGCTGAGCGCGCGGTTCGCCCGCCGCGCCATTTCCGCCCATTCCGTACATCACATCCAGCGCAACCTTCTGTCCCTTCTCGAGGTGCACCCGGCCGAGCTTGCCTTCCACGCCTTGCGACCTCAGCCGCGCAACCGGCTTGCCATCCACGCTCACAGTGCCAAATCCATCGGCTCGAATCCCGATCAGGTAATCACCGGAATCGGGCGCCGTGAGGAAGCCCGTCCAGCGCGCGCCAATCGCCTTCTTTCCCGATAATTCCGACGGCAGGTTGCTCCCGCTCAGATCCACGTTCGGCTCAACGCGCGTCGCAACCGGCGCCGGCCTCGGGCCCGGCCCCATCTGCCTTCCCTGGAAATTGCTGTACTCCGCCTTCAACCCCGGCTTGCCATCGGGTGTCGTCAACCAGCTGTTCGGCACCGGCGTGCCGTCACCGCGCAGGAACTGTGTCCCCGGAACATACGTGATCTTCGCATTCGGGAATTCCGCCTTCAGCCCATCGAGCAGGGACACGATGTGCGTCGGCCGCCCAGCGTAGTTGCCGAGCAGCACGCGCGTCTGATCGGCCAGCGGACCGACGACCGCAATACTCCGGATTCCCGCCTTCAGCGGCAGCGTGCCGTCGTTCTTCAGCAGCACCATCGATTCGTCGGCAAGTTTCCGTGCCAGCGCGCGGTGCTCCGCGCTGTCGAGTTCCTTCTCATCAATCTTCGCGTACGGAACCACGTCCGGCGAATCGAACATGCCCAGCCGGAAGCGAGCCGTGAACAGCCGCACCAGCGCCGCATCCATCGCGCTCTGGCTGAGGTAGCCCTGCTGCACAGCCTCCACAAATGGCTTGTAATCGGAGTTGTCTTTCGGATACTCAGCATTGCCGCCGTAGCATTCGTTGTCCATCCCGCGCTCAACCGAGATGGCCGACGACTGCGCCTGCGTTGGACGATAACGGTGCCCCGTAAAAATGTCGCGCACCGCATCGCAATCGGAAACGACATATCCCTGGAAGCCCCACTTGCCGCGAAGCTGATCCTGCAGCAAATACTGATTCGCGCACGCCGGCTGTCCGTTGATCCCGTTGTAGGCGCACATCACCGATCCGGCTTTGCCTTCGACCACAGCTGCGCGGAACGCGGGCTCGTACGTGTCGAGCTCATCATGCTTGCTGACGTCGACATCAGCGAAGTGGCGTGTCGGCTCCGGACCGCTGTGCACCGCGTAGTGCTTTGGCGTCGCGATCACGCGGTAGTACTTCGGATCGTCCCCCTGCATTCCGGTGACGAACGCTACACCCATGCGGCCGGTAAGGAACGGATCCTCGCCATAGGTCTCCTGCCCGCGACCCCAGCGCGGATCACGAAAGATATTGAGATTTGGCGCCCAGAAATCGAGGCCTCCCATGATGCCCTTGTGTTCGGCTTTAACATCCTGGACATGCTTAATGCGGCCCTCGATGCCAATGTCGGTCGCCATCGCGTGCACCCCCGGCACGTCGAACGTCGCAGCGAGCCCGATCGGCTCAGGAAACTCCGTCACGCCGCTGTCAATCACCCCGTGCAGCGCCTCGCTCCACCAGTTGTAGGCAGGAACGCCAAGCCGTGCTATCGGGCGAGCATCATTCACCAGTTGCGACGCCTTCTCCTCCAGCGTCATGCGAGACACCAGTTCTTTGGCGCGCGCCTCGGGGGACAACTGCGTGTTCATCCATGGCTGGCTCGACGCCTCCTGGGCGATCGCACACGGCACAACAGCAGCACCCAGCAGGACTCCCGCGCAGATCACTCGCAATGCAAAACACTTCATGATTTGGTCTCCTCAATCAGGACGGACGTAAACGTTTTCTCCACGGTGTCCGTCGACTACATCGCTTTACCGCTGCCCAAAATACCACGACTGTGCGTCCCTTGTTTTCCTTCTTCCGCTGATGCGCTTCATGAGGGACTCCGCGGGACACTCTGCACGCAGTATCCCAATGTGCGCGCCCGCGACCGCCGCACAATCACCGGCAACCCTGGGTCGAGCAAAGATTTTTGCTGAAGAACGGCATCACGTGGTTCTGAAAGCGATCGGCGACAGCGCTGGTATGGGTGCCGTGGTACATCTCGAAGCTGTTGCTGATGCCATACCTGTCGAGAATCTCGTGGAGTTTCTGCGTGTCGAAGCGCAACCCGTCCTGATCCCCCACGTCTTCGGCAATGGCGTGGTACTCCTTCAGGTTGTCGATGTACTGGTCGACGAACGCGAGCGGCGCATTTGCCGCAAATTTCGCCTGCACCTCGGGCTGCGGCACGCCGTCTTTGATCGGAAGGTCCAGATACAGCGGCGGGTTCTTCGGATCCGGCGCCCACGCCGCGGCCGAAGCAAGTTGCGCACGCTGGAAGAACGACATGCTCGCCGAATCAGCCGGAGATTTCATCGCGGCGACGGCCGCTTCAAATTGCTTCTCCGCCTCCTGCCACTTCGTCGCGTCCATCCCCGGTGGCGGCCCGGACGGACGTACCGACAAGCAGCACGGGCTCATGATGTACAAGCTGCCAAAGACGTCCGGATGCTTCATGCCGATCCGCGTGGCCCCATACCCGCCCATCGAGTGCCCCACCAGGCCGCGGCTCATGCGGTCGGGGATGGTTCGGTAGTGCGCGTCGATATACCCGACAAGGTCGTGGTAGATGAACTTCTCGAAGTTGCCGGTCGCCTCGGAACTGGAATACATCGATCCGTTGAAGGCAGTCTTCGAATCCGGCAGAACGACGATCATCTCCTTCGATCCCTGCGCAAACGCACCCTCGATCGTCTGCGGCACATGGATCTCGTGCGTCCACTGCTCCGCGCCAATCGAATAGCCGTGCAGCGCATAGAGCACCGGATACCGGCGGTGCTTGTCCTTGCTATAGCTCGGCGGCAGGAACACGATGACGTCCCGGTCCGCCGCTTCCCCGTCGAGATTGCCCTCGATCGCAGGCGAGTGCACCTTGATCCGTTCGACCGTCACGGGCTTCGCGCCGGGAACGGGTGCCGGCACTTCCGTTTGCACCTGCGCGAGTGCCGGACCCGCACCTGCCACAGCCAGCAAAGTCAAAACAGGCAAAGCGACGAACAGCTTTCCCCTGATCATCGTTGGTCACTCCGATTCTTCGGTTCTGTTGGAGTTAGCGTCGGAGCGATACAACCTGCTCTCCACGCGCATGAGTGTGCGAGATGCCGGCCTCGCGCGGCACACCACCCTGCCTAATGATTCCGCCGCACAGCCGCCGTCTGTTGGCCCGCGGACTGGAACAGCCGCGGGGCGAAGTCCTTCAGATCCCTCCGCCACGTCTGCCACTCATGGGCCGTGCCCGGGGACTCGTAGAAGACGTGCTGGATCTTGCCCTCATCCAGCGAGGCATGCAGTTTTTCCAGCCCTGACTTCATCATTGCTGGCTCATCGGTCCCCACGCCCACCCACAGCAGATGTACCCGCTTCGCGAACGCTGTCGGATCGGCCATCGCCCCGTGAAATGCTGTCTTCGTATCCAGTTTTGCATTGCCCATCGCGAACACGTTGGCCGCTCCGCTGAATCCGCCGATGTACGAGAACAGGTCGAGGCGATCGAAGGTCACCTGAAACGTCTGCATGCCTCCCATCGACAGCCCGGCCATCGCGCGATGATCGCGGTCGGCAACGGTACGGAACGTCTTGTCGATGAACGGAATCAGCGCCTGCGTCATATCGTCTTCGAACGCGCTCATCCGCTCCTGCATCACCTTCATCATCTCCGGCGATCCGAACGGCTTCCCCGTCAGGTCCGGAACCTGATATCCCGCGCGACTCGCATAGCCATTGGCCATGACTACGATCATGGGCTTCGTGCTTCCGCTCGCGATCAGGTTGTCGAGAATGAAGTTCGCCTTGCCCTGCCGGATCCACCCCGATTCGTCTTCCCCGCCGCCGTGCTGCAGATAAAGCACTGGGTACCGGCTCTTCACGGTGTCGTAACCCGGCGGCAGGTAGACCAGCGCGTGCCGCCACGTACCCGTTACGCTGGAGTGATACCACACCTCGCGAACCTGCCCATGAGGAACATCCTGGGGCAGGTAATAGTCGGCTCCGGCTTCCGGCACTTCCACCGCGCTGGCCCATTTACTTCCGCCGAAGTATGCCGTGCTGCCCGGATCGCTCACCTCGGCTCCGTCGACATTCAATGTGTAATAGTGCAGCCCGGGGGCAAGCGGCGGCGTGGTCACCGTCCAGAAGCCGTCCGGCTGCTTCTCCATGTCCACCTTGGGGCCGCTCCAGAAATTCAGCTTCACATGCACTGCATCGGGCGCCTTGAAGCGGATCTGGACCCGCGACTGGCTGTCGACCTTCGGATATTGCGCGTCCAGAACATTGGAACTCGCGGGCTTAAAGTCGCCTGGCTCCTGCCCAAAACAGAGGCTCGCTCCCACAAGCATTGCAAGTACAGCCATTTTCATTCGGTTGGCACCCCAATTCGCGCTTGACTGGTCCAGTCGCCGGATCGGTCGTTCCTCATCCCGGGGGACGCAAGACGGTCACGCGCATATTAATCCACAGAATCCTCGTGCGGATAGTCGGATTTTTGCCAGTAATACATCGATTTACTTGATATATTGGCCCGCATGCGAACCACTCTTGACGAATGGGAGATCCTCCAGGCGGTTGTCCAGTTGGGCGGCTTCGCACCGGCGGCCAAACAGCTCAACCGCTCCCAGTCAACGATCAGCTATGCCATTGCCCGGCTCCAGGAACATCTCGGCATCAGGATGTTCGAGATCAAAGGCCGTCGCGCACACCTCACCGAACTCGGCCGCGTTCTGCTGGCCGACATCGAACCGCATCTGGCGGGATTTCACCAGGTGGAACACCGTGCCCATTGCCTGGCAAAAGGCGGCGAATCCGAGGTCCGGCTCTCGGTCGACTGCGTCTTTCCCAACGAACGCCTCTTCGCCGCGCTGACCGAGTTCTCCCGCCTCTATCCCTATGTTCAGCCGAAACTGCGACAGAGCACCTTCCTTTGCGCCGACTCCGAATTCTCTGCTCACAATGCGCAACTCTGCATCACCGGGCTGGTTTCTCGCGAGTTCTTCGCCAAGCCCATCCTGACCATCCGTATGGTCGCCGTCGCCCGGCATGACCACCCGCTTCATGCACTCAAGCACAAGCTGAACCGCCCCGAACTGATCGAGCATGTGCTTGTCATCATTCAGAGCGCAGCATCCGGAACCACCAGGCATCAACCTCGGGTCCCCGCCCAGCGAGTCCTTCAGGTCGCGTCCATCGATGCCGCGATTGACGGCGTCCGCAGCGGTCTCGGTTTCGCCTGGCTCCCGGCTTATCGCATTGAATCTCAGTTGGCCAGTGGCGAACTGCTTCCGCTCCGACTGCCGGCCGGCGGCACGCGCGAGGTCCGCCTGAACCTTGTCTGCAGGAATCACAGTTCCCTGAGTCGGGAAGCAGACGTACTCGCCGACCTGCTCGGCTTCAACAGCGAGCCCGACATGGTTTGACCGCGTTAAACGCGCAATTCGGGTTCGTCCGAGGCCGGAGGAGAAGATGTTCGCGATGCAGAGGCGGTCGCAGCCTCCGACGGCTGCGGCAACGTGAATTCCGCGACCAGCGGCAGGTGATCGGAAGCGACCAGCGCCGTCGGGCTGCGGTGGATGGATACGTCCTCCAGGCGCAGTTCGCGGTCGAAGTAAATGTGGTCAAGCCGCAGCAGCGGAAGGACGCCTGGAAAGGTGTGCGCACGACGCATCGGCATCTGCCCATGGGCGCTCTGAAAATGGGCAGTAAACATCCGCGATGCCAGACCGCGCGTCCACTCATTGAAGTCGCCGAGCACGATGGTCCTGCCGGCAAGCTCGGGATCCATGAAGAGCCGCCGTCGGAAAAGTTCGCGCGCCTGTATGCGACGTTCGAAATACGCCGTCCCCAGATGCACGTTAAACAGGTGAACGATAAAGCCGGAGCTGTGCTCCACCTCCGCGTGCAGGCAGCCGCGCCGCTCCCGCCCGGGAACAGAGATGTCGTGATTCCGCGCCGTAAGAATGGGATAGCGCGAGAGCAGCACATTGCCATACGCGCCGCCCTGATGCCGCCGATTCTCGCCAATTTCCGCGTAGTATCCGAATTTCTCGGCAAGGTAGCGGGTTTGGTGATGATCCGCACGGCTGCTTTCGCGGGAGACGACTTCCTGCAGCGCGATCACGTCGGGGTTGATCTCGCTGAGAACGCGAAGAATGCGATCGGGACGAACCCGCCCATCCAGCCCACGAGACTTGTGGATGTTGTAGGTGACCACACGAAGACGGTTCGTTCCGTGTGGATGATTCGCCCTGGTCTGGAATGCCTGAATGGGGTACCGCCGCTACTCACTATTATACGGCGACCGCGCCGCCGCTTCCCTCATCCCGCCGCACTCGGAAAACAGGTAAACGTCTGGTCCGCAATCTGCCAATAGGGAACAAACGTGATGCCCGGAGATCCGCGAAGCCGAAAGTGCAGCGGCGAACCCGGCACCTCCTCCCACTCGCCGGCAGCGCGTTCCGCATCGAAGCCCGCAGGTAGCTCCACCGATGCCGAGCCGAGCGCTGCGTAGAGAAGAGGTCCGTACTCGAAGGAATAACGAGTTCTGCCCGGCAACTGATCCGCTCCTTCATAGCGCTTCACCCGCAGTCCCATTGGGAGCCGAAATTCCAGCTGGTCTCCATCGCTCCAGGTCCGGTCGATCGTCGCGTAGCTGCCCGGCTGCCCTTCGGCGACCACCTTTCCGTGAACAGCCACTGGCATCGCCTTCGTTGCCCACGACGGTGTACGCACGCGCAGCTTCAGACGAACCGGCTTCGTCGTCGTCACCGTGCAGGCCACCTCCGGTGAAAAAGGAAACCGTGTGTTCATCGTCACCTTCACCGGGGCGCCCTGGCGCCGCCACTCGATCGCCGATGGCTCGTACAAGTTCACGTACAAGCCGTCATCCGCCACCGAATAGATGTGCTCGGGCAGCGAGCCGATCAACCGGGTTCCCTGCCCCTCGCAGCAGGTGTTGTGACGCGTCGCCTTCTCCTTTTGCCCTTCAAGGATGGTGTGATAGCGCAGCCCGTAGCCGCCGTCCTGATTGGCAAGCGCGACGTTGTAAATCGACTTCTCAATCTCTGCTGCAAATCGCTCCTGCTCTGGATGCAGCAGATGAAAACGCTGGCTCAGAAACACCCAGAAGCTGCTTCCGCACAGCTCTCCCAGTTCCTCATGCAGAAAATTGCTGTCCGGAGGATCCCGGCGAAACTCGATGATCGAAACACTCCCGCCCGGCTGTTGCCAGTGCTGCCGATACATCTCCCATCCGCCGAGCACAGCGTCGTAATAACGCTGTTCGCCGGTAGCTCGATACAGATCGAGATACGCTTCCAGATCGGTCAGCAGATAGCAGTGCGGGCGATCGTACGGATACTGCCAAATCTGTCGAGGATCGCGCCTGGCCAGCCCGTCGAGCCAGGCGTTTTCCTGGAAATACCTCTGAATCACCTGCACATCCGCCGGCTTCCCGACAGGGCTGAGGCTCACGCGTGTGTTCGCGATCATCCCCTGTCCGCCCTGCACCGCCCCTCGCAGCAGTTCAGGCAGATACTGCGACTGCCGATTGAACCAGTCGTAGTAGCCACGCAGCAGGTCGAATCCGCGCTGATCTCCCGCATACGCTGCCTCGAGCAGCCCATGCGTCAGCCACGCACGCGTGTAAGCGCCCCGCTCAGAGTAGAAGATGGTGTCCTCCGGATACGCCATGATGTAGCCGTTGGGCTGCCTGCATGCGGCGATCCCATCCACCACCTCTGTCATCCGCTTCTGCAGTTCCGCATCGTGGATCCAGCGCAGCGTATTGCCGGCCCCCATCAGGAACCGCCCCGCGTTGGACCCCGCCAGATCTTCCTCCCAGAAGACCGCTGAGCCCGTAGCTTTGTAATCCTTCACTCTGCCGGTTCGTTCGTAAAACTGCCGCAGCAGATCCGCAGTTGTATACGAGTCCAGCAGGTACCGGATATTGTTCTCCATCGCGGTGCGGAAGAGGCCCTCGCCCAGCATCACTCCCGACCTCGGAGCTTCGGCTCTGTATTGCGCCGGCCTCCACCCCGCCGCATCCGTCACGTTGTGCGGCAAATCATAGTGCACCGCTTCCCCGTCCTGACGCGCGGGGCGCGTCAGCTGCTGCAGATCGGCAGCGTTTCCGCACGCCTCGTCGGCCGCTGCTTTGCACCCGATTGCAACGTCGTTTCCCTCGGAAACAACTCCGATCTTCGCCATCGTGAGCGTGAAATTCCGGCCGTCCTGCACGGCATGCGCGCCCCGCACTCCCTCTTTCACCGGCCGCAGCCGCACCGCAGTGAGCCGCACATAACGTCCGTGTGCGCCTTGCCTTTCATAGCGAGTAATGTTGTCGCCCGGATCGGGAAAATCGGCTCCGCTGCAATCGGCGATCATCTGCGGACGGTCAAAGTCCTCGTCCTCCGAAGCCTCAATCCTGAACCGCAGCGGGAACCCCTCGCCCCCGTAATACTGATCGCGTCCCGGGTACATGCGCTCGGCGGCCGGATACAGCAGCACAGCCTCAATCGTGCGCGTGCTCCCCAAGTCGATCTGCACCCAGGTCGGCGTATCCGGGTTCGTCACCGGTTTCGACCGGTACGCCCGATAATCCGTCGCCGGAGTCGGTGCCATTCTCATCCCGGTCAGGTAAGGAGTCAGTTCCGGAGCAGCGACGGCACGCAGCAGCGCCGCAGAACCGACCCGTTCCGTCGCCACCACGCCCAGCCCTGCACAAGCGGAGCGCCTCAGGAATTCTCTTCTGGAGACCGGCATGTTTCCTCGGCCTTCCAATCTACACCGGAAAATGGCGAATCCGCCGTTCGGCCCGTCGTCTGGCCGCTACGGCAGCAGCATGATCGGAGCCTGCCAGAACACCGCTTTCTCTCCGGAAGGATTCAGCACCGTCACCTGACAGTTGTACGTGCCCGGCGGCAGTTGTTGCAGAGGCACATCAAAGGTGAGCGGCATCGTCCTCACGCGGTTCTCCAGCCCCTTCGTGATCTGCACCGGCTGCGTCTCGAAGGCCTTCGCCGCGCCGCGATAGAACGTCACGTAGCCGATCAGCGGCTGCGTCTCCGCCGCTCCCTGCTCGTACGCCTGCAGGTAAACGTACATCTCCTGATCCCGCGTGAAGACCCGCGTTACGCTGGGGATGAGCTTCGCTCCCTGCTGCACCAGCGGATTCACCGCCTCCTCCGTCGCCGCGGCTTTCTTCTTCTCCGCGTTATAAACCGCGTCCTTCAGGTCCACGCGCTGGCTGCTCAGAACAACCGAGCTGATCGGCAGCCGCTGCACTTCCTTATTGAGGTTCGGAATCACAAACGTCGTCTGGAAGGTTCCGATCCTGCCCGTCTCATCGTCGCGCGCCAGGAACTTGATCGTGTACTTTCCCGGCAGCAGTGTGAATCCGGTGTCATATTCGAGCGGTCTTTTCGCCAGCTGCTCCGCAGTCTCTTCGCTCAGCTTGATGTCCACCTTGTCGCGGAGATTCGTGACCGTCATCCCGCCATACGCATCTTTGATCTCGCCGATGAAATCAATCAGCGTATGTTCCGCGCCGCGCTTCCGCGCCAATGCCAGTTCGCGCCCCGGAATTTTCACAACCATGGGCACGAAGTACTCCGCGCGATTCAGCTGGAAGTAGTCGATCTCCATCGCAATCGTTAGTTCCGTAATGGGATCGTCGAGCATCAGCGCATCTTCGAGTTGCCGCTCCTTATCCGCCGCATTGAATTTCGCGAAGATCTTCCCGGCGTAGTAACCCTGCCGATAGTCGAGCACCGCGTCCGGATGCCCCGGCACGGAAATCCGTATCCGCCTGAACTTGCCGTCCTGCGCTGTATTCGTCGTGTAGTACCCGAGGATGTAGTAGCTCGAGACGGCGTCTTCGGCCTGCTGGATTCCCTTCGTCAGGTCGTTGTTATCGAAGAGCGCCTTGCCTCCCGTATCCGAAGCCAGCGTATACAGCGAGTCCTGCGACTGCTGAAAATTCGTCATCACCGCCAGCGCCGCCGATCCCGAATACATCCCCGTATTGCCCTGCGAGCCCTGCGTCGCATCCCCCAGCGGAGCCCCGGCAACCAGCCCGCGCGCGTCGATGGGCCAGAAGGCGACGCCCGACCGAATCGCATCATGAATGGTCGCCTGCAGCTGCGCCTGGTTATCCAGGCCGTTGAGCCGCAATCCGCTGGCAAAGTAGATGAGCGCCTTCTTCTCACTCAGCCGGCCGAGCATCTTCGCCGCCGTCTGCAGTGCCGCGAGCTGACGGTCTGTGTTGAAGATGTTGAACTCGCTGTCGTCCTGGCCGAAGGCCGCTCCGGTATCGGCACTGCTGGCGTCATCCGCCGCTTCGGCGAATGATTGCCCCTCGCCCACAATCATCGTTTCCAGGATGCTGAGCAGACGCTTGCGGTCGGCGGTGAAATCTTCCAGCACATCCACACCGCCGCCCGCGTAGCGCAAAATTGCAACCAGATCATCGGCCCGCATTTGCGTGCGGATGAAATTCTGCGCGGCCGTCAGCGCGCGAATCTGGTCGGCAGGCGGCAGCGCCGTCATATCGAAATAGAACGCCAGCAGCCGGCGATCCCTGTAAAGCGTAGTGCCGTGCGGCTCCGGCCGGATCTGGGTTGGCGAAAGATGGTAATACACCTTCAGGTCAGCCGGAACAGGCTCCGCCACCGGAGCAACGCTCTTCTCCGGCGGCAGGTTCTGGTGCTCGCACGAACGAATCGTCTGCGGCACCCCGTTCTCCGTCAGCACAAAATCTTTCGGCGTCAGACCGTCAATGGGATTACCGTTCTTGTCCTTGACCGTGACCGTCTCAATCACCAGCTGCGAATTGACGGAAAGCGTCGGAACAGAATTCGCAGGCGCATTCTCGCCAATCTGCTGCGCCAGCATCGACACCGATGCTGCAAGCACCAAAGCGATGAGTGCCCGCCTCATCTCAGAACCTCACCCGAAACGTCATCTGCACCATCCGCATCGAATTGGCTGCCGTTGGCAGTCCGAACTGCGGGCTGGTGATCGTGGTGTTCCACGACGAGTAATTCACGCGGTTGATCGCATTCGTTGCGTCCAGCCGCGCGTCCAGGTTCAGCTTGTCGCTCAGGCGAAAGCTGCGCGCCATCGACGCATTCAGGCTGAACTGATTTGGCCCGATGATGGAATTGCGCCTGGCATTGCCCCACTCCCCCGATGCGGGTGTGGAGTAAGCCGCCTTGTTCAGGAATCTCCCGCCGGAGCCCGCGTACAACGGCGCGCCGGTGCGATTCGGGCGAACCGTATTCGTCACGCCGGTTCCCGGCACCGCCGTCACCACCAGCGGCGTTTGCGGCAGACCGCTCCCGGCAGTGATCGCCGTCAGAAACGTCCATTGCTTCAGGAGCGCACCCCGCCAGCCCTCCAGCAGCGCTCCGCCCCTGAGCCCCATCCCGCTCGTGTACTGCAGTTGCGCCGTCAGTGCATTCCTCTGATCGAAGCTCGAAAGCCCCCGCTCTGCCGCCAGATCGCGCCAGTTCTGCGCAATCGTCGCGCTGGTATTCGCGGCGGCGCTGCTCGCCGAAGCCGTGGGAAATTCGCCCGGCGTCGCGCTCTGCGACGAAGCCGGCCCCTGCCCGCCGACAAACGAATCATCGTCGATAGACTTCGACCACGTGTATTGCAGGGATCCGGCCAGCCCGCTATGCAATCGCCGTCGCAACTGAACGCGCGCCGCCTCCCGCGATAAGTTACCGCCCGAGATCAGATAGGTGAATCCCACCGGGCACTCCGGGCAGGGATTCGCCGCGCCCGCCGGATACGTATTCGGCAGAAATTCCTGCATGCCGTGCGTGCCCTTCGTGCCCAGATACGTGACGTTCATTTGCAGCGAGCCCGGCAGGTCCCTCTGCACGCTCAGTTGCCAGTTCTGCGCGTCGCCGATCCGGAAGTGCGGATCGACGGCGAATGTTTCAGGCGTGCTCGTACCGCAGTCCGCAAAGCCGTTGGCCAGCGTCAGCGGACACGCGGCGCTGTTCTCGACGCGCAGGCTCCGCGACAGCGGCGCCTGCTGCGCCATCTGCGTCACGATCCCCTGGTAGACGCTGCTGTCGCGATAGATGCCGTATCCTGCCCGCACCACCAGCGACGAGCCGGCAATCGGACGCCAGGCGACTCCGATGCGCGGCTCAACACCGCTGCGGTCCGGGTCCATGAGCGACCTGCCATAATGCGCCCCCGACAGCGGTCCCACCGCATGGGCCGCCACGATCGGCGCCACCGCAGCGAACCCGTTTGCCACATCCAGATTCACCAGACGATTCCGCAGCTCCGTAATCGGTGCACCGTATTCCCAGCGCACCCCGGCATTGATGGTCAGCTCCGGATTCACCCGCCAGTCGTCGGTGACGTATTCGTCGTACAGCGACTCGCGAAAATATTTATCCGCATTGCCGAACGCAATCGAACTCGTATCCGGAATCCCGAGCAGAAAATCGGCGACGTCGGATCCGCTGCCACCCGGGCCTGCTGTGGCCGCTCCGGTAAATCCAAAGCTGCCCCGCGGATCCTGCTGCGAACGATAATTGAATTCCTCGCGGTGAAAGTCGCTGCCGATCGTGATGTTATGGCGCCCGTGCACCCACAGCACCGAGAGGGACGGCGCATTGGTTTCATTGCGCGTGTCGGCGCTGTTTTGGTCACTGAGCCCGGCGATGCCGCTCGCAAAGCTCAGCGCCGGAGGTCCCCATTCCGCCGGGTCCTGATCGTTCCCGGCAATCCCCGCCTGCGCCGACACGTTCGCGCGCCCGGCAAACCAGGGCGTCACGCGCGTGCGCATCCGGCTGAACTCGTATCCGCCATCCAGAAAGACTCGCTGTCCAAACCGATGCGACCATTGCACGCGAGCATTGATCCCGAGCAGGTCCGTCGCATCAATAAACCGAAAGATATTTGGGCTGCTGGCGCGCGTGCTCTGCAATGCAAACCTGCCGTTGAGCTGATCCCGAAAGCCGAAGCTCTGATCAATGCGCGCCTGCGCAGCATCCTGGTGCTGATCGCTGAGCAGCGGAGCCTGAAAGTTATACCGCGCAGCCGTCGCCAGATTCGGCAGCGGATAAAACGCGAGCAGGGCCTGCGCCTGCGGGCTGATCCGTTCGGCCGGAATGGTATTCCCGGGGAAGGGCCGGCCCGTCGCAGGATCATAGATCGTCACCGCCTGCCCGTCCGCGTTGACGGACTGCGAAAAATCTCCCGCGCGCTCCAGAGCCGTCGGCACAAACGACGATTGCGTGTTGTCCTCGTGATTCCGCGTCCACTCATAGCCAATAAAGAACCGTGGATCCTTCTGCACCATGTGCCGAATCTTCAGCGGACCGCCGAAGTTCAGCATGCCGGTGAAGTCGCCGAACTGCGGCCTCGCCGTGTTCAGCCCCGTAATCGAGAACGGCCGCGCATCCAGAGCCGAGTTGCTCACGATGGCTCCCACGCTGCCGTAGTACTGCCCCTGGCCGGAGCGGTTATTGCCGAAGACCGGCGACAGGGCAAAGGGCGATATCTCGCTGTTGTTCACGCTGCCATGAATCAGCAGGCCGTTCATCGCGCGCTGCCGCAGTTCATCATCGTCGGCCGGAGCGGGTGCGGACGTGCCCGCAGCATCAGCTTTTGTTTTTTTCTCAGCAGCAGGCACGGCCACTACCGGTGCCGCTGGGATCGACGGCGAGACAGATTCCGTCCGTGCCTGGACCGCACCCGGCGGCAGCAGCTTCAGCGCAATCGCGGCGGCACGCGCTGTTGCCCCGACAGCCACGGTCTGCGTGACGGCGGCAAACCCCGTCATCGCAATGTGCACGGTCCAGTCGCCGTCCGCCAGATTCGGAA
>DATEPN010000458.1:0-2749 GCA_035273225.1 Acidobacteriaceae bacterium | reverse complement strand
ATGCAGGTGGATCCGCAAAGCGGCGCGGGTTACTGGCAGCTCTCCGGCCTGTTGGACCTGCAGGGCCGCTTCATCTTGCTCCACGATGGCCGCATCGCGCTCGATGGCAAGATGCTCGACCTCGACCACGCCGCCATCGATTTCGCCGCCGCCCTGATGCACGCTGGCTCGACATCCGCGGGAGAGAACTCATGAGCACGCAAGCCACGATCTTCTCGCCGGAGCTCGCCGCACGCTTCGACAAGCTGGTCACGCTCTATCCGGTAAAGCGTTCCGCGCTCGTGCCCATGCTGCTCTACGCGCAGGATGAAGTCGGCTACCTATCCGATCCGGTGATTGCCGAAATCGCCGCCCGCATTGGCATCACGGAACTCGAAGTCCGGAACGTGATCAGCTACTACTCGCTGCTGCGCACGAAGCCGGTCGGCAAATACCACGTGCAGGTTTGCACGAACATCAGCTGCATGCTGCGCGGAGCCAACCAGGTTTTCGATCACTGCAAAAGATCCCTCGGTATCGAGAACAAAGGCGTCACCCCGGACGGTCTCTTCTCACTGGAAGAAGTCGAGTGCATCGGGGCGTGCTCCTGGGCGCCCGCCGCGCAGGTGAACTACGACTACCACGAGAACCTCACGCCCGAGTCTGTCGACAAAGTCCTCGCGGACTACCGCGCCAAATCGGGAGCAGGGAAATAATGGCGTTTCTCACCACACATCCTGACTGCGTGCCCGTCGTTTCATACCGCTTTGGCAAAGGCGCGACTTCGATCGAGAAGTACATCGAACTGGAGGGCTACCAGTCCGCGCGCAAGGCTCTCGAACTGGGCCCCGACGGCATCATTGCCGAGATGAAAGCCTCCAACCTCCGCGGACGCGGCGGCGCCGGGTTCCCCACCGGCATGAAGTGGTCTTTCGTGCCGAAGCAGTCCGCGAAGCCGAAGTACGTCCTCGTCAACGGAGACGAATCGGAACCCGGCACCTGCAAGGATCGCCTGATCTTCGAGCACGACCCGCACTCCGTGATTGAAGGTGTCATCATCGGCGGCCTCGCCATTCAGGCCAAGATGGGCTTCATCTATCTCCGCGGTGAGTACCGTTATCTGCTGAAGATCATGGAACGCGCCGTCGAAGAGGCCTACGCGAAAGGTTTCCTCGGCAAGAATATCTTCGGCAGCGGCATCGATTTCGACATCGTCACCCAGACGGGCGCCGGCGCCTACGAAGTTGGCGAAGAATCCGCACTGATGGAATCCCTGGAAGGGAAGCGCGGCGTCCCGCGCATCCGCCCGCCCTTTCCGGCCGTTGTCGGCCTCTACGGCGGGCCGACTATCATCAACAACGCCGAGACCATCGCCACCGTTCCACACATCTTCCGCATCGGCGCCGCCGACTACGCGAAGATCGGCACCGAGCGCAATGGCGGCACCCGCCTCTTCTGCCTCAGCGGACATCTCGAGCGTCCCGGCGTCTACGAACTGCCGATGGGCTACAACCTCAAAAAGATGATTTACGAGGTCGGCGGCGGCATTCCCAACGGCAAAAAGCTCAAGGCTGTTGTTCCCGGCGGATCCTCGACGCCCGTCCTGCTGCCCGAAGAGATCGACATCGGCATGGATTTCGACCAGGTGGGCAAGGCCGGATCGATGCTCGGCTCCGGTGGCGTGGTGGTGCTCGACGAGACGGTGTGCATGGTCGAGTTCGCGCTGCGCACCATGAAGTTCTACCAGCACGAAAGCTGCGGCTGGTGCATCCCGTGCCGCGAAGGCACAGACTGGTTGAAGAAATCGCTGACGCGCCTGCACGCGGGCGGCGCGGTCGACAAGGACATCGACAATATCCGCTATCTCGCCGAAAACATGATGGGCCGCACCTTCTGCCCGCTCGGCGACGCAGCCGCCATGCCGACTATCGGCTTCGTTAAGAAGTTTCGCAAAGAATTTGAGGATCACCTGGACGGCAGAGGCTGCCCGTACCACCACGCACGCGAAGAAGACGCGGCGCTGGTCTGAAGGAATTCATGGCTGACGTAACGTTCACCGTCGACGGCAAGAAACTCACCGCCCCCGCGGGCACGCTGCTCATTGAAGCCTGCCGGATGCATGGCATCGAGATTCCTGCCTTCTGCTACTACCCCGGCCTCTCGCTCCAGGCGGCGTGCCGCATGTGCGTCGTGCGCCTCGAGAAAGTGCCCAAGCTCCAGACCGCCTGCACCACGCCCGTCGCCGAAGGCATGGTCGTCACCACCGAAAGTCCGGAGATCGCGCAGGCCCGCAAGGCCACCATCGAACTGCTGCTCGGCAATCATCCCCTCGACTGCCCCGTCTGCGATGCGGGTGGCGAGTGCGAACTGCAGGACATGACCTTCAAATACGGTGCGCACGAATCGAAGTTCGTCGAGATCAAGCAGCACCGTGAAGAGCAGCAGTGGTCCCCGGTGGTCTACTTCGACCGCCCGCGCTGCATCCTTTGCTACCGTTGCGTGCGCGTCTGCGGCGAAGGCATGGACGTCTGGGCGCTCGGTATCCAGAACCGCGGCGCCGGATCCGTCATCGCGCCGAACAAGCAGGACCACCTCGACTGCGAAGAGTGCGGCATGTGCATTGACATCTGCCCGGTCGGCGCGCTCACCTCCGGAGCTTACCGATACAAGACCCGCCCGTGGGAGATGAACCACGTCGGCACCATCTGCACGCACTGTGGCGATGGCTGTAAGACGACGCTGGGTGTTCGTCGTGCGGATACCGGGATGG
>DATEPN010000457.1:0-16564 GCA_035273225.1 Acidobacteriaceae bacterium | reverse complement strand
CAGCTCGCGTATCCGTCCGTGGGCGCGTGGCTGGCCGGAACAGCGGAGGCTCCGCCGAAGGTGGCCGGCTCGCCGGAACTGCAGCAGCAGCTCAAGATGCAGCACGCGATCGCCGAGCGACTGCGGCAGAAGCGGTCAGAGTCCGGCGCGCTCGACCTGCAGACGATCGAGACGCACCCGATCCATCTTACGGACGGGGAAATCGATATTGAAGCTGAGGTGAAGAACGAAGCCACGCAGCTGATCGAAGATTTCATGATCGCGGCGAATGGCGTCGTGGCGCGCTCACTGGAGGCGAAGAAGTTTTCGTCAATACGCCGCGTGGTAAAAACACCGAAGCGGTGGGACCGCATTGTGGAATTGGCGCGGCAGATGGGGACGCAGTTGCCGGCGGATCCCGATCCGAAGCCACTGCACGATTTCCTGCTGGCGCAACAGGGCAAGGACCCCGATCATTTTGCGGACCTGTCACTGGCGGTGATTAAGCTGCTCGGCCCAGGCGAGTATGTTCTGGATCGGGCGGGAGAGCCGTCGGAGGGGCACTTCGGCCTGGCGGTACAGGACTACACGCACTCGACGGCGCCCAACCGGCGCTATGCCGATCTGGTCACACAGCGGCTGCTGAAGGCAATGATTGCGGCACAGCGGTCTCCTTATGCGGACGATGAACTGGCCCAGATCGCCGCGCAATGCACGCGCATGGAAGACGCCGAGCGGAAAGTTTCCCGCGACATGCAGAAGCGGATTGCGGCGGTGGCGATGAGCGGGCGCATCGGCCAGCAGTTCGCCGCGATTGTGACCGGCGTCAACGAGCATGGAACATTCGTGCGGACGATCAAACCGCATGTGGAAGGCATGCTCGTGCGGGGGCAGCACGGGCTCGACGTCGGCGACAAGCTGCGCGTGACGCTGGTGCGGACCGACCCGGAGCATGGGTTCATCGATTTTGCACGGGCGTGATCGAGTTCGCAGGGTCGACATCTCTGTGCGCGACCCCGACGGTCCGGTCCGCGACAACCGTTCGCCAGTCCTGAGCATCGGAGCGCTCAGAGGTATGTTGTGCTGGAGTTTGTCCATAATCCGATCGTCCGGATTCCCGGTGTTCTGCGGAGGGCCGGCCTGGTGGCTGGGTGCATCGTGGAGACCTGGAACGAACAGGGGTTCAACGGCAAGATTTATACGCGCTGCCGCATAGCCAACGACCCGCCCCAACTTCCGAATGGACCCTACGTCCTGAGGTTTGCCCGCTATTCAATCCCGACGAACAAGTTCGAGGGGAAGTGGGAGCCGGTCGTACTGGAAGCAGAATCGCAGCTTGCCGAAGCCGCCTGAAGCGTTCCTCTCAGGAAGACGGCAGCAAAATAAGAGAGCGGCCTTGCGGCCGCTCTTTTGCTTTCAATGGGACGAGGCTCAGTACGACAGGACGCAACCGCCTGCGCCGCTGTTAAAGGCATTGCTCCACAGCGACTGGACTGGGAAGGTGCCGGTCGAGAGGCTGGTGTTGGCCGAGGCGCCCTGGCCGGAGGTGATCCAGGCGCATTTGTCGCCGTTTTCCGCACCGCCGGAGTCGAGCCAGCCCGTATTGGGGAACTGGTCGGTGATGGTCTCGGCCATTTCATGGCCGCCGACAATTGTGATACCGGCATTCGGACCAAGTCCGTTGAAGTTCGCGCCGCAGCCAGCGCCGCCATCGGTAATGTAAGGCAGATTCGTGTAGGCAATCTGACCGACGCTGGAACTGGTCGAGCTGTGCCAGGCGCAGTACTGGGTGCCGAAGCCGCTGGCGCTGTTGCCGGTGGCAGTGGCGATTACGTACTGCGTGGTGGAGTTATCCGAGACGCCGAAGTGCCCGGCTGCGCGTACCGCTTCCGCCGCCAGCTGAGACTGGCTAGGCTGCGAGGGTGCGGCGCTTGCATTGTCGTACCAAACGTTGGTACTGGCTTTGAACATGCCGCTCTGGTTACCGGCCGGTGTGCCCGCGCCATTGCAGAAAACAGTGCCGCTGGCGACACCCTGGCAATACTGCGTCACCGAGTTGAGCCAACTACTGCCGCCCACGCCAGTGTAGAAGTTCTCAAGGATCGAGGCCTCGCCACTCGGATCATTGTTGTTCCATTGCGATCCCCAGAAGACCAGATAAATCACGGGAGCAGTCTCGACGCCGACACCGTTATACCCGCCGTGGTAGGAGAGGTTCTTGGACCGTGTCGGTCGGGCAGGCTTGGCTGCTGCGCGCGCGTGCTCCGCTGCCTGCACGGTGGGGTGAATCATGACGGGTGGCATGCCCTGCTCGATGGTGCGCAGGCCGCCAGCGGTTTGGGATTGTCCGGGGCCCTGGGCCTGGAGAATCGCGGGAGAACTAGCCAAAAAGAAGCCCACAATGGGCACAACGAATCGCGAAACAGGTACGTACCTCATCAAGGGGAATCCTCCTGCTGCGTTGCTCTTTCGTGGGTATCACCGGCATTCCTAACTAATCCGGCGGGGGGACTAGCACGCCTGCAGCACTCGACTGGCGCAAGCGTGCACGAACAGTAACGGGAACTCTGGACGATCGTCAAGGGGGGTTGTTGGCGCGTTGCACCGCCAAATGCTTGGGGACGAGCGGGGTTGTATGCTACTGTCCGCACGGTCTTTATGCGCTTTGGAAATTGGAGAGATCGAGGCGGTCCGCCAGGTCGCCTCGCACGATCATGTCCGCGATCGGGCCCCAGTTCATCATTTTCATGACCAGGTTGCGGAGGAGGATCGAAGGTCGCGATCTGGGAACGAAGGTGCCGGAGAAGCGCAGGGCCGCCTTTTGCTTACGCAGGACAAATGGCGAGAAGCGCCGCTCGTAGGCGCGGAAGGCCTCATGGTAGTCGCCCTGACAACGGCGCAATTCGCCGGCGAGCAGGTACGCGGCGGTCATGGCGAGCGCCGAGCCCTGACCCCCAAGGAAGGAAATGCAGGATGCGGCGTCTCCCAGGAGAGCGACACGGCCGCGGTGCCAGGCGCCTTCGCCGGTTCCCATCCGGATTTGGCTGACGCGGTCGAAGTACAGCTGGTCGGCGCGGTCGAGAGCAGCCAGGATGCGCGAGCATTCCCAGCCGGAGTCGCCGAACCGAGAATGCAGCTGGCGTTTTTGATCGGCAAGGGCACCGATTGCGGGATCATCGTCGGCGAAGGTGAAGAGGAACATCGTGCGACCGTCGCGCATCGAGAAGCGCGCTACCTGTCCGCCAACCTGCGAGTACATCAGATAGATGAGTTCGTCGCGGGGTTCATAGCCCGGCGCGGTGAATGCGGCGGCCTTGCAGCCCAGATACTTCTCGTATTGGTCCTCGGGCCCGAAGACGAGGTTGCGAACCTGGGAATGCAAGCCGTCCGCGCCCATGACCAGGTCGAACTCCTGTTGCACGCCGCTCTCGAACTCCACCTGCACCGCGTTGTCGTGCTCGACGATACTGCGGACGCTGTCGCCAAAGCGGGTCTCGACCTTATCCTCAATGAGACGGAAGATGGCAGCGGCGAGGTCGCCGCGGCCCAGGCTAACAAAATTGCCGTCCGTCATGCGCCAGAATGCATCGGTGTTGAAACCACTGATCCTGCGGCCGCGGTCATTGACGATGCGGACCTCCCGCACGTGATACCCGACTCGCTGCAATTCGGGAAGCAAGCCCATGCGCCCTGCGATCTCATACCCGGCGCCCCAGAAGTCGATGATGTAGCCTCCGGTGCGAAGGGCGGGGCTCTTTTCGACGATGGTTGGTTGAAAGCCGTACCGATGCAGCCACCAGGCCAGCGTCGGCCCTGCAATTCCGGCTCCTGCAATAAGAATGCGCACGCTTACCTCCGTTCCAGTCCGCTCATGAGAACGGAGGCCATGAGAGGACCGTGGGACTTCCAGTCCACGAGTTTTGGGGAGAGGGACCAAACCAGGCCGAGGCCCTCGTAGGAAGCGATCAGCAGCGTAGCGGCGTTCCGAGGCTCGACCGGTGCGAAGTCGCCCGACGCAACGCCTTCCTCAATCAGGGGGGTGAGGATGGAGAGCAACTCGTCGTAGAGCCCGGCCAGATGTTTGCGGACGCTCTTGCGGCGCAAAGCCATGGCATAGAACTCCAGGGCGATCGGCATCAGGCGCTGCATGCCCTGGTAGTCACGGGAGATTTGCTCCCCGATGCGGAGGAGCCGGGAACGGGGAGAATCCGGTTCCGCGGCGATGCTGCGCAGTCTGTTGATGCTGCGGCGGAAGACGCGATCGAGCAGGGCGCTGATGATGTCGTCCTTCTTTTTGAAGTACCAATAGACGGCGCCTTTGCTGAGGCCCGAACGCTCGGCAATGAGGTCCATGTTGGCGCCCTCGAAGCCGCGGCTGGCGAAGACCTCTTCCGCCGTGTCGAGGATCTGGGACTTGCGTTCTTCGCTGACGTCGGGTCGTGGGACCATGATCGTTTACCTCCAGCCTTATTGTAGACTGACTGGTCGGTCAGTTACCGTGCCGCCCTTACCGACAGCGCACAATTCGTGTGCGATGGTGGCGAAACCCGGACGGCGGGGAGGGCATCCGATGAAAAGCGCGAGGTTGTCGACGCGAGGAAGGGGCCAACCGGGTGAAAGCAATCCGCGAGGCGAAGCGCAAGCAGATCCGCTGCTTTGCGGAAGCCATGACCCTGGTGGCGGTTTTGTCTTTCCCTCAGGCCGGCGCCGGCGCGGGAGTGGCCCAGAAGGCCGGCTCGCGTTCTGCTGATGCAACCTACGGCCGGAACATCATCACCCAGGGAGTGCCGAATCTGGTCGAGATTACGCCGGGGCTGTATCGGGGCGGCCAGCCGACCGAGGCCGGTTTTGAGGCCCTGGCGCGGATGGGCATCGGCATTGTCGTCGACGGACGCGAACTCCACTGGGGAGAGGGGAAGAAGGTGGAGCGGCTGGGGATGAAGTACGTTCATATTCCCTGGTACTGTCTCTTCCCGACAGACAAGGTGTTCGCGAAGTTCCTTGCCGTGATTCGGGACAATCCCCATAAGAAGGTGTTTGTCCACTGCCGGCTGGGGGACGACCGCGTGGCGATGATGGTCGCCTCGTATCGCATGGCGGTGCAGCACTGGACGGCGGAGCAGGCGATGCGGGAGATGCAGGCGAGGGGGTTCTCCTTTTCGCACCACTTCCTTTGTCCACGGCTGGCAGGCTATGAGAGGAGCTTTCCGGAGCGGTACAGGACGGATCCGATCTTCCGGGAGCCGGCGAGCGCGCTGCTGCAATAAGGCGGCATGCTGCGGAAGAGCAGAATCCGACGGGCCGGGTTCGAGGCCGCGCCCCGTTTTGCTTGACGAGGAAGAAATGGTCGGGGCGGAGGGATTCGAACCCCCGACCCTCTGCTCCCAAAGCAGATGCGCTACCAGACTGCGCTACGCCCCGACGATGAACCCGGGAAGGAGAATGGGTTCATTGCGATTGTATCGCGGGCGATTTGCGAGGCTGTAGCGGAAAGTGCCGCCGGCCGGCGCCGGCATGCAGCTTAGAAGCGGTGAACCATCCAGAGGATGATGAGCACGAGCACGACGACAGGTGTCGCGAGGATGATGAGAACCATCAGTCCGAGGAGCGCCAGGAAGGCGTAGTCTTTCCAGGTGTGGAGGTGCGGCTCGCGCAGGTGGCGCGCCATCAGAGCGAAGTTGCGGTGGTTGGGGCGCCACGCGATGTCGAAGAGGTCGCCGGCGAACGGGATCGCGCCGACGATGACGCCGATGCCGACGTTGACGACCATGCGGAAGAGCGTGACGTAGGGAACGCCGCGGACCCACGCTCCGAGGATGAGCAGACAGGAAAGAATGCCGGCCAGCACGTCGCCGATGCCGGGAATGATGCCGATGAGGCCGTCGATGCCGAGGCGCACCTGCGTGCCAGGGATGCGGAACCAGTCGTCGAGAATGTAAGCGAGCAGATCGAGATTGTCGTCGGAGAAGAGGCGGTGCGCACCTGCGCGCACCCCTGACGCGGGAGGCAGAATCTCCGGATTTGGCTTGCAGTTCACGCGCTGGGGACGCAACCTGGATCGGGGAATTGGCCGGGTGCCGGATGCTACAATCACATCTGGAATGGCGGCTATAGTTCAGTGGCAGAACACCGGACTGTGGCTCCGGGTGTCGTGGGTTCAAATCCCACTAGCCGCCCCAGTTTACTCTTTTATCGCCCCGCAATTCTGACGGCACCGTGAATAACGATTCGCAGCAAACCGCGGCTGGCTCCATTTACGTGGGCTGCTCGGGGTGGGCGTATCCGACATGGAAGCCGGACTTTTACCCCAAAGAAATTCCATCGAAGAAATTTCTCGAGTACTACGCGACGCGGCTCAACTCCGTCGAGGTGAACTACACGTTCCGCGCGGTGCCGAAGGCGCCGATGATCGAGAACTGGCTGGCGCAGACGGGAGATGGTTTTCGCTTCTCGTTCAAGGCGCCGCAGCGCATTACGCACATCAAGCGGCTGAACGACTGCGCGTCGTCGCTGGAGTTTTTCTGCGACGCGGTGCGGCCGGTGGCCGAGGCTGGACGGATGGGGCCGGTGCTGTTTCAGCTTCCGCCTAATCTGAAGGCCGATCAGGGGCGGCTGGCGGCGTTTCTGGCGGATGCGAAGGAGATGAAGGTGCGCATTGCGTTCGAGTTTCGGCATCAGTCGTGGTTCGATCCGGCGATTTACGCGCTGCTGGAGCGCTGCGGGGCGGCCTTGTGCGTTGCAGAGAGCGACGAGTTGCAGACGCCGGACGTGGTGACTGCACCGTTTTCCTGCTATCGGCTGCGGCAGTCGGACTACACGGACGAGGCGCTGCACGCGATTGCCGATCGCCTGCGGCGGCGCGCCGAGGGCGGCGACGTTTTCGCGTATTTCAAGCATGAGGAGGATCCCACCGGGGCGGTGTGGGCCGCCAAAGTGCTTGCGCTGCTGCGGGAGTCCTCGGCTGCATGACAAAGGTGGGGTCCGCGTTCAGCGTTGTTGATTTTGTTCCGCGGCGGTGGCTGCGCAGTGGACATCTGCAGACACTGGCGGGAAATTTCTTGCCGCGGCGGTTGCAGTTGCCCGAGCCGGAGAGCCTGCTGGTGGAAGTGGACGGGCCGGTGGCGGGCTATGGGCCGAGCAGCGTGCTGTGCCATTGCCACTGGCAGCCCGAAGAGGTGCGGCGGGCGCGGCTCACGGTCGTGCTGGTGCATGGGCTGGAGGGCTCGTCGAATTCGAAGTACATCGTGGGGAATACGGCGCGCGCGCTGGCGGCGGGGCTGAACGTCGTTCGCATGAATATGCGCACGTGCGGCGGCACCGATCATCTTTCGCCGACGATTTACCACTCGGGACGCTCGGGAGATGTGGGACGCGTCTTTGCGACGATTGTGGAACAGCAGGGCCTCGAATCGGTGGCGCTGGTGGGCTACTCGATGGGCGGGAATCTGGTGCTGAAGTGGGCAGGCGAACTGGGTGGCGCGATTCCGAGACAATTAAAGGCGGTGGTCGGCATTTCTCCGCTGATGGACCTGGCGCCCTCTTCGGCAGCGCTGCACGAGCCGCGGAATCGTATCTATGAGTGGCACTTTTTGCGGGCGATGACTGCGCGGGTTCGGCGGCGCAGGGAGATGTATCCGCGGATTTATGGGGATGCGCGGCTGGAGCGGATTCGCTCGCTGCGGGACTTCGACGACGAGATTGTGGCGCGGTACGGCGGGTTTCGCGACGCGGACGACTACTACGCCACGGTGGCGAGCGCGAATCATGCGGCGTCACTGCGTGTTCCGACGCTGATCGTGCATGCGCTGGATGATCCGTTCATCCGCATGCTGCCGGGCACGCGTGAGGCGCTGCTGGCGAATTCGCATGTCACGCTGCTCGAGACGCAGAACGGCGGGCACTGCGCATTTCTTGCTTCGGCGGCCGAAGCGAGCGACGACGGCCGCTGGGCCGAGCAGACGCTGCTCAGCTTTCTGCTGCATGAGGGGCAGGCGGAGTACTGAGCATGGAGGCGGATTGGGCGGCGGAGGTTGGGGCGGATCTGCCGGTCATTGATGCGGACTGGACGGGGCTGGTCGATCTGCGGAGCGATCCGGCTCAGGCGGCGCGGATTGAGGAGGCAGCGCGATATCCTGCGCTGCGGGATGCGCTGCTCACGCTGAATGCACCGGAGTCGCCGGTGCGCTCGACAAAATGCGATGTGTGGGCGCTGGATGCGGGGGAGATTGATCCGCTGGAGTTCGGGTGCGGGGTGAATGCGGAGTTGGTGGGACTGGCGTCGTATATCGATCTGGTGGCCTGCAACGCTGCGGTGTTTGCTTCGTTTGAGCAGCACGAGGCCTGGGCGGTTGGGGCGGTGCGGCGGATGCGGCAGGCGCAAATCGGGCCGGGACGCGTGGATCTGGTGATTCGCGCTGCGCATGCGGACGGCGGCGAGGGGTTCGGCTTGACGCTCTACGTTGCCGGCTGCGGAGCCGATGCGGAAGCGGCGCAGGCTGCGTGGGGAGAGGCGTTGCGGTTTGCTTGCGCCGTTACAATGGGGGAAGCGCCAAATGCAGGGGCGAGTAGCTCAATCGGATAGAGCACCGGCCTTCTAAGCCGGGGGTTGTGGGTTCGATCCCCGCCTCGCCTACCATTTACTTTCCGACATTGGATGTGGTCGCCGGCCAGGATGTTTGGCTTGCGGTACCGGTCTGTGCGCGATGCGGGGTCACTCTGCAGCCTGCCGATGCTCGGCTGACGTCAGTGGTGGATATGAAAGCTTCCATGGCGCGGATTCAGCTGCAAGGCGGCATCGGCATACGTACGGCTCTCAACAGCACGCCCGGCGCTCGCGAATATCTCCGCGGCGCATGAGTAGATCATCGCGTCCTTTATGCCTGAAGAGAGTGCCGCTTCGATCGTCGCAACCGCTTCCGCTATTTTTCCGTTAAGGTGGAGAGCCCGCGCCAGCGCTGCCTGGGTCGAGAAATTCGACCGCAGGGCATAGTCTTTGCGCGCCCAGGCCAGCGCCTCCGCAGGATTCGGGCGCACGTCTGTAAAGAAATCCGCCAGGTGGTGGAGATAGTGAACGCCGCCTCGCTTCACCGAATCGAGATAGCTGGCCAGAGCCTTGTCGAGCCATGGCTCTGCCTCGTCGGAGCGTCCGGTCAGGATGTAAATCTCCGCAAGGGCCTGCTGGAGTTCCGGCTTGTGCGTCCGCTCGATGACTTCCAGCAGCAACGCTGCGGCAGTGTCGAATTGATTTTCCGCACCGAGCAACTCGGCCACATGCTCATCCGTGTGCCAGTATCCAGGGTAGCTTTCATCGGCGCGCGTGTAATGCGTGCGGGCATCGGCAAATCGTCCGATTCGGAAATCGAGCAAGCCGCGCTCTAATTCCAGCCACGCATAGGAACGCATCTGTTTGGCGGTCAGTTCGTCTTCGGCCTGCATGTAGAGCTCATCGGCTTTCTCCGGATCGCCGAGCCGGCTCTCCCAGTGAGCGAGGCGCGCCAAGTTATCCCACGTCCGATTTTCGTGGATGAGTTCCTCGAGCGTGAGACGCGCCTCGTCGTACCGGCCCTCCTGAAAATCCAGATCTGCCAGGAGGGTTCGCGCTTCGAAGCGCCCTGCCAGGCACGGCGCCATCGCGAGATCGTTGCGTGCATTCGCGATCCGATGCAGGTGCGCATCAAGATTCGCCTGCAGCAGGCACAGATCCTCTTTCGGCCCGAACTCCTGGATCGCACTCGTGACTGCAGCCTGGGTCTCTTCCAGATCCGCCATTCGCCCAGTCAGAGAGGCCCGGTGATTCATCCGGTACGCCAGGCGCACGCGGCTTTGCAAGTCGGCGGGAGCTTGTTGCAGGCGCGACTGGAGCTTTGCGATCTCCTGCTCGGCGCGCGCAAGCTCTTCCTCGAAGCCTTCGATGACGGCAGCAGTCATGATCATCACCAGGTTTCCGGCCACGGTTCTGCCAGATAGGGAAACGCGCTGAGGAATTCCTTGTCGTTCTTCAGAGGATTCGGCGGAGTCTTTGGGAAAATGGGAGCGCTGTCCCACAGCGTCTGGTCACTGAGCAGGTCGATGTGGTACTTCTTCCCGTTCCACTCCGCGTCCATATCGAGAAAGAGCGCGAGGAAGCGCGTTGCCACCTGATCTTCGAGACGGCGTCCGAAAGGCCAGCTGCCGGTCGTGTCCATATCGACCGCGCAAACGTTCGGAACGAAAACCTCGAAGGCTCGCCGCAGCGGGATCGGGAGCCCCTTCGGGTTCCACGAAGAATCCGGCATGTTGAGTTGCTGGAAGAGCGTCTTTGCGATCCGCGGAAACGCCGCTGCCGCAGAGTCGTATGTCTTGTGCACCGAAACAGGCGAGTTGTCGTGATCGAATGAGGTCTTCAGCCCCAGTGCGCTGATGGATGGGCCGAATCCCCAACCCAGATGGGCAAGGCGCTTGATGAAGTGCGGTCCCAGCCAGAAGTTATTCGCGCCCATCTGCCGGTCGTCCTCGCGCTCGCTGAGCGCCGCATCGGCAAAGGGCTGTCCGTCTGTATCGACCAGCTTGTACTTCCTCAGCTCGTCGTCGAGTTCCTTCTCGCGGACGGCCTTCCAGGGATGCTGGGTCCAGGATGGCTCATCCGGAATGCTCTCCACCTTATGCGCGGCCTTGCGCACCCAGCTCTCGCCCCAGCCATTCACCAGCCGGTTCTCGCGGACATTCGGCGAGATGAATGCGTGAGGAATCTCGAGCACAATGGCATTGCAGTTCTGCTGCGCGCGGCAATCGCGCCCGTCATACACGAAGCGGAAGTTCCCGTTCGCATCCTTTTTGAAGCTGTTGCCCTTCCAGGCCCAGGGGCCTGGTGGCAGGTCCAGCTTGGGCGTCGTTCCGTCCAGCTGCGTGTAGCCCCATTTGGGCATATCTTCGCGACAGTTGAATAAGTCGTTGCCCTCAAGCTCGAGCAGCGTCTTCGGGATCGGCAGTTCGCGCGCTTCCGTCATCGTATGCGGCACGTGGTAGAACTGCGGCGCATAATTGATCGAACGGAAGAAGCCCGTCAGGTCGTTGAAGAAGGCATCATCGCGCCCGCCGACAAATGCGCTGATGGTGTGGCCATCCGGCGTTTGTATCGACGTATTTGTATCGACGTCCATCTCTTTTGAAAATTCGCCACAGGGGAAGCCCAGGAATTTGATCAGCACGCGCTTCGGTGAGAGCACGGTTACGCGGATCTCCGCCGTCTTCAGTTCTCCCAGGTACTTGTCCCTGACCGCGTCGAAGTATCGCAGCACGGATTCGATATTTCTCTCCGCCTTCTCCGGCCAGGCCACGCGCGGATGCGAGGTCAGCAGCAGACGGTAGAGCAGGTCGGGATCCAGTACGCCGGCCGCCGGTGCCGAAGCAAACGTCAGCGCAAAGACGACCTTGTCACCGCCGTTGATCGGCCAGCCGAAGAGGTCGTACAGATCGGCCGGGCTGTAGTCGATGTCGGAGAAGATGTGATTGACCGCATTGGGATCATTGTGGTCTGCCATAGGACCTCCCGGAGTCAGGCCGATTCCTGGATGACGTCGAACGCCTTTTCGCTCACCATGTAAATCGCCGAAACAATGAAGTAGCCTGGAATCTTAGGAAACACGGAGGCATCCACGACGCGCAGCCCCTGCGTCCCGCGCACGCGGAAGCGGCTGTCGAGCACGGCCATTGCATCGTTGTCCGCGCCGATTTTGCAGGTACACGACGCATGATGGCCCCACGCCTCGTTGCGGATGAACTGGCGCAGCTGATCGGGCGTCGCGTACGAAGGTCCCGGCGTCTCTTCGCTGGTGATGAGACCGTCGCGCTGGAGGCGACGGTTCATGTCGCGCACGAACTCAACCCCGCTGACCACTGCGTCGAGATCCGGATCGGTGGTGCGGCTGCCGTCGCCAAAGTATTGGAAATTGATCGCGGGCGTGTCCCAGGGCTGCGCCGACTGCAGGCTGACCTTTCCCGTGTTATTGGTGCGCGCTTTGAGGATCGCCCAGGTGAAGCGGTTGTGATGGTATTCGAACTGCTTCGAGTAGCCCGGCTGATAACCACGGAAAGAGCCGGGCAAGCCGAAGATATAAAGGTCAGGCTCTTTGAGGCCGGGGCTGGAGCGTCGAATGATGCCAATGAGCGCACCGTTCGAAGCGTAGACGCCACAACCCTTTTCCAGCCATTCCTGCATGTACGTGTCCGGCTTGGGATCCGGCGGAGCGAAGCTCGCGTTTTCGAGGAGTGCGAAGTCTCGCGCAAAAGAGGAGACCACCCCGACTTCGTAGCGGTCCTGCAGGTTGGCGCCGACACCGGGGAGGTCAACGACCGGGTCGATGCCAAACTGCGCCAGATGCGCGCGCGGTCCCACACCGGAGAGCATGAGCAACTGCGGGGTGTTGAAAGCACCGCCGGCGACGATCACCTCACGCCCGGCGCGCACCTGCTGGCGAGGCACAGCGGCCGGTGAGGACGTCGCAGCAGGATCGGCACGATAGAGATGCGCCTGCTCGATGAATTCCACGCCGATGGCGCGTGTGCCCTCAAACAGGACGCGCGTGGCCAGGCAGTTCTGCTGAATGGCCAGGTTCTGCGGGAACTGCTTCGCGACGCGCAGAAGAAAGTCACGCGGACCGTTCCGCTTGCCATCGGCGACGGCCAGTGGAGTGAACACCAGACCCTCGGGGCTGGAGTCGGTATTGCGCGCGTCATTCGGATCGAGGCGCGTCTCGATGCCGGTTTCCGCCGAGCCGATGTGATCGACGAGCGCTTCGCGCACGCCATTCAGCAGAAGCCTGATCAGCTCTTTGTCTTTGAGCACGAGAAGCGGATCGGCTTCGCTGGTGGCCAGCCAGCCGCTGAAGCCGTGCCCCTGGAGTTGATCGCGCCAGCCCTCCCGGCCCTGGAAGAGCTGGGCGATGCTCGATAGAGCCTGGTGCACCTCGCCCTTCACCGTTCCGGGCGCGGGCACGTAGCGGCAAATTTCGAGACGCTCGAAATACGGACGCATTTTGTCCGCACGCCACGATGTGTCTCCGGTCAGGTCGGCGATATGGTTCCAGTCATCGTCCTGCGGAACAACGGTGATCATCGCGTTATGCGAGGTGCAGCCGCCGAGCGTGCCGGCGCGCGGATACCAAATGAAGTCGCGCCCATCGCGCTTCACGATCTTGGAGTCGCGTGCCTGCTGCGCATCGTCGGAGTAGTGGCGGACGAAGTAGTTCCATGCACAGCCCGCATACTCGGTAGAGAGGCCGTGGAAGATGGGCACCTCGTACATCATGCGGCCCATGTCGCTGGCGGCGCACGAATCAGTCCCGGCTTCCAGCAGCAGCACCTTCCATCCCGCTCGCGCAAGATTGGCGGCGAGCGGGCCGCCACCGGCGCCTGATCCGACAATGATGTAGTCGAAATCGCTCACAGGCACTCCCATCTCCGCAGTTGAGAAACCTGCATCTCCTCAGAATGTTTTCAGGAATTCAATGAGAGCCAGCTTTTCCTTGTCGCTGAGCGGCGGCTCTCCGTGGGCGTAACTGGTGCCGAAGTAATGGCCGCGGTTCACGATGTAATCGGGACACTTGCTCAACTGCATCATGGGCTCCACCAGGTTCGCGAAGACGCGGCGTGCATCGTCGTCGCTGGGATCAGGCCCGAGCGCCTTGAGGTCGTGCTTCAGGCGTACGAGAATATCGAGCAGCTTCTTGTCGTGGTCGACCCGGCCGGCAAGGTCTGCGTCATCACCCAGCATGTCCAGGTTGGCGAGCAGATCGACAGGCGTTCCCGGAGGTATGGGGCCAATCTCAATTCCGCCTGACTGAAAGACGCTGGGCAGAAGGCGATGGCCGATTCCGGTGAGCGGCTGCAGGTTATCCGGCACATATCCGGCAGCGACGCGGATATAGCTGCGCGTCGTTGTTCGGTCAATCAGAGAACCTGCCACTCCAGTGCCGACCATGTTCCCAATCACCGGATCCTTGTCGCGTTTCTCCGGCCACAGCATCTTCGTAATCGCATCCTGGAACGCCGCCATGCGATCGTCTACAGAAGGGTTCGGGTTCCAGTAGTCATTGGCCGCCTTCGGATTCAGCCGTCCGACGCTGTTGTTCAGAAGGAACGGCGCCGTGGACCATACGCTGATCAGCGACGGGGGTCGCGTGTACCCGCGGCCTCCGCCGGGCATTTTGAACGAGTGCGGCTGACCGTTGAATGGATCGTAATAGGTGATATTGCCGACAGACGGCAGGTCCTTGTAAGTCTCCGAAGAGAAGTTATCCCAGATATTGCCGCGAATCGCGTTCGTGGCCAGCGGGCTGCAGGCGTTGGTCTGGAGCAGCGTGACAGGAACGCGAAATTCGGCGGAGAGGTAATTCCCGTCCAGAAAATCCGGAGCCTTCACGATGGCTTCCATTTTCTTCTGGAAGTCGGGCGTTTTGGTCCACTGCCAGTATGCATCCCAGCACTTCATGTAGTCGGGGCCGGAACAACCGCCCGGATCAAGTCCCGGCGCGGGCGTCGGCAATTTGCTCGAATGGCAGCGGGCGCAGCGGTCGGCGAAGACGGTCTTGCCGAGGTTGAGAGTGGCGGCATCGGTCGTAAGGTATTTCGCTCCGCCGGGAGCGTCGTTCAGCTTGTGCGGCGCGGTGCTGGCCAGGAAGAACAGCGCCATGTCCGGCGACTGCGCCTCGGTCGCCTGCCAGTAGACAGAGTTCTTTCGCGCGATGGCGATCTCGATGGGCGTCGTCTGCTTGCCGCCAACCAGCGCGTTGAAGTGCAGCAGCCACTCCTCGCTGAAGAGGCCGATATTGAGGTAAACGCGATTGAGCGCGCCGAGCACGCCGACGGAGTCCGCTCCGTCTTTCAGCACGCGCGGGGAGTAGGCCGTCGCGGGAGCCGTAAAATACTTCGCCAGCGGCGACGATGCGGGAACAAAGTCATTCAGTTGCTTGTTATTCAGACTGCCGCCGCCGAGCGTTTCCTTGCCGAAGCGCAGCGCCTGGTTGAGCCGCGGACCTACTTCGTAGATCGCATTCATCGTCCGCGGGTTATTGATGTTATCCGTCGATACCAGCGATGTGTCCAGCGTTCCCGGACGCTGACTATGGAATAACTGGAAGACATAGCTGCTCGGATCGGCTTGCCAGTCGAAGATACGATCGAGCCAGAAATACTGTGCGCCCACGTTGGAGGCGAGGTTTTCCCAGGCGGGATGCTCGGGATCGGCCGGCGGCTTCACCGGGCTCGGCCCGACATGGCAGAACCCGCACGACATGCCGACGCGATACGGGCGAATCAGGTTCTTGTTGTTGTAGTAGGTGGGATCGGTGTAGTAACGAACGGGGTCCCATTTCTTCTGGGCTGCGGCATCGAAGTCGGGATTCGGGAAGAGCCGGAGGCCGACGATTCCGGAGGCCCAACCATAGTATGAGCCGGCAGGGAGGTTCTCTCCGCGTGCGCCGATGCGCACGCCAGGGTACTTCCCTTCGTTTTCGAATGGATCCGGCGGGCAACTGGGGTCGCGCTTGTCGAGCCACAAGCCGTAACGCTGCGGGTCAGGCGCTGTTGCTTTGATGAAGCAGGGCTCGTTGACCAGGCCTAGATAGGCCCAGCGGTTATCGCGGGAATACTTCAGGCTGGGGTGGGAGGAAAGAGTCTTGAGAAAGTCGAGCGCCCCGAAGCTCCTGACCGTCAGGGAATCCCAGAAGCGGTCGTTCCCCCCAGTCCAGACCAGCCACATGTTGCGGCCTTTGATCTGCTCGGGAGTCAGCGCGAGTCCGCCGTCCATGCCGTGGAAGTAGTCCTCGTCTGCCGCGGGAAAGGACGCAACATCGCGATGCGCGCGCATGGCTTCGTCCTGCACGGTGCCGGGACGCGGCTGTTTGTGGCAACCCGCGAGGAAGAGAACCGACCCGGCGGCGAGAGCAAAAATACCAATACGCCTGCGTGCGAGCATGCTGGCATCTCCGATGGACTGCTTTTGACTGGACAGACGCTTCCGCAAACGAATCGAACGGGGAGTGGCGAGCGTCAGTTTGAGCGACCATCATGCGCTGGAGTCCATGCGGTGTCAAGCAGATTGTCCGGTCGAGGAGTCTTACCTGCTACATCGTGGTGCGACTTACTGCCATCACTGGTCGGGAAGAATGCAACTGTATCGGAATCCGCCAACGCACATGCCTCACCTGCGCAATAACTCCGGGTGCGTCTCCGCGAGAGACGCGATCAGTTCACCAAACAGCGTGTTGGCCCAGGCAAACCAGGCCCGCGTGAATTTGCCGGGGTCGTCCTTGAAATAACTCTCGTGAACGAATCCGCTGCCCGCCGACCCATTCTTCAGCATCCGCAACGCGGCGCGGATTTCATCGGCCGACGTGCTGGTGAGCGCATAAATTGTCTGCGACATGGGCCAGATCATTCCGTCGCCTTCGTGTGGTCCACCGATTCCTTCGCCCGCCGTCCCGCGAAAGAACCACGGGTTTCGCTCGCTCCAGACGAAGGCCCGGGTGCGCGCGTAGAGCGACGCGTCGGGAGAACTGTTCAGATACGGCAGCGCCAGCAAACTCGGCACATTGGCGTCATCCATCAG